>JACKAM010000007.1 GCA_020635075.1 Pseudobdellovibrionaceae bacterium | reverse complement strand
GGATTAGAACTATGAATCCCCGCACTTGCGAGGGCATTAGAGGTAAAAGTGAGGTGGCGGGAAAGGCGATAACAAGGGATTCTGGTAACGTTCCATACTAATCCCCCTATAAGGCGTAATCTCAAGGTTGGCTCTGAGTGGAATTACTCAATTTGTACCCCTGACTACTAAAGACCATTGCTGGCTTTTGTGGGTCCGTCGGAAAGATAAAGGTTCGCCCAACAGTATGTTCAAATGAGCCCACGAAGGTCCATTCACTATAGGCAACATGATCCTTCCGGATAGCCACACTCATGCACAATCCTTTCGGGCATAGTGCTACTCCCCGGCTCAATTTAAGAACTTCCTCCTCATATGGACATATGAGTTATCAAGGCCTTATTAGGTCCTTCCAGAACTCACTTCGAGTCGCTTTCGGAATTCTAAGATACAAAGCCACACTTCCAACAATGATGGCAATCCATACAGCAATCAACTGGACCGCTGAGTCCGTAAACGAAACAGCCACTCCCATGGCAAGTCCTAGAGCGGCGATAAGGGCAAATCCACAAAAGGCATAGACCGACACCATCACAATGGGAAGTAACAGCCAGAACAGAGATTATTTTCTAGATCTGGGACTCAGACCTAGACCCTTGATATCCTTAGAAAACTCGCAACCTCTGAGATCGAGAGCCGCCATTGCCCTGTGCTACCGTTGTAGGGAAAACCCATTGAGGAATTGACGACGCCATAATTGCTGTTTTTCGATTTCAGACAGCTCTGCTTCCTCGCAGACCTCATCCCAGTTTTGTTCGATTATCTCGGCGATGTGGTCAAAAATCTGGTGAGCCTCCTTCTCGGTGAGTTGGAAATTGGCCGCGGCTTTGGCGCAAGTCCTTAGCTGACTGAGATTTTCAGCGCCGATAATTTTCATGGCCTGAGAGGCCTCGTTACCGGTTCGTCCCTGTGGGCAAATATCGTAGGCTGGAGTGAGACTAAGACTCTTGCCATCCCAGAACGCGGCATGATTTCTTGCGTGATCGTCAGTGTTCCCACAGAGGACATTGAATACCAGCCGGGAGAACATCTCCCTTAGCGTATTCGTGGGCGAATCAAAACGATGCCTAATGACTTCGGCAAAATCCTCGTAACTTGCATAACGAGCTGTCATATCATCAAGCTGTAAGATGGTAAGAAGAGACACCATGGGTTTTCGCGTCCAGCCCCTGTCGGTTTTGTCACGGTCAAAGCGCTCGATCAAAAGCACATCCTTGTTGGCAGCTTTAACAAGTCTGACTGGGGCCACATTGATTCCAGCCAAAGCAGCGAGTCTCATCGCGAGGTATTCAGCCTTGACCATATTGTAGAGGTCGGTGCTCGACGGAAACTTGGCAACGAATTTCTTGGACTTCATTTCCACCAAAGCTTTTGGTCGGGCTCCACCAATGGAGCTTCCGTGAAAGAGGGCCTGGTCCAATTCCGCAGTTAAGGGGATTCCCTTTTCTACTCGCTCAGCAGAGGCGATGAGTTCATCAAAGCTCACATTTTTTGCCGACCGAGGGACATATTCCGTTGGGGACAGTTGAAAATCAAGGGCTCCAATTCGGTCAGAGCCCGACTCAAGGAGATAGGTGAGTTCGTCCAGATCCCCTGTTTCGACATCTGTCCCCGCCACACCCAGTGTGCGGTTTATAATAACTCGTCTACCCCATGAGTCAGGGGCGGCATCCCGAATACAACCCGGTATTTTGAGTTGACCGACTAGAGGCAGTTGACCTCGTTTCAATGGGAGTTCGGGCTCGTAGATAGACATGGCTTTTTGGTTTTGGCTGAGACGCTGCAGGTAGCTTGTTCCGTAGTTAAATAGGACTCCCTCTGCGGTCGCTTCCAAGCGTCCACAGACTACAGGAGCTATCTCATTCGGCAACCATATCCAAACGTAGGCCTCTTTTGGAGAATTAGAAGTCATCGTGAACGACCTTTGTTTTCTTGCGGGATGATTTAGGAAGCAGAGCCAACCTGTCATCTGCTCGCCGGAGTTCTCCAGAGAGGGAGTCACTTCTAGTATCAAAAAGTCTGACCCCAACAATCGCAGCCACTTCAAATGCGGCCCCAAGTTCACACTTGGGATCCCCTTTCTCGATCCGCTGGAGGAGTCCTCTAGAAATACTGGCCCGATCTGCAACTTCCTGGGTACCGAGGTTTCGCTCTTTTCGGGCCGCCCGAATGAGCTTCCCAAGTAGAACCATGGCCTCCTTCGTATACCGGGAGTAAGTCCGTGGTTTGGTCTTAGGCATACAGCTCCTTTGATCTATACATAGACCATTATATGCTATTTTGGTTCATATATAAACCAATAATTCGCCACATAGACCAACAACAGGAAGGTCATTTGCGACGACTATAACTAACTGAAATCACTTTAAAAGATGACCTAGCAAGCCACCGAAGCCGCGGCTTTCTAAGCGGCCAAGTCGGAAGGATTCGAAGGTCTGAGGCAGGCCAGAACCAGCAGCACCAAGTTTGCTTGGTTGCGCAGCGGAAAATCCACCAGGCTGATGGTCAGCAAAAAGATGAGCATGAACAAGGCTGGTCCTTTGCGGCTGAAGCTCAGTTTAAAGAAACTTATGGTGAGCAGACAGAGGAGTACAAGGCCAATGGCTCCGCCTTCGATCCAGGCTCCAAGGAATTCATTGTGAATATGGGGGGAGCTTGCCCCTGGCAGTTGGCCGTATTGGTTCCAACCCATGCCCCATAGTGGGTGGACTTCGCTAAGCATTGGAATGACGACTTTGTACTCATTGAGTCTGCCGACAAGGGACCCGACATTGCCAAGACTGCTGAATACCTCGCTCGTTGAACTCCCCATCACCACCAACAGAAATGCAATGACTGGGATGAGGCCTAAACGTAACGCTCTTTTGATCGTCCATCGCCCCTTCCGCCAGTGATCCCACAACCAGAGCAGCAGGAGAACAGATATATTGGCTCGCGAAAGGGTACAGGCCAGGGCCAAAACCGCGATGCCAACAGCCAGCTTTCTTAACCAAGACTGGGGCAAATCTGAATTGAGCAAGAACAGAAGGCCAAGAGAAAGAAAGGTCCCTACCCGATTGGGATTCCCAAGGGTTCCTGTGGCCCGCCATTTAACAAAGTCCGTGAAGTTCCCATAGGGAATTGGGTCACCAATAAAAAACTGCACCAGAACCAGTAGACCTTGAAGACTAATGCTCACTGCAACCAGATCAAAGAGAAGTGATCGCTGGCCTTCAAATCTGAACTTGGGACTCAAAACCAAACCGGCAAGAAATAGCGCCAAGGAAAGAGCCAACGTCTGCGGTGAGAAAATGCCTAGGGCAATGGCTTGAATGAGGAGCAAAATGGCCGCTATCCCCAACAGCCTTGCGGGGGACTCCACCATGAACTGATACATGGCTCTAAAAGTCCAAAGGTCTTTGTTCCTGAATCCACTTCTTAGATATTCAAAACTCCAAGAAGTGGCGGAGGCCCCCTGGGGAGCGGCCAGTGCTTGTTTCAGAAGATGGGACCCGACAAGGATCAAGAGACCTAGATTGATTAAGAATATCTGCGGGTCATTCCACACATCCCCCCACCCTGGCCAAAAAACCAAAGGTGAGAGGCTCAGTAAAACCAATCCTAAAATACTACTGAGGAGGAGGAGTCGGCCGCTGAGTTGTTCCACACTTCTTAATTTCTACGTCGAACAATTGATAGGATCTGCTGGTGTCATCAATGACGGCGATCGACACTTTCCCTGGCTTCAGGGTTCTAGCCTTGAAGTTCGCACCAGCCCCATAAACGGGGCCTAGCCCAGACGCTGACCCGGTCACCTCGATCGAGATCTTGCTCTCGTCGGTCACACCAATGGAGGTGCCCCAGTGGGGAGCAAACCCCATTAGAGGGCGACCACACTGGTTAAACCAGGCCGCTTGGAACTCAAAGGTATCGCCAACACAAAAGGAAAGCATGGATGGCAGGCGCAGTTTCACTTCCTTCACATCATAGGCAAAAGCATTAGCTGCCAAAAACGCCAGTTTAAACTTCACGTAGTCAATGGGTGGCATACCATCGAAGATAGCACCTGATGCCCAACCCACTAATGTACCGATGGCCTCAGAATGGGCCGCGGCCGCACTCGAAACGGCTCCAAGCGCACCGAGAAGCTTAGAAATGGCTCCACCTGCCAAGCCAGAAAAAACCGCACTGGCATAGATCTTTGCCGCAGGAGACTCGACCATCTTTCGACACTCGGGACTGAGTTCGTCCGGAGAGCTCGGCAAACTCAAGGGAGTAAACGAAGGGGAATTTGGCACTCCGGCCAGTTTTTGCTGGATCACATTGGAGGCCCATTGCCAGTCACGCTTGCCATTGAGCCAGTGGGGCTCCCCTAGCCCAGGCTCGCCAACACCGAAGTTATCTTGAGCCGTGTTGATGAAGGCGTAAAGCGAGAATGGTGGGGCATTCGGTCCAGCCTCAACCACGACTCGGAAGGCATTACTAAAGGGACGCCAAATACCAGACATCCAGCCCTTGGCTTGGACTTGAGTTGAGCCAAAGGGAACATTGAAGGCCTGCAGGGACTGTAGGACCCACTCCCGTTCTGCATCCACCAAGTTGCTCAGCTGTGCTTCGGTTAATCGACCCAATAGAGAATTGAATTCGTCCGGATCAAAGAACTTCTCCCGTTCACTTGGACTCACCCCACTCACGCCCCAACTGGCCACGATATCATCGACAGCGCTCACGTACTCGGGAGATGGCTGCACCAGTTCATGACCCATTGAGAAGGGCAGATCATAGGTGATTTGACCATTCTGAACTGTCATGATGGGGTTCCCATCGGGCTGCCCATCCAGCATAATAAAAACTGAGATCTTCACCCCTTGTAGAGTTGTGTTGGGGTAGCGCGCATCAACGCTGTCAGGAATCAGTGCCAAGCCTGAGATCAGACTGGTTTCTGGCAGACTAATGTCAAATGAGACGGTTCTCTTGCTTCCTTCACTTTGCACCAGTGTGACCTGGCCCAGCGAAACCTTGTCAGCCAAGTTGACTGAAGCCGAACGCAGATTGCCGTCGTTGACGGATCTCAATACAGATCTTGTCCGCTTTTGGTAGTGAACGGCCTGACAGTTACCCTCTCTGCTGCCGCTTTGGCCTACTAGCCCCAGACAAACGGTAAACTTAAGTTGGGAGACACTGCTGTTCAGTGCGGGAGGATGGGCCAGTACAATGTTTTCATCTTTAAACGCATTCCACACCTGGGAAGGTTGTGAGGATGGAGCATCTGGGTACTCTTCTTCTAACCACTGGCCGCCATGCCAGTAGTAGAACTTTTGTTCCATTGTTGATGGATCGACGGTGGCCACCCGATAACTGGATTCGACTTCTGAGCCCGCCCACCCTTCAGCGGTCAGTGAGGCAGTCAGCTGAAGTTCATTCCAGTCATACAGGGAATAAATTTGGCCACCGATATCTTTGAGTTTCACTTTTCCCGGAGTTCCGGCACTCCAAAGAACCGTGGTCGTCAACAGGCCGATTAAGACTACAAAACCAAAAATCTTTGCAGAGACACGCATCACAAGCCTCCTCCAGCAGGAAAGTATTTCGCCGACGGCATATATCACCCTGCCCCATCCAGTGCAACGACGGACAATGATCCCTCCCTATAGGGAGAAGCCACTCAGTCGGAAGCAAGAGGGAAGCTTTCAATCCAATTAGTTGGATTTATTCACGGAAACATCGTTCAAAACGGGGCATCCACCTTGAAAAGCCAAGCCAACATTCGACGTTTGAATTTGAACTTGAATTGATGCATCGCGCTATGCGCTTCAATTGCTGCCGTCTTGAGGGGCAAACGCCCTAAGAGATCGGCCCCGGGCCTTTTCCCTACTCAGACTTCAGCTTACACTCTCCATCTTTGCAATGGACACTGGGCTTGGCCTTTCCCAATTGGTCCCAACTCACACAACCCATCGAAGCTCCATGGTGGGTGTTACACTTTGTCGCCGCTTCGGCACTTTTTTTGTTGGCAACCGAAGTCGGCCAGCCGCAGGGGTTGGGGACGACAACACAATCTGAGTCGACTTTGCAGGTTGTC
>JACKAM010000006.1 GCA_020635075.1 Pseudobdellovibrionaceae bacterium | reverse complement strand
CCGATCTGGTTTTGTCATTTTGGGACCTGAAGCCGCAAATCCAATTCGCAATTTGCCGCCAAAGCTAGTGAATGATTGCATCAATAGATTGAGGGAGAAAGATTTGGTTACTATTCTTTTAGGAACGGACGAAGCAAGGCTGAGTGCTTTATGTCAGTTCCATCAAAATTGGGCGTTTTGGCGCAGATTGAATATTGGTCAGGTGAAGGGCTTAATGTCTCTTGCAGATCGATTTATTGGATGTGACAGCGGGCCTATGCACTTGGCCGCAGCTTTGGATCTGGATGTTGTGGCGATATTTGGTCCGAATACTTCTGCTAGGTGTGGGCCTATTATGAATAAGGGGAAAGTTGTCGAGAAGGAATTCCCTTGTCGCCCATGCAATCAGAACAAGCCTTGTCCCTATGATATCCGCTGTCTCAAGTCCCTTACTGCCCAGGATGTGCTATAGACCTAAACAATCTGTGGAGGTCCTGGACCCGTTGACCCGGGGCTAAAGAACTGGGACTCTATTGGGTATGGAACTGACTGATCTCAAGGTCCAGTACAAAAACATCAAAGATGAAGTCTGGCAGGCTATTGCTGAAGTGATGGATAAGGCCGCATTTGTGCAGGGCTCTGTTTGCCAGAAGTTTGCAGATGATTTTGCCACTGCCCATGGTTCAGTTGGAGCTGTTCCCTGCAGCAATGGCACGGCCGCAATCGAATTAGTTTTGAGAGCTTTAAACATCGGCGCTGGCGATGAGGTTTTGATTCCCAACAACACTTTCTTTGGTACGGTCGAACCCGTGGTTCGCGTCGGAGCCAAGCCTGTTTTTGTGGATGTGGTTCGCCCTACTTACTCCATGAATTTTGATCATCTGGAATCCTTGATTGGTGACAGGACTAAAATGATTATTCCAGTCCACCTCTATGGGCATCCCGAGAATATGGACCGGGTGATGGAGATTGCTGCGAAAAAGGGCCTTAAGGTGGTCGAAGACTGTGCCCAGGCCCATTTGGCCAAGTGGATGGGGCGGTCGGTGGGAACTTTTGATCAGGCTGGTACTTTTAGTTTTTATCCGTCAAAAAACCTCGGCGCCTTCGGCAACGCCGGAGCTGTGGTTAGTGAAAGCGATGAGCTTTTGCAGAAGGTATCGATTTTGGCCAATCACGGTCGGACCGACAGGTATCTTCATGGAGAACTGGGTTCCAATGAGACGATGGATGGAATTCAGGCTGCCGTCCTAGGAGTGAAGCTTAAGTACTTGGCCGGCTGGACGGGAAATCGTCGCGAGCATGCCGCCTTTTATGACAGTCGATTGCTTGATCGAGGATTCCAGATATTGGAGCCTTCCAAGTTTAGCTACGCCGTTTATCATCTCTACGTGGTTGAAGTTTCCAATCGTGATGATGTCATCAATCACTTGAGGGAAGTGGGAATACAAACAGGGATTCATTATCCCGTCCCCATGGATGCCCAGCCCGCATTGCAAACTGTTTTGGCAGACACCAAATCCAGTTGTCCCAAGTCTCATGAGATTTCCCAACGCCTTGTCAGTTTGCCCCTGTATCCTGAGATGACCGCAGATGGCCGCGAACTAGTAATGGAAAAATTCTTAGAAGTGGCACGTCCGTGAGCGAGGAGAAGAACTCCTACATTGTAATGCTTCTGCCTCGATTGGTTTATTGGTTATGTGATTTTGTTATGTTTCGTCTTCTGGGCTGGACGGTGGAAGGAAGTCCACCTGATGTTCCCAAATATATCGCCATTGGAGCTCCTCATACATCCAACTGGGACTTCCTATTGGGCATGGCGGCTTACAAGCGTATTGGTATGAAGTACCGATGGTACGGTAAGCACACCATTTTCAGGTGGCCCTTTGGCAGTTTATTGAGGGCAATGGGAGGGTTTCCCATCGAGAGATCTCAAAGTCACGATGTGGTCGCCGTCGCCATTGAAAAGTTCCAGAGAGAAGACGCGTTTATCCTGGCGATAGCCCCGGAAGGGACCAGAAGCAAAGTCGATCGCTGGAAAACTGGCTTTTATCATATTGCCATCGGAGCGGGGGTGCCGATTTGTCCCTTCGCCTTGGATTTTTCAACCAAGAGGCTAGTATGTGGTGAACTCTATTATCCAACTGGAGACAAAGAGGCCGACATCAAAAGCTTGCAGGACTTCTATCGCCAATTCAAAGGGCGCCATCCGGAAAAAGGATTCCCTCTGCCTGACTAGGTCAACTCATGTCAATCTCAGGCTAGAAGATGAACTCATTGTTACCGTAGGGAAGGTCCGTTAGAGAGAGATCAAAGTAAAACGTCTTGCCCTGTGATTGATAGGGAAAGCATCCGTCTTTGCTGGCATTAATCTGAAAGCCCGCTCCGTACCACTGGTGGCCATAGGCTTGGTCTTCAGCGACGGTGTTACTCAGGTGATCAAGAGCCGAATAGATCTCAAGGATACCATTGGGGCGGTTCTCGCCGACGGGATTTCGGGTGTAAAAACGCCACTGAAGGTGTCGGTCAGTTAAGAGTTTGTCGTTCTCGTCCATCATCATTAGCCTTTCGGCCGTGTGGTAAACGATCTTGACCGAGGGTTCCTCGACTATAGTGCGATAGAGAAGGTCCTTTCGGTCATTGGGGATTGGCGAGATTTTCTCGGAAAAAAACTTTTTCGGCAAAAGAAAGTGGCTATGGCCCATATCTGGAAACGCAATCGCATCCACATATTTTAGGCGGAGAGCTGACTCAATATGTTTGGCAATAGAATAGATAAATTCAAATGGAATCGCTGTTGCCTGGTCAAATCCATTGAATCGCACCGGTAAGATCAGTTGGTTTTTTGCCGAATCCCAAAACGCGCGGTCCTTGAGTCGTTTTCCCTTAAGATAGTTACCTAGAGTGATGCGCAAAAGATCGTCGAGCGAGTATCGACCTGAGAACTCTCCGGCCATCACCCATTCTTCCGTACCGGCAGGAGCAGGACAGCGCTTTTTGACCTCATCCACCCACGCCATTGGCGGGGCTTCGGCGTTGGCAATATGAAGTCCAGTCGGAAGAAAGGCCAGGGCGAGGAGGCTGAAAAGAAACGGGCGGAACTGATGTCGTCGGGAAGCTGGAGGGGGCATAGTTGTCATACAAAAGTCTTTCTCTCCGCCCAGGGGGGGAACACGTCAATTTAGGGTCGACCTAATGGCCGCCAGGGTTCGCACCACTAGTAACAAATCTCGTGCCGACCGGGTTCTGACCGCAGTCTCGGGGTTCGCTCAATAAAAAGCTGTAATTTCAGGCATTTATTTTTCATTACGGGGTCGGCAAAATGTTGTGGATTTTGTCAAAAACCTAATTTGTCACTGCCTAAATTGGTCTCATTTGCCGCTAGAGGAGCCTTTTGGTCGATGCACTGTGGCCGGCAAAAAGAATCTGGAACCTTGGGGGCATCAGGGGTAGGTTGGTTGTCTATGAGTACAAATGACGGAAAAAAGCGCTGGTTGGTGACGGGGGCCGCAGGGTTTGTGGGCTCTCATTTGGTTCAAGCTTTGGTTGAGCAGGGGCACCAGGTGGTGGGACTGGACAATTTGTCCTCTGGAAAGTGGGAAAACCTGGAAGGGTTCTTAAAGGACATTCCCAATGGAACCCGCAAGAATTTTGTCTTTATGTGTGAGGATATTCGCGACTCTCGAATGGTTGAAAAAGCCGTTCGGGGTGCCGATGTGATTCTTCATCACGCGGCCATGGCTTCAGTTCCTCAGAGCATTGAAAACCCCCTTGAGGCCCACGAGATCAACGCCACCGGGTTTCTGAACATCCTGGAGGCCGCTCGCGCTAATAATGTGAAGCGAGTGGTTTATGCTTCGAGCAGTGCTGTCTACGGTGATAACCAGGAGCCGGTGAAGTCAGAAAAAGATGTGGGAAATCTCTTGTCTCCCTATGCAGTCACCAAGCTTGGTAACGAGCTTTACGCCGATCAGTTCCATCAGCACTACGGGATGGAGACTATAGGCTTTCGTTATTTTAATATCTTTGGCTTGCGCCAGGATCCGGCCGGAGCCTATGCGGCTGTGATTCCCAAGTGGGTGGAGGCGATCAAAGGTGGACAACCTTTGATCGTGAATGGAGACGGCAGCACCACCCGTGACTTTGTCCATGTCAGTGATGTGGTGTCTATCAACATTAAGGCGGGATTGATCTCGGCCAACGAAGGACAAAAGGCCTTTGGCCAGGCCTTTAACATTTGCGGTGGTCAGGAAATCAGCCTTAAAAATCTCATCCAGACCCTGAGTGACCTTTGGTTGGAGCTAAAACCAGGTGTGGTTAGCCCCGGGGTTGAGCACCGGGAATTCAGACCCGGGGATATTCACCGCTCTTGTGGTAATGCCCAAAAAGCCCGGGATCTATTGGGCTACAAACCCACAATGACTCTTAAAAATGGGCTGCGCGAGCTTTTGTTAGGAGAAGGCATTCTCATGCCCTGAATCCCAGACAAACAGCGAAGCCGACTGGGTGACCTCAACGATCTTCTTGGCATATTCAAAACTAAAATTCTGAGGCATAGCCATGATGTCGAGATCCGACTGCGGGGCCTTACCTAGGACACTCTCAATGGGTTCGTCAAACACGTGGATATTACAATTCACTCTCGCCAGTGTTCGCACGTTCTCCAAGTAGTCCATGGCCTTGGGCTTGTGATCAAGGCCTTCCGTGCAAGCAATAAGATTGACCTTGGCGTTCCATGCTTTACTGATGATGACGGTCAAAAGTAGAGCCGCATTGATTTCCGCCGGCTTCATTGTCAGTTCCCAGTCGGGGTCTTGGTTGGGGACCCAAACATTGATGGTCTGCTGAAGCCCGAGGTTGGCCTTAGGGTCGTCGGCAAACAGGAGCACCGACATTCCGGCTTCGTGGGTTTCTTTTATGGCCACCAAATATTCATGCTCAAGGGTGCGGTCTTCCGGGACGGTCAAAAACAAAGTGTTGGGTTTAAAGAAGGCCGCATTTAAGGATTGGCAAATGGAGCCCAAGCCCCGGCCAAATGAATCGATCTGCACGGTAGAGTAGGTGGTAAATATCCCTTCGTCCTTAAATTTTTGGGTCAAAGTCCTTAACTGCTCTTTGAGATTTGGGTTATTGCGCACCGATTGTTGAAGTCCAATCAATTTTGCGCTGCCCTTAGGTAGTAGAATGGATTTGATCAAGTGAAATTCACCACGGATGGTGCGGGCATCTTCAACTGGGATCAAAAAACTTGGCTTCCAGGTGCGGTCACTCTCTGCGTGAGACTCCGTCACCCTTTGGGCTCCCCATTCGGCGATGGCGCCAAACAGACCACTTCGCACGTCTCCATATGGAGACTTCAGTTTGGCTTTGGACAAGGCTACGTAAATTGCCAGGACAATCACCACGGCAACGGTGGTCATTACTGCATTGATCACAATCATCGCCAGAAGACAGCCGATGGAGCCAATAATGGGAACCACTCGCGGGATCTTCGTGGTCGGACGAAAGCTCGGAAGTGCGAGACTTTGTTCAATGAGGACCACCACGTTGACCATCAGGTAGGTGATGAGAAAGAACATGGTGATCAGGGGAGCAATCGCATTCAGGTTGCGAAAGAGCAGAGTGAGAACCACGATGACCCCCGTTACGAGCATCGCATTGTAGGGCTCGCCCTTTTTCGTACGTTTCGACAAAAAGGGACTATAAGGAGTGATACTGTGCTCACCGAGTGCCTGAAGAATTCTCGGGGCACCCACCAGGGACGAGAGGGCCGAGGAAAACGTCGCTCCCAACAGGCCAGCCAAAACCAAAAACCCCCACTTCGACCTGTCGATCATAATGGTGTAGTTATTAAGGAGTTCGTCCCTTGTGGCCGAACGGGCAAGCCAGTAGGCCAAAAGTAGATAAATGACAGTGGTGATGGCAATGGCGGCCATAGTTCCCTTGGGAATGGAAACTCGTGGGTCTTTGAGGTCGCCTGACATATTGGCGCCAGCCATGACACCAGTGGCAGCAGGGAAGAACACAGCAAATACCACCCAGTAATTGGTGCCGGCAAAACCACTTTCTTTGGTCCCCGGATAGGTTCCCCACAGTTCAGGGTTTTGGATCATCGACCCTTCAAGGGCAGAGCCAAGAATCGACAGCAAAGAAGCAAGGATGACGGCCATGATGATGTACTGCACGCGAAAGGCAAGGCCTGCGCTCTTAGAGCCAATCAAAAAGATCAGCAAAAAACTGACCACATCCACCAAGATGGCTGGGTGATCGGGAAAGATCCACAGCCAGCCATCGCGAAATCCAAAGATATACATGGTCACGGCGAAGGCCTGAGACAAATAAAGTGTGATACCGATACTGCCACCGACTTCCAGACCCAGACTTTGTGAGATCATGGAAAAGGCGCCACCAGCTCCTAATTTAATATTTGTGGCGATGGAGGACAGGCAAAGACCCGTGCAGATGGTGATCACACAGGCACCGATGATGATCAGCCAAGCACCAAAAAGACCGGCGTTACCAACCACCCATCCCAGGCGCAGGTACATGATGACGCCAAGAATGGTTAAAAGAGTTGGCGTGAAAACCCCGTCAAAGGTGCCATACTTTTTGTGCGTGGTCTCTGTGGCTTCCGTCAGTAGCCTCTCGGCTTCCTGGATGGAAATACTCGTGTCCGTGTTTGCCATGACTTATTAGATTACTTGGGGTGACGGCGGTCAAGATCTCAATATGGAGGTTAATTAAACCGATATCTCGTGCAAGATGAAAAGAGGTGTGGGACACATTTTCACGTGTGCGCAAGATCTGTATCAGATCCGATACGATGAAGTGGTGAAACCTCTTTTTTTTCGTCAAAGTTTCGCAACGCCCTTTAATTCTCGCTGTGGGCCTACTATACAGGCCCTGAGACAAGATTTGATTTCAAATCAAGGGGGGAATTAATGAAGAAGTTTTCTTTGCTAGCAGCATTGTTGTGTTTTGGTTTGGCCGGTGGGTCGGCACAAGCGGAAGACCAGGAGTTTGAGCTCCAGTCTGTGGAGACTCTCGAGAGTGAACTGGCCGAAGCCGGTTTTGACCTGGATGAACTGAGTGCTCTTGACGAACAGATCATGGAAGAGTTTTTGGCCATGGAAACTGGTGAGACCACCCTCGACGGTGAATTTGATATTCTTCGTCGTCCCGGTGGACCAGGTATGCGCCCAAGTCGCCCTGGACATCGTCCGCCTCCGATCACTCGTCCCGGTCGTCCTGGATATCGTCCGGGTCCGATCACTCGCCCGGGCCGTCCCGGATATCGTCCAGGTCCTGTGTATCCTCCGGGTCCCATCTACCGTCCGGCTCCACGTCGTCCATGGCCGATTGTGCGTCCTCGTCCTCCACGCTACCCCGGTCCAACAGGTCCTGTGACTTGTTATGCCGAGAACGCTCGCGGCCACGTGTTCGAGGCTTGGGGATATCGTCCTGGCATCGTTCAACAACGGGCGATGGATGAGTGCTACGCCTACAGCCGCTACTGCTACCGCATGGGCTGCGACGGCCGCCGCTACTGGTAACTCAAAAGGCACCCGATTCTAAAAGACACGGAGGAGCAATAGCCAATCTATTGCTCCTCGCTCACTCTGGGTACTCCACCCATCCCATGACTATCCGGATGTACTGGAAAAGGTGAAAGAACAAGATCACATAGCTGGCAATTGTATAGATGGTATTGGTCGTTAACCTCATCTCGATAGGGCGCTTTAGTTTGGGATCGTACTCTGCCTCAGCTCGCAATTTTAGCTTCCGTCGGTACCAGATGAGTCCAGTAAGGACGGGAGCAAAGATTCCGAAGGCCCAGTAACACATCTCCCGATGGGTGGGCCCGGGTTGCTCCATTAGTTCAATCCATACGTACAGATAGACAAAAAACAGAGTGAACAATATTGTTGTGGTCCTAGTGACCCAACCGAGAATAACAGTTCGCTCCAGCGGCCCCCTCTGGTCTTCACTGGCGTCGGAAAGGTGTCGAGCAATTCTTCGCCCTTCCAATAAAATCAGTCCAAGAATTACAATGCAGCCGGCGACGAAAAAACCCCATGAAAGGGATGAGCTACCCATAATACTCTCCTTGGATGTGAACGAGACTCAATTGGGAGAGCCAATGAGGATCTATTCGTGTGAAGTGCATTTCTGCTCTCCTGCGAGTATTCCCACGCTTGTTGATATAATTCCTCCCGTGACAACGCCAGCAACTGTTTCTCGGAGTTTTTGTCGTACGACATTGCTGCCAACAGTAGATCCGATGACTGAAGTCTTTGCTAAGGCAAAATTCCCAGCAAGGTGTCCCGCGCCGGCCGATAAGTATCCGGTTTCAATAGAGAGAAGCATCCTGTTTGAGTCGAGTTCATGCAAGCTTTTATTCTCAATAATCACTTGAGAAGCTACATCAGTAGCTAGTGAGACAAATCCGTTTAGGGCTATGTTGTATAGCAAAGATTTGCCTGTCGTTGCGACGGCTACAGCTCCAGACACGGCTCCGATTCCAGCTCCCTTCCACATGGCTTGAGATTCCCAGTTGTGGGCATATCCTGCAGAGAGCCCGCCTGCCACAAACCCGACACCAGCACCAATCAAAATGGGTGTCGCGGGGCCGGCCATCTTGTGACTGGGATCATCTGTTATTCCTAACTGGGCTCCAGAAAGGTGGGTACTGGTTTCATAGTCATGCATTAGGAACACAGCTCTTCGCGGCCCGTTCTCGGTCCATTGCAGGGGTCCGCATATATCGGCGGGGGAGGTTTGAAACTGACAAAACTCGTCGAGCCCGCCATCGTAGCCGCTTTTCTTGAGGTGTTGGTCGATACGGCCCATGCATTCCGGTGTTTTAATGTAGCAGTGGGGAAGTCCCTGGTCGAAGTTTGCTCGTCGGAAGGTGCGTTCGGGGGAGGGGTTAAGGTTAAAACGACTGTCCTGGAGCTGATGATCTCGGATTTCGTCAAGGTCGCGCATGGCGAGTTTGAGATTACAGGAGCTCTGCCTTCTGATTTGCCGGCAATCTCTCACCTGATTGTGAATGCCTTTGAGCATTTTGGGCCATCCGTATTGCTCGAATCTTTGCACATTATGGAACGAAAACTTGGCGAAATTGGCATCGCCCGATGGACTGGTCCCGCCGGATGGCAGACAAACAGTCACTTTGTTCGTATTGTCTGCACGTGATCTATTTGCGCTTTGAGTGTTGTCTCCTCCAGAGTCGGCTGCCAGTTTTTCACTTGGTTTCTTGTTGTTTTCCTGTTGCTCCTGCAAAAAGAAGTAAACCTGCTCTGAGCTCACAAGTCCTGAACATATGGTTTCGGCTGTTTGCAGGGCCTGAGCGCAGGGCGCGTTGTACTCTGATTTGTCCCAGGCTGCCGTTCTGGAAAGTTTCAGGAGTTTGTCTTTTATCCCTTCGCTTAGTGAGCTGAGTTGTTGGTCTTCAAGCCAGTTAGGAGTCTTTAGGGCAGGATCGATCTGTTCTGCCAGTTCTGGGAGCACAGTTGAACTGGTGATTTCCGAAGTGGTGTATTGATCGACTACATCAGAGCTACAGCCGTGTTTTTTTAGCACTTGGCGCACAAGTCCCTTAGATTGGTGCAAAGACTGGGGTTCGGTCAGGGCCTTAGCCACCCGTTATTCTGCCAATCGTTTAAGGACATCCTCGTCTCCGACAATAAAGGTCTTTTCTCCGGCTGCGACCGATTGGATGAAGTGTCCTTTTGATTTCATTCCTCTGCGCCATTCGACTGGTGAAACTACCTGAGGATTGACCTCTCGCCCGATGAGATTTGTTATCTTGGACAGGTGCTTCGTCAGGGCCCTGAGCCCCACGTCTCCAATGATCATCAAATCAATATCGCTTTCAGGTTTAAGGTTCCCCGTCGCATAAGAGCCAAAAACAAAGACGCAGTTGATCTCGAAACCTCCTTTCTGGAGAGTTTCCTTTAGTAGCGGAACCAAGCCCGTCGTCTTGACGACGAGACTGCGGATTTCTGGATAGATGGGATTATCCCTGTTGGCCTCATAGTAGACACGATTTCCATCTCTGCTTGAGGTGACCAAGCCAAGCTTCTTAAGATAGGCCAACTCCTGTTGTACACTGCGAACAGCGAGGCCCGACTGCCTCTCGATCTCTCTTAAATAGAGTCTCGCTTGAATCGGAGAGAATAGAAGTCGAAACACTTCACCGCGAGCCTGACTTGTAAGGACCTCATGTAGTAAACCCATATGTATAAGTTTAGCATACGATTGTATATAATCAATATACATATTACCATTCGCCTGTATTTGAAAAAACACTTAATTTCAATACTTTACCGCCACAAGTGACTCGGGCTATCAGTCCCCAAATCAAATGAATCAAGGCAAACCCCTCCAAGAAAACCAGCTAGTCGTCGTTTAAAAACCGCCAAAGGACCCCTCGGGGAGGGTCCTTTGGCGTAAAAGGAGAAAAACGGGTGTGGTATCTGGCTCAGGTACCTAGCAAACCTGGAGCCCAGCCCCTTTGGCGATGAGATTGGTCAATGGAAATTCTGGATCCGGCGTCCGGACAGTCTCCGACCGGGGCTAGGCAACGTCGGTTTGGTTTGCCACCACAACGATTTTGGATTTGAGCTCAAACACAGAAAGGTATTTGTCCAAGGTTTCAATTTTGAGTTTTCTTTTGCCTCTGACAAAATCAGAGACATTCTGAAAAGGAATGTCAGCTCTCTCTGCAAATTCCTTTATTCCCATGTTGCGGATCGTATATTTCAGAGCCTCTTCGACGCTTTCGTCAAACTCTTTAATCGAGTTCAAAAGCATCCCTCGGGCGTAGTCCGTGTCTTGCATCTTTTCGGCAATATACTGATCGAATGATTCACTTCGTCTTGGCATATTCGCTCCAATATTTTCTCGCTTTTCCGATATCACTTTTTTGTGATCGTTTATTGCCACCTAAAAGTAGCAGGATGATTTTTTCTCCATCTTCGGCAAAGTACACTCTTAGGCCCGATCCGTGAAAAATTCTGATTTCAAAAACGCCGCCCTTTAACGACTTAAGGCTCTTTTTGCTTCCGCCATCGGCTATGCGCAGAAGGTACTTGCGAACGATGTACTGCTCTTGGTGAGGAAGCTTATCGAACCAATCAAGAAACGGCGCCTGGCCCGCTTCAGTGATGTAATACTCAATGGACTTACCTTGCATTCACAGCTTTCCGAATAATAACCTAAAATGGTTAGTATTTCAAGTGGGTCTAAATAGTTAAAAATCTTTAGAAGTTTTCACATCAATCGAATCTGGCCCAGTGATCGGGTGAATATTGGGCCCCCGGCTGAGTTCTGCGGATTCTCTGCCGGGGGCCCTTGTGTTTCGTGTTGGTTTGTCCTGCTGGTTTGATCTTGGTAGTTGGTCTCCCCCCTCCGGATCAGACTCTGATGGACGTTGTTGTGTCTTAAGGTTTAGCAAGGGGTGGGCCCGAGCCTTCTTCATGCTAATCGCGGACAGAAGCTAAATCCGTCCGGATTTGATCCACGGTTCGGACGAACAGAGCAAAGGCCTAACTCGCTGCCTCTCGCAAAAAGAACCTGGAACCTGAAGAGGACTCATTTATAATCAATCACAGTGGGGGTATCCATGGCAAAAGACGACAAGCCCGAGCGCACAATCAAAGTGACCTTTAACTTTGAAAACCTGGGTGTCAGTAAGGACGAAGCCGTAAGGCCATCGGACCAATCAAAGACCAACCCGCAAATCACAGGTCCCCAGGGCATTTTGTTGGACGAGGGTCTGGTGATTGATTTCTCCAAGCTTCGCGATTTTGACCACGAAAAGCGTATTCACAAAAGGGTCCAGTACTGGGGGCCAATCATTCTTCACTGCAAGGACAAGCCAGTGTCTGCCAAAGCGGTGGCCAAAGATATCAACCTTGGTGGGATCGGTCTTGCCACCACCACCGATCAAATCGAGGTGGGTACTGAACTCGTCGCTGAATTTAAGGGGAGCGGAAGCCTAAAGCCATTCTCCGTTGATTGTGTCGTGGTCAGGCTCATTGACCAAGATGGCAACACCACCTTGGGCCTTCAGGTCACCAAACTCGGTCGCCTGGCCGAGTCCACGATCAAAGCCTACATCGACAATTACGACGAAAAAGACGAGCACAACTGAGGATAGTGGGCTGTCCATCTGTCCCTAAGATATGAGAAAGAAAAGACATCAGGAATCTATCAGGCTACATAAATATATGAAATTATGTATCTTTATAGCCCACAAGCTGTTCACTATACCACACTGTTCACTTTAAAGTGAACAGTGTGAGTTGAACTTATGTAGTGGTACTAAAACTCCCGGCTGGTCAATAGGGCGGGGCAATTGAATATTAAAGCCCCAGTCGCTCGCGCATTTTTTTGAATATCTCCGGGCTGCAATTTGGGATGGGCCTTTGCATCAGTCTGAACTCAAATGAGCTGATCATAGATTCGACCAACTCTCGGCCTTTTTTTGTGCGTACCAGATCGATGGGACGAGCGTTGTTGAGGGCGGGTATTTTATCGGTGATCCACTTCATGTAATGGGCTTCGAAGTGCTTGCGCATTGTCTCTTTGATTTCCGGATCATTTGCTAAATCAACGTTCGTATCCACATCACTTTCCGGCTCAGAAGACTCTTGGAGATCTCTCCGATCAAAATGCTCTTCGACAGTTTCAATCCTAGTATCTATCAGGCGATAACTGTCATCGGGGAGGAGCTTTTTAAGTTGGCGCTTAAAGGCGCGGACACGCTCACGTGAATTGAGTTCCACCACCATTTGGTTGTTCTCAATCTGGATTCGAGCCAAAAGTATCTTCATCAAATCAGGGTTCTTTTTAGTTGGTTTTTTGTACCAAGGCAGGTTGGCGGAATGGATTTCGCCATCATCGTCGATCTCGGCATCAGCCAAGAGCTCTTCTTCCGAAAGTCCGTGGGCAAGGCTCTTGAGTCCATTAAAGGTTTCCAGAGGTCTTCTGATCCAATAGGTGAGAATGTGGGGCACCATTAAATGGCCATCGGTATTGCCGAGCCGCTTTCCAACTGGCGCTAGAAGCCTTGAAAGAAGTCGCCAGTAAAGATCTCTGATCTCCATGTCGTACTCAAACAAGGTCTCAGCGGTGATTTTTCTGAATTGCTTTTGAATGTAGTGCTTCAGAAAAACCACCTCTACGGATTCGCTTGCATCGAAAGGATAAGGGCAAATGCCCTCTAAAAAGCAGTGCCCCTCAACCTCAATCACTTGGGCAAAGAGAATCATGCCTGGCTTGACGGTCTGTGCCGCTGAATATTCAAGGACGTAAAACTCCTTGTCTCTAAGTAGGTCTTTTAACTTAAGGCCAATTCCAGGGTCGACCTGGTTAATTTGGTAAAAACTTAGGGGAGCCTCGCAGCAGGCAGACAAGTAGGTGTACTCATCGTCCGAGATCTCATCGCTAAAGTGCATCAGAATGTCTTCAGCTAAGGGCACCATCAACGGGTGTTTGAGTTTTGTTTTCTCCAGTTCAGGAATCCAGTGAAACAAAAACCATGGCACAAAAATCATGGCTTCCTGGTGATCAAAATCAAATTCGCTGGGATCTTGCCATAAATGAAACTCCTGCCAAGCCTCCTGAAGACCAATATCACCGTACATTCCCTCGGCAAAGGCACGAACTTTGGGGATAAGCTCCTTATGGACCTTACTCCACCGGTTTTTAGCGAACCTGTCCCCTTTTGATCCCATTTTCATCTTCTTGTTTGACAGCTTCAATCGTCCCATAACAGCCCCTCGTTTAACATACGCCCTGCCGGGTTTTCAATAGATTTGAGAGTCCGCACCCTCTGCTAGGCCACCTCAATTACGTCGAGCTTCACTCTTAAACCAAAGGGCTTCAAAAATCGATCAAGGGTTTCAACTTTAGGTATTGTAGATTGCGACAGAATTCTTGAAACACTTGATCTTTCCATACGCACGAGCTCGGCAAATTCAGTAACTCCCATCCTTCCAATGGCAATCTTGAGAGCATCAAAAAGGGGCAGTGGTTCAACCCCATCATCTCCGCTGATCATGGATATCAGGTATTCCCGCCGATAAAGGGGGTCTCTCATTTCTTGGGAGACGTATTCATCAAAGTCCTTGTTTCGATACATCAAACCTCTCCAATATTTTTGTGCTCGGCGGATATCACTCTTTTGGGAGGATTTGTCTCCGCCCAGGAGAATGAGAAGATCGTTTTTCCCGCTGGGGGCAAAATAGATCCTCAAGCCTGGCCCGGCATTTACCTTAATCTCAAACACACCTTCTCCCACCGGCTTTATGTTCTTACGCCCTCCGCCTAGGGCTACTCGATCTATAACAGAGTTGATCCTTGCCCGGGAGGCTGTAGGAAGGGTTAAGGCCCATTCGAGGTAAGGCAGTTTGCCATTTGGAAGCATCAACAGTTTTACCGTTTTCAGTCACGTCTCCAAGAGTAACATAAATGTTACGGTTAATCAAGAGGGACATTTCAAGAAATGGGCCCCGACCGCAGGGTTATGCCAGATCCCGCGGTCGGGGCCCTAGAGTGTTTGTGTTGTTTTGGTCCTGGTCTCGATTGAGAATTGTGCCCCATTTTTGATTGAGACTCCGGAGGACCTCACTATGCACAAGCTCTCAGCAAAAACCGGGCACAGGGAGTGCCTCCGAGATTTAGGTTTTGATCGTATTGGTTTCCGAATCTCGGGCCATTTGGTCCGGCCAAAGGTAATGGACTCAGGATGCTTTTTCTACGGACACGGTCATTTTGATTTTGGCTCGGTTGAGTTGATCCTGCAGGCAAAGCATGACGGCCAATTGTTCTGACAATTGAGCTTTGCGGGCGATTTTGTAGGCAAGTTTGGGGCTTACAGACTGCCGTCCTTTTTCAATGTCACAGACCATGGTTTTCGAAACCCCAAAGAGCTTTCCCATTTGCGCCTGGGTGAGATCCATCGAGGTTCGTGCCGCCACCATAAAGGTTGCAAAGGTAAGCGGGCCCACGAGTCTTTCAAAAAACTCCTCTGCATCAATCTCAGTATTCATGTTTGGTGACCTCCAGTAACTCAATCAAATCTTCGTTGTCCTGTTGGCTGTGCCGGTAGATGATCCGATAGGCCCTGTTGAGCCGAATCGATCTCTGTCCAAATCGCGACCCTTTCAAAGGCTCATCGTGATAACCCGGGGCTTTGCGAACAATGGCAATTCCTAGTCTTCGAACCGACGTAATCCAGTAAAAAACGGCCATTTGAATATGTTTTGGCAGCCGTTCTGACTGCTTTTGAAACCGTCTAGAGAGTATAACTCTAGCCGTCTTCATATCGAATTACTGTACTGTAAAATGCAGTACTTGTCAATAGGTCGCTCTTTGTGCATCGATTCTCCAAGTTAAAATTGCCGACAGGCTCGGAGTGAGAGCCTGTCGGCAACAACAGGACGAAATGGGTTTTCTGCCAGCCACGCCAGTGAGGACCATCCCCCTTTGCCGAGCTTGTGCAGCGAACGATGCTCAGGGGATAGAGCCAAATTCAGACCAGGCAGCATCGAGCCCACAGGCTCCACAAGGTGCGGAACTGCCCGGAGATCGGATCGAGTGTCAATCGTGTGACCCACCGTCGCCAAGGAGACATACTTAGGGGATCGGGTTTAGATGGTCAGCTCGCCTGGGGTCGGGTGGAGACCTCTAGAGTGACGACCTCGCCCAGGCTTTCCAGGTATCCCAATAGTTTCTCGACGCTGACTTGATTGATTTTGCCGTTCATCAGTTCACTGATTCTTGGTTGGGGCTGATTCAACATCTTCTCCAGCTGTCGAGGTTTGTATCCTTTGCTGTGAATGATTCTACGAATTGCGAAGTACAAGTCAGCCTTTACTTTTAGGGCCGCCGATTCGGATGGGGAAAATCCCAGGTCAGAAAAGACGGCCCCCTTGGTTATGTGACCAGGTTGATTTGAGGTACCAGGTGATTTCCGTTTTCTATTTGTCTTCATTTGAATTCCTCATTCTGGCACTTACGGTTTTGAGGCGTCGTCTTGCAAGGTCAAGATCCCGCTTTGCGGTCTTGGCGGATCTCTTTTCAAAACAGTGAAGCACATGGATTCTATCAGCGACAGCAGTTAGGTAAATGACTCGGTACCAAGACCTACTATCCTGCTGGCGCAACTCATAGACCCCTTTGCCAATGGATTTCATCGGCCGCCAATCAGATGGCCTTTCTCCAAGTTGAAGGGCGTAGAGGTCAAACCCGAAGTCTCGCCTTACCGCCTCTGGAAATGACGATAGAACCTCTTTTGAGTCTCCTTCCCAGAAGATGACCTTCAACTAAAGTCACCACCATTTATACAATATTTTGTATATTTACGCAAGTCAAAATCTCCAGCAAAATTGCCGACAGGCCCGGAGTGAGAGCCCGCCGGCAACAACAGGACGAAATGGGCTTTCTGCCAGCCACGCCAGTGAGGTGTCTCCCCTTCAGGGCTTCGGCAGCGAACGATGCTCAGGGGATAAAGCCAAACTCAGGCCAAACGGCATCGAGCCCACAGGTGCCGCGGCCAACTGGGCACTCCGAGATTCGGACCAGGGCGGCGAGGCTTAACTCAAAGAGCTAGATGAGCAATGAGCGAAGCTCTTTGTCATCCGCTATCAAATCGTCCGGAACCACAATGTCTTTTAAGTTAGGGTTCGACAAAACGGCATAGATGACATCGGTGTCTAGGCTGATAGCAAATGGAAAGGTCGTGGTTTGTAGGGCATTTAGTATCATCGCATCCGAAATACCGGCACAAGAATTGGTACAGATTTTGATGGCATCTTCCCATTTTAAAGCACCGACAAAGAAGGGTCTTTGTTTCTTGTTGTGAATTGAAAGGTATTTGATTCCAAGTGTTTCGAGGTTTTCAAATTCTTGCTGAAGCTTTGGGTTTAAGAAGGCCATGCTAAGAGAACTCCACAGTTGAATTCCTTTTTCTCCTGAGGCGCAAAAGGCCTTGCGAATGTCTTTTATCTCCCGGTCATAAAAGACTGGATCGGTCCCCTGGGTGTTTTCTCGGTTTTTTAGTCGACCAGAGTGATACCTTACGGATTGTCGTTTCTTCCTAGGTAGCTGAAGTGCAGAGAATTCATCGACAGCATCTCTTAAACCCTCAGTCATCAACAAGCGACGATGAAATTCTAGATACTCGAAGGTGGTGTTGACGGTCGTGAAGTAGGCGATCTCTTTAGGGTGGAGTTGCTCCGACAAAAATTTTGTGAGTCGGCTGTGATACTTTTTAGGAGAATAGCTGAGGGTGATGATCACGTTTGCGTCTAAAATGGTCCCATCGATAACCCTGTTATCCTGGGTGAGCTGACTGTAGTAATCCTCAAAATGGGAGAAGGGGACGACTCTGCCCATTACAGCTCTGCATTCCGGGGTTTACCGGCTATCTTTCGGCTACCAGGAGGTTCAACCTGGTTCTCTTTTTGTTCAATTTCGATAGAGAGCTGGTTAATCTTTTTTATATCCTCATCCGTTAGAGGCCTCCTGCGGATTTCCTCAGCCCGTTCTACGAACTGCTCAATCGGGGTTTTGTCTTTAGTACTCATTGATTTGCTCCGGTTTTCACTCATAATAGCATTGGATTAAGGTCTGTAACCGACAGCAATCATTAGTGTTTTCCCGTACTCTGTCTTAACAAGTTTGCTCCATGATATCTCAGTGCTGTCCAAAAAAGTGATCCGATGATCCAGCAAAATTGCCGACAGGCTCGGAGTGAGAGCCTGCCGGCAATAACAGGACGAAATGGGTTTTCTGCCAGCCACCAGCGAGGTGTCCCCCCTTTTGGGCTTAGGCAGCCTAAGATACTCAAGGGATAAAGCCAAATTCAGACCAGGCAGCCTGAAGCCTGTGGTCTCCACAGCAAATGGATTTGTCCGAGAATCGTATTCGGGCGGATGGCCTTTGTTATTGAGCCAATATTGGGTAGCCTGACGTCAGGGGCGGTTCTCCCAAAAAAATGGACTCTTGACGGATTGTAATCGAAGAATCTTTTAAAGCGGAGATTTATAGCAGCACTTTTTTCGGATTTTCACTTCTTTGACTTTTTCTAACTTTTCATCTGGTACAAAAATGAGCTGCCAGGACTCCCGGTTAGCGGCCGGCTCAGTTATTTTATACGCGTAAATTGTATCACTGAAAAAATAACTATTGGGTGATCCCATAACTTTTCGAACTTCAAGCATATCGGTACCCACATACACATTTCTCTTAATTGCATCTGTCGCCATTGATCCGCGCTCTTTTTCAGAAGCATTCTTAAATTTTTCACCTACGAATGAAGAAATTCCCCATTTTTTTTGAGCATCCTTGACGGTCAAGAATTCGGAACCCAAATAAGAATCACCAAGACAGAGAGAGGAAAGTATAAATCCGCAAAGTAAAGTGGCAAACAATCTAGTTATCATAGTGGTTCCTTTGGTATTGGTAGGCCAGGATTAATCACCTTGAGACGTTTTTCTCTCAAATAATTTAGCGCCATTTGCTCTAGATTTTTAACACTAAACCTTTTTTCCGCCATTAGTTTTTCAGCAGCATGAATCCCAGACAGATTGTTAGAAACGTCCATAGACTTCTCATCTGCGGGCTGAAGTCTGTTATCTTCTCATGGGCATTCAGAAATTTCAGGGCCTGAGTTTTGCCCAGCTCCTTTGCTAATAGTCCAGCCCAGACGAAATGGCGAAAGGCATCACCTTCGTCGTTTAGTTCTTGCGTGGGGAAGTTACGATCCGAGGCCGACTCGGCGCGAGTTTTCTGCACGAAAACTGTAATCGCATCTTTCGGGAACTGTTCGATCAGCCTCTTTTCTGAAGGTGTTAGTCCCGGATAATAGATCAGTTTACTTGGAATCCCAGAGGACGGTGTTGGTTTGCACAACTCTGCGCACTGACCAGGGCACGTAAAAGTCCCCATGTCCGTCGCTAGTGTGGCACAGCTGAGTTCGCAATCTTTCGAGCCTGGGTCAACCTTGTTTTGGCGGAGCCACTGGGTGCAAACAGGATCATTGCCCCTTGCAAGGGCAGGTGCCAGACTAATAGCGAGAAACAATAGTGTGACAATCCTTAGATGCATTAGCGACTAGTCTTCCATATTAGTCATGCGACCTCAATTTTGACTTTTGCATCAGGGTAAAGTGTAGATAAAAACTTAATCAGTCTATCAATCGTGAACTCTTCTATTTGATAGTGGAGAATCTTACTTATCAGGGCCTCATCAGTCCCAATTTTCTCAGCAAGAGCTTTTTGTGTGATCGTATGAGCATTCTTGTAAATCACAAACTCTTTGCAGATTTGAAACTTTATTTTATCAACTGGAGTCGCATCTTTAGGTAATGGTTTTGAGGCTGGCCCCTTCGATAGCTTCTCTCGCATTTCCTTTAGCTCAGTATCAGAGGGAAATCTTGTATTACTCATGCTTACTCCTGTCTACCCGGAATGCGTTTATCACTCCAAGATAATCATCGAAAATACAAAGCATCATTACTAACCGATACGGACTATCGTCTTTAAAAACGGGCTCGGCGGTGAAGTATTGAAAATCGCCACGTTCGCTTTCAATCAGGAAGTCATTACCATCAATTGATTGAATCAATTCCAGAATTGTTTCGTCTGTAACGTCGGGGTGCCTTTCCTTATAGTGCTGATCAATGATTACCCGTTTGATCTGGCGGTGATTGATCATAAGTCGAAGTGGGTATTCATTACGTACAGCCATGATTGCAGACTACAAAAACTTGACAAAAATGTCAAGTTTTTGTAGTCTAGTTGAGCCTCTCAAAGTTGCTCATTTCGAGGTTTCAGGCGAGGTTGATCTGAGGTCAAATTTAAGGGACTCCGTGTATCGGAAAAAGAACCGGGAACCTAATGCAGATCTAGGCGGACTCCAAGCAGATTTTGTAATCAAATCCATGGGATTTTAGATAGCCTCTTAGGGCCAATAGAATCAGCGGCTCCTCATCAATTTCCAGAGCTTCAGCAATATGGGCCACTCGGGTGGGGCTGGGTATCTTTCTACCAGTCTCAAGGTCGCCGTAAGTTCCGCGCGAGACACCAAGTTTTCGAGCAAAGTCAGTAATTGAGGCTTCCTCACATAGACGCCAGGCCTTTATAACGCTGGCAAAAGTCATTTCATCGCCGTCTTTTTCCATGTCGTCTATGAGTTTAGCGATAGTCATGCCTATTCACCTCTTAGTGAAGGTGGTTTTTACCAATACCTCTTTGTTGTACGCCTTTTTGGCGATCAGTCAATGAATTGTTCGCCAAAAAGGCGATCAAATCTGCACTCCGGGGTTTGTCCGCAATTTCTCGGTCACTAGGAGGTTCAATCTGGTTCTCTTCTTGTTCAATTTCGATAGAGAGCTGGTTAATCTTTTTGATATCCTCATCCGTAAGAGGCCTCCTGCGGATTTCATCAGCCCGTTCTACGAACTGCTCAATCGGGGTTTTTGTCTTTGGTACTCATTGATTTACTCCGTTTTTCACTCATAATAGCATGGGGTGAAGGTTTATAACTGACAGCAATCATTGGTGTTTTTCTTCGAACTTATTTAAGACATTCTAGAGTTCCACATGCTCATCTCCTGGTTCGGCAGAACGCTTGTCTTGAGCGGTTTTTTCTTGGGGTGTACTTAGTATCTCGAGCAACTCCGAGGAAGCTCGGCCACGATTTTCTTTGTAAAGTTCACGAAGCCTTTTTGCCGCTCCTGGCCTTGGTGCTTTCGGTTTCTCGTCGGTCATGTTTCGCCTCTTTCTTCTCACCAAAAATTTTATCCCAAGCTGGGAGTGATATAATCTCTCGATATCACTTGTGTTTAACGGGTCTGAGTAAATTGGAGGCCCTGCAGCAAGATTGCCGGCAGGCTTGGAGTGAGAGCCCGCCGGCATTAACAAGACGAAATGGGGTTTCTGCCAGGGAGCCGGGACAGCCCGATCGTCGGACGAAGGCGGTTGGGCCCAAATCAAAGGCTACGGAAAACTTCTTTAGGATGAAGCTCCAGCCATCCATTTTTTAGATTGGACTCCCGCGGATTGTTACCGGTGAGGTTTGCCGCTCCGTGTATCGGAAAAAGAACCGGGAACCTAATTAGGATGCCTTTTCTACGGACACGGTCATTTTGATTTTGGCTCGGTTGAGTTGATCCTGCAGGCAGAGCATGACGGCGACAGGTTCAGAGAGTTGGGCTTTACGAGCAATCTTTAAGGCAAGCTTTGGACTCACGAGTTGACGCCCTTTTTCGATGTCACAGACGACGCTTTTTGAAACGCCAAGGATCTTGGCCATCTCCACCTGGGTGAGGTCGAGGGAGGTTCTCGCTGCTACCAAGAACGTTCCAAAGGTGATGGGGCCAATGTATTCTTCGAGCAGTTGTTGAACATCTTTTTTAGTACTCATGATTGTGGACCTCCAAAACCAGAATGATTGTGAACACATCATCTTCGGTTTGCTCGTAAATCAGGCGGTATGAACGATTGAGTCTGACCGAGCGCTGTCCCCGTCGTTTTCCTTTCAACGGCTCGTCGTGGTAGCCGGGAATCTGCCTTGTGGCCCGAATACCAATCCGCTGAACCGTAACGACCCAGGCTCCAACAGCTCCTGCAATGTGCTTAGGGAGTCGCCTGAGTTGCCTATGAAATCGATCAGAAGGGACAATTCTAATCGGCTTCATTGCCGACCATAATACGGTAATTTACCGTACCTGTCAATAGGTGGGTCTTTGCGCATCGATTCTCCAGATTAAAATTGCCGACAGGCTCGGAGTGAGAGCCTGCCGGCAATAACAGAACGAAATGGGTTTTCTGCTAGCCACGCCAGCGAGGACCCTCCCCCTTTTGCCGGGCTTCTGCAGCGAACGTGTATGTGGAGATGTAGCCAAATTTAGACCAGGCCGCCCGAAGCTCAGAGGCACCGAAGGCAACAGGGGCGCCCGAACTGCGGATCCACGCCGAACCTACGCCGATTCTTCACCCTAGATGCTGCCAGGGTTCCGGCACCTTGATCCGATTTAGCGCCCCTCTACATGCGCCGCGTCCGAGGAGGGGAAAGTTGGCTTCAGCTCTTCTTCCGGGGTAAAAAAGGACAATCATGTCGAACAGATTCTCGCCGGCACCCTTTTATAAACTGGTTCTTCTCTTCTTAGACTGCCTTGGCTTTTATGCTGCCTTTCAGTTGGCCTATTACCTGCGCTTGGGCGACTGGGTGGCGCCGGATCTGTGGCTTAAGCTTGCTCCTGTGCTGGGGTTTACCCTGGTCATGATGTACGTCTTTGACGTTTACAAACTTCAAGACCGGCTTCATTTTTTTCGCGACCTTTTGCGTTTGGCCTTAGCCCTTTTATTGTCGGCCTCGATGGTGATTTTAGGGGCCTATCTGGTTGGTCTTAAGGGCTTTGGTGGATTGACCGGTCGAGGAGTTTTAATTGGTGCTTACTTGTTTTTTGCCATTTGGTCGGCCATTTGGCGGGTCGTTCTCCATACTCGGGTCAAGGGGCTTGAGCAAAAGTCCCGCTGGTTGGTGATTGGTACTCGCGACTACCTGGTGCAGTTTTTAAAGGACTACGAAAAATCCCCTCACGATGTTCAGCTGGTTTGTCTGACCCAAAAACGTTACGACCCAGATGCCGGGGATTTTGGTGACTTTGAAAAGTATGTTCAGGGGAGCTGGGAGGATGTGCCCGCAAAACTCAAAGAACAATGGCGCGGTATTGTGGTGGCTACGGGCCAGCAAATCCCCGAGCATTTGGTCGATCAGTTAATGGAGATCCGCTTTCAGGGCACTCGTGTTTACGATCTGTCTGATTTTTATGAGGCCGTTTGGCGCAAAGTCCCGGTGTTTTACCTTCAAGGTGGGTGGTTTGCTCTGAGCCAGGGATTTCATCTTTTGCATAACCCCATAGGCCTTCGAATTAAGCGGGTGGGGGATATTTTTTGTGCCGGTTTGATTATGATTTTAGGATTTCCGATCATGCTCCTGGCCGCAATTTTAGTGTTAATCACCAGCGGCTGGCCGATCATTTACACCCAAAAACGCCGGGGCCTTAACGGCGAAGACTTCATCATTTACAAATTTAGGTCCATGAAGCAAGACGCCGAAAAGCATGGAGCCCAGTGGTCCAAAGAGGGCGATGCCCGGGTGACTGTCTGGGGTAAGTTCATGCGGGCCACTCGCATTGATGAGCTTCCCCAGATCTGGAACATCTTTCGCGGCGACATGAGTTTTATCGGCCCAAGGCCCGAGAGACCTGAGTTTATCAAAGAACTGGGCGAAAAAATCCCCTTCTACAACTTCCGCCACCTCGTCCGCCCCGGCCTTACCGGTTGGGCCCAGGTCATGTACCCCTACGGCGCCACCATCGAAGACGCCAAAGAAAAACTCCAATTTGAGCTCTATTACATCAAAAGCTACTCACTGATTCTCGACTGGCTAGTCCTCCTCAAGACCGCCACCGTGGTGTTGTTTGGTAAGGGCCGCTGAACCAAGCTATCAGAACAGCAGGGCGAGGGATTCTTGAAAAAAGCGAAATTCAAAAGGCGAGTTTCGCATGAGGAGAATGGCCGTTACCAATACCATAATTGATACGCCATAAAGCAGTGGGATTCGATTTTCCTTTCGCTCTAATACAGGCAGAACGGCCAAAGGAATCAAAAACAACACATACCACTGTTGGATGAGTGGTGTTACCAGCCACATCAGTATAGCCCAACAAAAACAGCTTAAGGTCAGCCACCCTCGGAAGCGAATGGCCCAATAGGTAAATCCGGCAATGGCCAGGATAAACACCGTCAGTCTCCCCCAGTTGACTGAATCTAAAGCACCCAAAAAGAAGTAGTTATTGATGGGCACATCCTTTAAACCGGGTGCCGCAAGCCAAAAAGCATACACAGACAACAAGCTACAGCCCGTGCCGACTATAAAATAGCGAGAGAAGAAAAAAGAAATCAATTGTTCCCGATATTGTCGCCAAAACTTCCAAAGGGCCCAGGCCCCGGCTGGCGCCAACCACAAGGCGCGAAAATGAAAAAACAAAGACACACCAAATGCCAAATAGGCAATGGGATAGTTTTTAGTCTTCAATGCCCAAACAAAACAAAGAAGCCCTAAGATGGCAATAGGATCGTACATTCCGTTGAGAGCCCAACGGACCAGCTCCATTGAAGCCAGCATGAGGACCACAGTGGTGAGGAGCTTGAATGTCCGTTTGTTATGATCTCGTAGCAAAGAGGCAAGTAAGTGAGCCAAAAGCCCGGCCGCCAAGAGTGCAGCAAGAAGATACAAGCCAATCGCAAGCCTTGCCGCCTGAGGCAGATCAATCAGGTTTCGATTGAGCGCAATGGAAATGGGTGTGAGAGCCGCCCAGAGACCTGGTGGGTAGTGTCTGGGGAGTTGCGGACTAACGATTTGATCCCGCAACTCAGGCTTAATCCCAACCTCACCATGTACTCGGTCCCAAACGACTCCGGTGGGTTCGGAGTAAATGGCTGTCCCTTGGGTGAGAAAAAGCTCCGTGGACAGAACGTTGGACACATGATCATTCCACTTTTCAACCAGAGAACCGTTAAAATTTTCATTTTGCCAAAAAAGCATTGCCGAAAACAAAGCGAGAAAAGCAATCCACAGGGACCAGATGCGAACTATTCCAGAGAGACTCTTAAGAGAAAGACCAGGAAAGAACCGAGTCCGGGTGGTTGTTGAATTCATTGGTCCCTCAGGGAATTGGCGGGGGCGGTCTTTCTTAAATAGAGAGTATAAGGAAAACCTCCAGCTACTCCACTATCAATTTCAAAATGATCTTTGGACCCTTTGATGTATTCCTCAAGGTGCTCACCAACAAAAAAGGAGCCGGCAATAAAGACATCATGTGTATCAAAAATCGCAACAGCACTGTCTTTAGGTACAGGAATGCCTCCAGGAATGAACTGCCTTATTCCCTCTCTAAAGCTTTCATCGAGGCAAAAATAAGCATCGGGCACTGATGTCAAAAAGACTTTGGCTCCTGGTGGGATCTTTTGTTTGAGGACTTCACAGTAGGTCTGGTAGTTATAGGGTCTTAATTGCCTGGCCTTAACAAATACTCCATAGAGATGACCAACAACAACTAGGGACGCGAGGGTCCAGGCAACTCGTCGATTTGCCGTGTGAAGCAAAATCGCCACCCCGATGGCCGAGGTCACCATCCAATAAACGGGGTACCACATTTCTCGGCTAAACGTGGCCAAGTAGGTAAATAGGAGGTGTACAATGAGGAATTTAAGTCCCCTTTGGTCTTTCCAAGTGTAAATCACCAATCCCACGAAGCCCAGGATGTAGGAGAGCATCCCTATGGCTTTTACGGCTTCATATTGAGCAAATAAGCCCTCAAATGACTTTAGGGCTTCACGTATGCCTTTAGGTGACACCAGGTGTTTGCGCGCCATCTGGGCGGAGAATTGCTCAGCAAAAAATCCCCACTCGCCATAAAGCCAAACTAAATAGGGTAAGGAAATCCCAATGCCTCCAAGGGCAATCAGGCCAACCTCAATGGGCTTTAGTTTTTTGCGGATCAGTTGCACCAAGGTATATAGTCCAAGGGTTGCAGGTGCAGCCCAGGCCATGGGGTGAGTTAAAAACGCCAGACCTCCGATGAGGCCCGACCCAAAAAGGAAATACCTCCTCTTTGCACGGTGAGGGTGACACTCTCCAGAGTGAAGTAGCAAGAGGGAGCCAAGGGTTAAAAAGACTCCCAGGCTGTCCATGCGGCCAACTAACAGTCCGCGAATAAATACGGGGTCTGTCATCAAGACCAGAACTCCACCGCTGACGGCCATTGGGCCAAGGGTCTTTTTACTGAGTCGAGCAAAGGACCAAACAGTTGCGCTCAGCAGGCAAAACAGAGAAAAAAAACGCAGTGTGATCAAACTATAGGGAAAAATGAAAAACAGCGCTCCCAAGGTCATAAAATACAGAGGCGGGTAAAAATGCTGGTGGGATTCAATTTCAGTAAAATAGCCCTTAAACATGGGGATACCCATTTCCCCGGTATTTCTAAAGTGGCGGGCAATATCGGCATAGAGGGATTCATCAGGCCAAGGCCATGGGTAGCGAAGAAAAAAATAAGTGATTAAGGTCGCCCAGGCTAAGGCAGCGAGACTGATGAGTGAAATCTTTAGCGTTCTCATCAGGCCCTCATCAATTCAGACTAGAGAAGAGGCTTCAGCAGCAGGTCAGCCAACCGATCCAGGCGATCTTTCTTCATCTCTGTTGTGTGAAGACCTATAAAAAAGCCTCGTCGATCAACATTTTCTGCACCGGGAAAATTGCGAGGGTCCTGGTCCAGGCCGTAGAGTTTAAGTGCGGGTTGGCGTACAAAGTTGCCACTGACGATGGGGCGATTTTCGACACCTAGTGCGCTTAAAGATTTTAAATAGGATTCTTTTTGAGCCGCGAGTTTTTCATTTAATAGGGCACAAAAACCAAACCACACGGGACTGGTTCCTGGGGAGGGCAAGATCATTTCCAGCTGCCCATTCCAGGACGGGTGACTCTCCAGGGCTAGTCTAAGGCCTTCGTAATTCTTTACCCGATTGCCATTCATCTGGTTGATTCGCTTGAGCTGAACTTTACCGATGGCGGCCTGAATTTCTGTGGGGCGAAGGTTAAATCCGGAGTTGACGAACAGAAACCTTGAGTCGATATCGGAGTATTCTTTTTCAAGTGCCTGCCTGTTTGACAGGTTTCTTGTCCAACCATGGGCTCTAAGGCACTTAAGTAAATCAGCATCTTCCTGATTTTGACACACCACCATGCCACCTTCGCCGGTGGTCAAGTGATGTGAATAATAGAAAGAGTAGCTGCCAAAGTCGCCAAAGGTTCCTAGGTACTTGTTGCTAAACTGGGAACCAAAAGACTCACATGTGTCTTCGAGATGAGTAAGGCCGTGGTCACTGACAAAGGACTTCACCTTTGCCATTTCAGGTGAGTTGCCAAGAATATGGACGGTGAGCAGCCCTTTGGTTTTTTTCGTCAGCTTCTTTTTGGCATCGTCCATATCCATGTTGAGTGTCTGAGGATTCACGTCGACAAAAACCGGTTTGAGCCCCAATTGCACCAGTGGCCAAAGGCTTGTCGACCAACACACTGCGGGAAGAAGGACTTCGTCCCCAGGCAGTAATCTTTGTTTTCTCAAAGGGTTAATCGCCGCTGCCACCGCCAAAAGGTTAGCCGAAGACCCCGAGTTCACCATGACAGCAAAGGGGACTCCCACCATTTCCGCAAATTGCTGCTCAAACTCAGTCACATTCGAAGACATGGTCAGCTGTCCGGACAACAAGACATCAATGGCCGCCAGGACTTCATCTTGATCGAAGCAGTCTTCCATCAATGGGAATTCTGAACCACCGGTCCTAGGATTCTCCGCCCGAGACTTAAATTCTTCAATTATTGATGTTTGCCACTTTGACATTCTTTGCCTGCAATTCACGTTTTAGTCCGTAGATTCTAAAGAGCCCCATTAAGGCCCCAGTAATCTCATTGAGGTTAACGGAACTCTCACCACGGACCCGATTCACAAAAACCGTTGGGCGCTCGCCCACGGTCAGACCTCTGTAGTACAAATTAACCAAAATTTCGCTTAAAGCAATGAAGCCCTTACCGAGCTTGCCACAGGTAGCTACAATCTGTTCTGCGGCGGGGCGAGAGTAGCACCGATATCCATTCGTGTAATCATGAATGGGAATTCTCAAAACACTCCGGGCCAGCCAGTTGGCACACCGTGAAAATATCCGTCGGGACAAGGGCCAATTCAAAATCTTGCTTTCTGGCAAATATCGGCTCCCAATGAGCAGATCCAAGCCTCTGGTCTTAGCCTCGGAAAGAATACTATTGAGTTCTTCAGGCGGATGGGAAAAGTCAGCGTCCATTTCCACAATCTGGCTGCAGTCCCGGCTAACGGCGATCTTGATCCCCTCAATGACTGCCGACCCTCTGCCGCCCTTGGTCTTTCGATGAATAGAGACAAGGTTGCTTTTACCCGTGGATTCAATGGCTTTTTGAGTCAGATCATTGGGACTGTCATCGACAACGATAATCAAGTGAGGAGGGCTTAACACCTCTGAAATCTTGAGAATGAGCGAGGCAATGACTTCGCCTTCATTGTAGCTGGGGATAACCACTGCAATCAAAATCGCATCTCCAAAACAGCTCTGTCTTTAGGGGCTTAAGATATAGTTGGGTAGCCCATGTCAGGGCATCAATAAAGTAAAATTAGGTTATGATTATGCAGCGCGCAACCCACTTACATTCTGGTCTCCTCTTTGTGGCTAGGAGGTTTGGGAATTTCATAGTTGATTTTTATCAAAAAACGAGATGATTTGGGGTCTTACGTCAATATTACTCCCACGAGAAGGGGATCTACTGTGAAAAGAGCATTGGTTACGGGTATTACTGGGCAGGATGGCTCGTACTTGGCAGAGCTTTTGTTGG
>JACKAM010000005.1 GCA_020635075.1 Pseudobdellovibrionaceae bacterium | reverse complement strand
ATGTCAGTGGCGAGGGCCATGTCTTTCCTTGTTGCTGGACCGCAAATCAGCTCTACCCTTGGTACCGCAAACCTAAGACTGGGGAAATCTGGAGCCTGCTTGGACGGTTGCCAAATGGGCTGGATGACCTCGACGGTCGCCGACGCCCAATCTCAGAAATCATCGACGGCGAGTTTTTCCAGAAGCTGATCCCCGGAGGATGGGAAAAACCCACCTTTGCCGAGGGGAAGATTTACGTCTGCGCCAAAACCTGCGGTAGCCGTAAGTTTGATCCCTTTAAGGCTCAGTTCCGCTAGGCCGGCCCTTCAAGGAGCTCTGCCATCTCAGGAAAGACCTCATTAAAATTCGTACCACGAATACCGTCCATCAAACGGATGTATTCCCGGAGCTGGGGCATACGCCGAGACCAGTCTTCGGCTTTCATAAAGCGAATCAACCCCTTTAATCGGGAAATTCCGTACTGGCTGGCAAAAAAGTCCTGATCCCCAGCAAAGCGATCTTCGAGCCAGCCATAAAACTCCTCATACTTTTTGGCGACCTTCTCTTTAAACTCAGGAGGAAGAACTTTGATATTCAAATGAGCGGGATGATATACTAAATGAACGTTAATGAGTCCCGCACCCAACGGCCATGGGTTGATTTTTCGATACTTCTGCTCCAACTTCCATTTAATAAAATCTGGTAGATAAAAAATGTTCAGCACCTGAATCGCACACGCGATCGTCACTTCGATGTTATCGGGAGTGGCGTCAAGCCGACGCAGCTGAGCCTCGATGTCCTTCCACTGGCTTGGGTGGCGGATGTAGTCATTCATCGCGCCAAGGCTGTCGATGCTAAAGTGAAACCGCACCCGCTGAAAGTGATTCCACAATTCGAGCAAACGATCGGGAATCTCAATCCCATTACTGTTGTATCGCAATTCAATATGATTAGCATGGCCTCGGCGAATGCATTCTTCTAAAAGTGTATAGTGTTCCTCAATGATCGTTGCTTCACCACCAGCAAAGTACAACTGGCGCATATTGGGCAATTGATCGTATAGCTGGTCCCAAAACGCCTGATTGTCTACATGCCAGTTATAGGTGGCCCCATCCACCTTTCCCTTGTTACGCCACTGCATGAGATCTTTGAGTTCCGGGTTTTCGATCTGTGGATACAGACGATTCCAGTCCCCGACCCAAAGGGAACTGTCATGGGGCGAACACATCACACATTTCAAGTTGCACTTTGTTCCCAATCGAAGGTCCACATAGGTGATTGTGGGAGGAACACTTCCGTCCTCGTCCGTGGCCTCGACGAGGTGACGCAAGCTCACCCGCTTGCTCCAATATTCTGTTTCCCAATTACGCTTGGAGCGGTGACCCGCCTCCTCTTCCTTGAAACACTTTAGACAGGATGCGGGTATGTCTCCCCTTAGCATCATCTGCCGAACATCACGCATATACTGGTTATTCCAGGCACTCAAAAGGTCTGTTTTATTGAGGTTCGCCGGTCGGCCGTTCTCGTTTTTGAGAATGCCCACCTCACCGCCATACTTTTTGTCCTGAGTTGCCCCAACAGAAGAGGCGTTGGCCGTACAACACAGGCGCAGGTGTCCATTTGGTCGGGTGCTCAAGTGAATCCACGGAAGAATACAAAAAGTTGGGCTAATTGCCTCGGCCCGAAGCTCTTCATTCTCATCAATCCTCGGTGCGTCCACATTCGTCATCAAAATCACTCCAATTTTATCGGACCCCAATGAGCATATATCGCTCATAGTCCTGCAGGCTCATACTGCCCTCATACAAAACCGTGTCCATCGGTGCGGAGGCCTTAAACGCCTGAATACTATCGACACAGTTAACGTGTTCCTTCCATTCAAAGAAGTTGTTCGATTGCAAAACAACCACTTTTCCTTTGGGGATCCGATCATACCACAGGGAGAACTCCTGAAGATGCTCACAACTTGTATTAATAATGATATCAGGACCCTGCTCAGGAATGGAAAAGGACCTCAGGAACTCCTCATCTAACCCGTCCGGGGCACCAAGTGGAAGGTGGTACATATCAAAGGTCGCGGGCCTCATTTCCCAGTTTTCTGCCCACAAGTGCTGACGGGCAATCATATCCATGACCTTTTCACACTCGGGATCAATATCAAAGCTCCACATGCGACGAAAGTGGCCAGGCATCAACCACAACATCATCAAACCCAACATTCCATACCACCCGCCGAGAAGGTATATATTATAGGGGCGCTCTGGCAGCACGGTCTTGAGCATTTCAATTAACCACAATTTGGACTCGATTTGGCCGTTCGACAAAACTTGAATCATCCGCGGGTAATATTGGCGATCCAGTTTTTTTATTCGCCGAACAAAGGTTCCATAATCACCCTGGTCATTGGCATAAGCCCACTTTTGAACGGCAGTAAACAGAACTTCCCCAGCATCCGCTGCCATCAACTCACGCACCACCCTTAGGACCGAGCGACAGGTGATTTCTGCTACTGGCGGCCAATGAAGTTCAAGACTCCTCGCGGCCGAGTAAGTGTTGGTTCCATCTGCGGGCAGAAGCGATTTGTAATCGTCCACGCAACTTATCCTTCCATTTATTCTTCAATAAATCACGATTGAAATAAATCTCAAGGGCGCGAAAAATCTCATCATTCAGATTATTCAAAAAAAGTGTTCGCACAGAACGCGACAACAAAAGGTCCTTAAAAAGGGCGCTGTGAAAGTACTCGCTGCGCAAAAAAGGATGATGCAAGTGAAAGACCCGCTGGGGACTAAGATAGAATCTTAATCCCTCCCGGTGAGCCCGAAACCCCAAGTCCGTGTCCTCAAACCCGTAAGCTAAAAAGGTTCGGCGGAACCAACCAAGGTCTTTAAATTGCTTTCTTTTAATCGACAAACAAAACGTCGAGACATAGCGCCAACGCATGGGCGTTTGGTTCCAATCCTCAGTATATGCTTGAAACATTTCCCAATAGCCGCCTCTCTTTTCCTGAGTGTGCTGGCCAGGTACTAGGTCCTCCCACAGATGAGTTCCAGAGGAAAACCTCTTTTGAATTTGCAGGCGACAAGGCTGTATCAAATCGTAATGTTGATGAATATCAACCAAGTGATCTGTATAGGAGGGAGGAATCAGAATGTCTGAATCCAAGAAACACAGAACCTCCCCCTCCGCCCATTTAACCCCTAAATTGCGGGCAATCCCGGCACGAAATTGACTATCGCCCATCTTTCTACTCCCGGAGCGAGGGAGGTAAAGGTAGGTGAACCCACAGACGAGGTTCTGTTGGCTCAACCACTGAGCTAATCTTTTATCAGTTTGGTCTGTACTCCCATCGTCAACCACAATGACTTCATAGGGGACTTTGGTTTGTTGTCGGACAATGTTTCGCAAAGTGGTGAGTAGATGGGCCGCATTGTTGTAAGTCGGGATAATATAACTGACCCGTGGCTTTTCTGATCGAGGCCGAAGTCGCAGATTCGGATCGACGACGGGGTCCATTTCTCGTTCCGGATTACTCTCTGGATGATAAATCTCGTATTGCTCCGGAGGAGATATTTTTAGGTCCGGATATCGTAGAGACAAATCCTCGAGAACCCGGGCCACTTCTCCAGCTGAGTAGTATTTGTCTTCAGCCTCCCGCTTGTAACAGAAATAGAACCGTAGTTTCTTCCATCTCTCTCTGGGCAGAGCCTCAAAGGGTGCCAAGAGCCCTCCGATGCGGTCCACCACCCAGATGTACTGAACGACATTCCATTTCTCTTCTACTTCCTTGATCAATGATTCGGTGTTCTCATTCCACTGGGTAAAAACAAACTCCAGGCTGACCGCCTGGGGATCTACCAACCGGGAAAGTAGTCGGTAGTCGGCCGCGGTCAAAGATTCGCTCACCCGTATCACCAAAGGCCAACCGGCTTGGAGGATACTGGCGACCAGGTCCCTCCCTCCTGACTCGAAGATGGAATTGCAGCTAAGGGCGATGCGATCGTACTCCCCGAATCGGGCTTTCTGGAGTTCTTCAGCAATTTTTCCTTTGTTTCCCTCCCGCTTCATGCCGACATCCGAGCAAAACTCACAGCTGTACCTACAGCCGACAAAGGCCGGCATCAGATACCATCGCTCAACATTTCTTACTTCTGACTGGGGCAAACAAACCTCCACTAATGCCTAAGCTATGAAAGCAGAGGAGGCTTGGCAATACGAGGGGCTAAATTCCTATTGATGCGGCGTCTCAGGGGCCTCTTGGACCGGGTCAATGCTGAGGGAATTGACGTTTAATCCTGGTGGCTGGCTTATGACCCAGTCAAGAAGATCGACCACGTAGGCGGTGGAGAGCTTCTTTTTGCCCGGATGCTTCTCCTCTGTCTTTGGCGTTTGTACATAACCCATCGAGAGATAGGTCACGCCAATTCCGTTCCCTTTGGTCGCACACCAACAAAGATTTTGGCAGAGACTCCGCAAACTTTTTTTCTCGACGGGATACATCCAATTAGATGCTCTTGCCCCCACATCGGCAGTACTGCCCAAGCATATCAAACGGCCCTTTTTTCCCTTTTCCGACCAGGTTCGCCAAACCTGCTCCACGAGAACACTTTGGTTAAACCTCCAAAGGGCGGAACAAAAAATGACCACATCATATCCAAGGCTCTTCTCGGCAAACTCGTGTCGACCCTGGTCCGTGGTCAAATCAAACCCATTCGAACGACTTGCAAACTCTGCCTTTGGCCATCGCTGGGCAATGGCGCTGGCAATTCCATACTCGGGATTTCCCGCCACAAAAACTGTTCGGCTCATGGGTTAGTGATTTCCTTTCCACTCAGAGATTGACCCAAAAACGTCTCATCACCTGGCCACAAGGGCATTTGGCACCCGGCCCGCCGTTTGGGGATTTTGCTATCTGCACTGCTGACACAGGACTTTGTACAACAAATTTGTGGGCGATCAAAAAGCTTAAACCCTGTCTCGATGTGTCCCAAAGGTTGGTCGTTACAACTATAGCTTCGCTTGATAAATCCATCGGGCTCCCTGATAACCAGACTTCTAAAGCCCGAGCTACACTCCCAACCTTCAAACTCATTGAAAGCAAACGCATTAAAACGCTCGGCCTGGTCCACATACCACGGAAATCCCGTCTCATCGGTCAACTCAACTTGCATTATTTGGGGGGGAATTCCCTCGGCACGACCCAGCCGGTCCACTTCACTTCGCGGCAGCACCACCTTCGACTTGGGCCGGATGGAAACTCGTTTTTCCTCACTCAAACGGGAGTGGGTGTACTGCCGCTGAGGCATTCCATTTTGCATTCGATCCAGCTGATCTTTAGTGTACCCCTCAACAACCCGGGTGGCATTTTCGTTACTCTGCGGCTTGAGTGTGACGTTAATTCCTGACTCATGAAAGTAAAGAGCATCTTCCCAAAGAGCGTTAAACCGACCGGGAACCATAACCATATTTATGGTGACCTGGATGTCTTGACTCTGCAAAAATATCAGCTTGTCTTTGAACTTCTCCCGATCTGCAAACTCAGAGTGGTAACTTGCCGTAATACTCACCCGATGGAGGTCTTTTGTCGCATCTGCATATTTTTCGAACCAACGAATTCCCGGGCTGCAGTTGCTTGTCATGTGAATCGTTTGATAGTTGCAATGACTTTGATCATCAGCATAGTGCTTTACAATATCCAAGTACCCAGGATGCATTGTGGGTTCACCACCACTGAAGGAAAAGTGAAAAGAGTTAAAGCCTCGCTCCCGCGCTTGACGCTTAATCTCATCAAGGGTGGCGATAACCAACTCCGTGGAGCGATGATCTTTGGTTCGCGTGCTCGCGTAGGGCCAACAGTAGGAACAGCTATAGTTACAGTAGCGGCCCAATAGCCAGCTCACACAAAAAAGGTCGCGAAAAAGCAAACTCCTCTGCCCAACCCGCACAATTTGTGAAAAGGGGATTTTTCGAAAATCGTATTCCGACCAAACGTCTGCTGATTGACTCACCTCCTAGTTGTATTGGACTTCAACCCCTCTAGACAAGGAGTTCACCCGCCCCGCTGGCGCTTGGGGCGCCGCCCCAATTGAACGCCAGTGGGCGTAACTCCCCTGTAGAATTGCCAAGACCACCGAACCTGAGCATAATTGGAGGTTGGTTTACACAGCACCCCCTCCCCAGCTGGCTGGGGCCTCGCAATGCAGGAGTAGAAATGTTGCGCACAATTCTCAGAGGGCTCTTGGTGACTTCGCTGGCATTAGTACACGGGCTTTCCTTGGCTGCAGAAACCAGTGGCCCAGAAATTCCCGTCACACCACCCTTGAACGGAACCATTGTGAAGTATCTGTGCGAAGGATCGGGCACTACCCGCGAAGACCACCGGGTATTGTACTCGAAGGGTTCCCTGTGGGGAATTCAGGTGGTGAATCTCGCCGACAAGGGAAAGTCTAAATCCAAGGAAACGGAAACCAAACCGGCAAGTGGGGAATCCTCCCTTTTCCAAGATGTCTCGCCTTGGCAGTATCTGCTTGGGATTCCTTCGTTTGAGGAGTCGGACACCTCTTATCGACTGATTAAAGTCAAGTCGGGTGACCTGGCCAACTTAAACTCCATCACTCCTGGTCAGTTCTTTGAGGGCACCCTCACCATAAGCGACCCTTCAGTTAATAAGGAGGACTATGAGGCCAAGGTTAATGTTGTGGTTCTTTCCTATCAAAGGGAAAAAACCAAGAGTCTACGAATGCAAAAGGTGGTCGCACTCACTCTAAAAACTGAAAACCTGATGGGTGATGGCAAATCACTTGAGACCCTTATTCACTATAGCCCCACCCTTAAGACTGTTATCTATCGTTCGACCAAAGAGGGTGATGAAGTTCTCCGCACCTGTTGGACCCACAAGATGGCCTACGATCAAAATTTACGAAAAAGCCGAAACACCGTCGCGCTCACTCTCCCTCCTCAGGGATCACAATACACTTATATTTGTAACGGGGACGTCCGTGATCTTGAGTATTTTACCAATCAGGTCGACCCTGATGGAACCGTTAGAACGACCGTAACCTACAATCACAGCGCGCCGTATTTTGTTTCCGGACTCCCTTGGGAGTATTATACCTATTTCGCACAGGAATACCTCCCCGGACACACGGTGCCAAAAATCGAATCCGTCGGAGGATTCGATGACCTCAAACACCCCCAAAAGCCCGGCTCCTATATCGGCGGAGTGACCATCACGACCGACGGCAAAAAGAAAGAGTGGCAGGCCAAGGTCACTGTCTTCGATGCTATAAAGATGAAATCTCCTTATAAAGACCCTGAAGAGGTCCACGAAGTCAAAACGACTCGGTTTTCCGGCAGCGACTATGTGATCTCTCGGACCTTTTTTATGAAGAAGCATCAGATCCCTTTTATGTTTGAAGTTAAATCTTCTGAAAAACCAAACCGTAGCTGTTGGCTCACTTCATTCCGATGAAAATTAGCATTGTTATTCCCACCCACAACCGCAAGGAATCTCTCTTTAGACTTCTCCGTTCAATTGAGCTCCAGGAGATCAAAAAGTCCGATGTCGAAGTCCTGGTGGTATTTAACCTTCCCAATTCCACTTTAAAAAACGAAGTCCATGAGCGCTTTAGAAAGAGCATCAATTGCACCGTTCTGGTCTCGGGAAGACTTGGTGTAAATTACGCCCGCCACATGGGTGGAAACCACGCCCTCGGTAAAATTCTGGTGTACCTGGATGACGATTGCCGACTCAGCGATCCGAAATACCTTGAAAAGCTCCTCGATCTGCACAAGGCGCACCCAGAAGCTGCTGCCATCGGCGGCCCCTATTCCCTTCCAGCAGGGGCTGGATCCATTGAGCGGGTCTATCACCAGATTTCATTGAGTTGGTTGGAAAACTCTGTTTTCGATGCACCATGGACCCGCAATCTCGTCGGGGGCAATGTTTCCTATAAGCGATTTGTCTTTGATCGGGGCTTAAACTTCAATTCCAAAATCCGCTTTGGTGGCGCCGAGACTGACTTCCATATGAGACTGCAAAAACATGGTCTACGCCTCCTTTATTCTCCAAGCCTGGTCGTCGAGCATTGGCTCGAAATGTCCCGATTTCAGTTTATCCGCAAGGGATTTCTCCAAGGGGTTGGATTTGAAACTCGGGTGATGAAGGGACTTCAAATTCCCAATGCCACCAAGGCTAACCCTCTGCACACTCCCATATGGAGTCCAGCCGAAAAGAAGCTGGTGACCCTTTATGACTATGCCTTTCAAAAAGGGCGGCTCTGGGCCCAGAATACGCGCAACAAGAATTCCCGCCGCCGCAATATTAAAAATTTTGCTTCAGCAAGCCTTCGCGAGGACCTTCAGTACCTGAATCACTTTTGGCAAAGGATTCCTTTTCTTACCGGCACCGGGTCCACAAAATGAGTGAACCCAGCGCGATCAGGGAGTATGACTTTCATCCTGACTGGGATCACCTCGAACGCTTTTTGCAACTGTACCAGGAACTTCACAAGAGCCAGAAACGCCACACCCTAAAGGTTCTGGTGACCAGTGATTTTTATTCCACCCTGCCCGGCTACCCAAATCGGCAGCGAAATTCATGGATGACTTTGGACTATGCCACTCAACAGATGAACCGAAGCTTCAGCCGCGATCAATCCTTAGTTGATTGCCTGGTTGCCCTGAAAGAGGGTCAAAGCTGATGAATAACCCATTTGGTCACCAGCTCTACAACTGGCATTTGGAGATAAGCTCCCGATGCCCGCTTAAGTGCCCCCGCTGCACTCGAACTGAGTTTCCCGGAACCTACCGGGTGACCCAGCTGGGGTTGGATTTCATAAAGACCCTGTTTACCCCCGATTTCCTTAAATCCGAAGTAAAGCGCATTACTTTTTCCGGTGGCGTGGGTGACCCTCTTTACAATTCGGAGCTGGCTGAAATCGTAGCCTACATTAAATCGTCCCACCCTGATGTGCAGCTCGTTTTGATTACCAATGGCAGCCACAAGCCTCGCCAGTGGTGGCAAAACCTCTTGCACCATTTTAATGGCCATGACGAAATCATTTTTTCCATTGATGGCTGGGACAATGAATCGAACAATCTTTACCGAATCAATTCCGATTGGGAATCGATTATGGTTGGTCTGCAAGAAGCCGTTAAGTCCTCCGCCCTCGTTCGCTGGTCTACAATTATCTTTAGATTTAACGAACACAAGATTGAAGATATTCGAGAACTCGCAAGACAGCAGGGCGTGGACAGTTTTCACGCTGTGCTCAGTGAGCGCTTTGGAATGCATTACGTAAATGAAGAAACTGGCATTGACCCCCTTGAGCCCTCGGAGAGCTTTCGAAGCTCTATTCCCCGAACCCAGAGATTTAAGGAGTCCTTTAAGACCAACCCAGGAAAGCACAGAGGCGCCCGGGAGACATTTCGTTCTATCGATGATTCTTTTAAAAAGTCCTATGAGGACACTTTGGCCAAATACCAGGGTTTTTATATTCTTCCCACCTGTAAGTTCGGTTACCGGGGAATCTACGTCGACGTGGAGGGCATCCTCTATCCCTGCTCCTGGGTCTCACACCAGTTTGACAAAAAGGCATCTCTCGTTAATCCAGAAAGAGTGCTGCACTACGAAGACGGTTTCTATAAATACCGAGACCGCCTTAACTTGAGCAAAAGAAGCCTCCAAGACGTCATCAGTGACCCTCTTTGGGGTGAACTCGAATGCGGCTGGAAGTCAGAGGAGTCCGCCTTTATTATCTGTGAACGCAAATGTCTGGCTGCCAACTCGGACCAGTCCCAGCTTAAGACTAAACCCCTAAAGGAGTTGTCATGAGCGCCCCGTCCGTTCTTGTCACCGGTGGCCTCGACGGAGTCGGCAAGGAAATTTGCGACTACTTTGCCCCGAACTCCATGGGCATTAGCCGGCGAAACGGATTTGACATTGGAAGGCCAGAGGACCACAGGCGCATTGTTGAGCTGAGTCTTCAGCACGATATATTTGTTAACCATGCACACAATGGACACTTTTCCGGCCAGACTGATTTACTCTATGAAGTCTTTGAAGCCTGGGAAAAGAATGAAAAAAGTGGATTTATCGTTAGCACAGGAAGCTTTGCCACCTATATGCCTCAAGGTGGGTTTAAGCGATACAGCGTACTCAAGCGAGCCCTTGAGATTGCCAATCAACAGTGCTGTAAAAAAATAGAGACCGGACTGGTTCCGTTTCGCATGACCTTGATCAAACCAGGAATGCTCGATACCCCGGCAAGCCGGGAAAAGCCCCACTGGAGTGGCAACGGAGTCCGTGGTCGAGATCTCGCCGAACTCATTCGATTTCTCTATACAGGCCCCAAAGACTTGTTGATGAATGAGGTCACCCTCTCGGCCATTTTGCCCCAACCAAGCTAATCGCCCACATCAAGATTGTCGATGCGACTGTTGCTGGTTCCCTGCATGCCGGTAAACTCGTAGTCGGAGCCACAGGTTCTCCCACAGGCAAGGAGCTTGGGCACTTCGTCATCCATGTCGCCACCCCAACTTTTGAGCAACTCAGACTTAAACCAAGGGTGTCCAAGAATTTCGGCCAGACTCTTTTCCTCGAGACTGTTGAACCCCCGACCATAGCGAGTCCAAAGCTTTTCCAACTGTTCTCGCTGGGTATTTGGCCTCACGAAATATTTAGGGGCTCCAGTCCAACAACAGGGCCAGAGCTCACTTTCAAAATCAAGATAAAGGGCTCCCAGGTGCTGATATTTACATTTGATTCCTGTTTGATTCACATAGGCCTTCCAGGAACCAAACCGCTCAACAATAGAGCTGAAGTCCTTAAGGTTCTTGTTGGCCCCAGCTTCAATTTCACCACCACTCGTTTTTACTCTATCTGTGGCCTCACCCGACTTGTAGTTTTTGTCCGTAACAAACCTTGCCGTTGCTTTACAGTTAAACTGAGAAAACCCCAGTTGCTTTGACAGACTTCGCGCCTCTTCCACCTGGTGCTCATTATGGGAAAACGTCAACCAATCCCATCGTGCCCGCCCCCCTGAGGAGATAAAGGCCTTACAGTTGTCCATGATTTTTTGCCAATTGGCATTCACCCTGTAGAGGTGATTTGTCGACTCTAGGCCATCAATCGAAAATGCCACCTTGTCTTCTGGTTCACACAGGATTTTCCCTAGCTCACGCCACCAGTCTGTGGTTCTTATCGAGCCATTTGAAAATACCGTAATCCGCCGCACACCTCGTGAGCGCAGAAACTCCACATCCTCAAGCAGTCCCGGCGCCGCAGCCGGGTCTCCATAGTTGCCGCAAAAGTAAACGTGATGAAGCTGCCGGCTTAGGTCCTGATCAAAAAGACTCTCATAGGATTGTCGAGGAATATCGCGAATCGGCAGCTCAGCATTTGGCTTCCCTTTTGTCGTCCGCGCGCACTGGGGACACAAAAGATTGCACCGACTAGTGGGCTCGATATGGATTTCCCGAATCTGTTCCCGGAGCAAGTAGGCCATCAGAGTCCCGATCCCAGCTCTTTGGTTTGGTCGGCTACCAAATGGGCATACTCCGGACCCTTTGCCTTCGGGACACGCAAATCAAGGTTGTCCGTACACCGCCACTTAGGACAAACAACAGGTTCTTTGGGCAATACAAAAGACGCGTCCAAGCTGTAGATATTTCCTAGCTTTCCTCCGACATGGCACGAGCCGATGTAGATGTCTCCGCTCGGGGTGATCTTCATGTGCTTAGTGCCCGCCCAGCACAGCCAACCCTCAAAGTTATTCTTTCTCTCAAAATTTAATTGATTGTAGTGGTAGCCCTCTTCAACAATCCGATCGTCTTGGGCAAAAAAGAGCCTGAGAAACTTTTTGGGCTCCCCGGCGAAAAGTTGACGGATCGTCTTTTTCTCCTCTTCGGTATACCACTCCTCACGATCTTTGATTTTAGCAATCACCTCTTTGTCGACCGAGGATACCACTTCGTGGTCGGGAGCCTCCATTGATTTGCCGTGGACCGATGGGGTCACCTTTGACTTAATCTGCACGTCGTTTTCGTGTAGATCTTCTGCATCCATTCGGTCATGGTTCACATCAAATCCCAGCTTCTTTGTTGGCATCTGCTCGTTGGAGAGCCCCCTCAGGGGACGAATATAGCGAAATTCAATCTTCTCCACCCCGGCCTTTTCCAGTTTACTCTTCATTTTCAAAATGTTGTCAAACTGGCCTGGGTACATCATAAATCGAACCAACAAGGTCTTTCTCCGCCAACCCGTTTTGGCATTGGGAAAGCCCTCCAGTTTTTCCTGCTCCTCGTTCCACTTACGCCGCCAATTTTCAAGGGCAATGATACGCTCTGTGTATTCCTCGGCCTTGCCTGCCATGATTTCGAAGTGGAGACTCGCGGTGATGTTGTTTAAATAGGGGTAAAGCTCAAGGAAGTAATCAGTTTTCCGCGACAGGTTCGTGGTGATCGAAATATCATAGGCCCCTTTCTTTCGAATGTAAGCCATCACCTCGGTCAAATAGGGAATAATCGTTGGCTCTCCCCCACAAATGGACCACATAATGTTTGATCCATAGGCCCCCTGGAGAGTGTCAACCAGACGGATCATCTTGTCCTTGGGAACATGAGGCGTCTTGTTGTCGTGGAGGTAGTCAGCACAGTAAGAACAATCAAAATTACACCTTTTGCCAATGTACCAGTCCACGGAGAAGGCGCCATAAGGATTGTGCTCGTACTTCATTGCTACAAATTCACCAAAATCCTTGAGCCCGTTTTTTTCAGTCACTACTTGACCCCCTGATCTGGTGAAACAAGTTTTTCGTCATGGGATTGGGACATAATTGGCGAATAAGCATCCCCGCAAGTGCGGGCACAACGCTTAAGCCTCCCGTCCCCCAAGCTGGCCTCCCAGCTCTTTTCTAAGTCCTCCCGCAGCCATTTGTGACCAAGGACGTCATTCCAAGAGTGAATGCGGAGGTCATTGAAGCGGTCCTCATAAACCTTAAACACTTTTTCCATTGTGTCCTGGCGAATTGCCGGAACCTTGAGTTGTTGATCGCGATTAAGAAAGGTTCCGCTTCGCGGAATAATGTCATTGGCCAAATAACAGCAAGGAAAGACCCGGGCCTCGGCGTTGACGTAAATGCGGCGGAATTTGTTACGATAAAGGCAGTTGATTTTTGCCGCTTCAAAGTAGCCATCGGGTGATCCGTAACGCCCGACGAGTTCTTCAAACTTGCTCACTTCTTCGTTGAGATACTCCTTTATCGTTGGCGGCCGCAAGGTGTATTCCACCTCCCCTTCCCTGGAATAGACCGGCCACTGCTCCGGACCCAATGGAGAGTAATTAAAGCGCGCCGTCTTACGCACACGAAACTGTTTAAAGCCCATTTTTTTAGCTAAGGTTCTCGCCTCTTCCACCTGATGCTGGTTGTGCTCAAATACAATAAAATCCCAGCGTGCAATTCCCCCCGCTGCAATAAAGGCCTCGGCCGACTCCATGATTTTGTTAAAATTCGTGTTCCGCCGGTAAAGGGAATTAGTCTCTTTAAGACCATCTATCGAAAAAATTCCTAAATCACTTTGCCGATAGTGGGAGTCCGTACCCTGTTTACGAGAGCCCAGGAGCCGCCCCAGTTGCGACCACCAATCTTGGGTTCTTCCACTGGCGTTGGAGTAAAACTCCACCGTCGCCTTGGTCTTGGACTTTACAAACTCCACCGCCTCAAGGGAGTGCTTGGCAACCATAGGATCACCGTGGGTACCGCAAAACAAAACATTGCGCAGCCCTTTAAGACGGCTATCGAAGACCCGGGGAATGTCATCCTGGGACCACTCGGCTAGCTGCAACTCAGGGCGGGTCGCTCCGCCACAAAAATTTCGGTCACACATCGGACAAGCGGCATTGCACTTGTTGGTGATTTCGATGTGAAGTTCTTCGATTGTTTCCAGTCGGTGATACATGTCAGATCCTCAGGATTTATTAGACCGAGGCATGAGTGGGAATTCAAGGCTTGGCGACTCATCACTGCCGCCTGGCGGCAGCAGTTTACCAGCCGGGACCACTGGGCGGATTCAATATGGGCCCTGGAGGCTCACCGGCCCCACCGATCGTGTGAGCGTCGGAGAAAAGCGCGTGCCGGCTGATCAGCTTGACCGAATATCCCGTGCGTCCCCCTCCGGCAGCGCAGGACCCCGGCACCTTGATACTCAGATTGTCATCGGGAGTTGCGCACTTGCCAAAATTCGGTGGAAAAGCATAGTTCACCGCTCCCTCGGCAGGGGCCCATGAGGTGAGCAAATGTTCTTTTTGGCTCACAAACCAGAACGCTTCGAACTGTCTTTTTCCATAGGAGGCCGCCGCAGTCATCTGATTCTGCACAGAATAAAAATCCAGATCACCCGCCCCTGGTCTCCAACCCAAATCGGGCCGTAGCTTTGTCGGCCCGGGAAAGGGCAGCACACTACGATTATCTCTCATCCGGGTGAAATAATTGATCGCGGCGTTGGGCTCCACCGAGTAGTAGGTGATGTCAAATAGGTCCGGGGAGGCAATGGAAATTTCGTAGTTGCGAACCGGAGACGCTGCATTTATCTGATAGTCCCATGCCAGAGGGTCCACCGGACCGCCGCCGGATTCATACGTCCCAAAATATTCGTTGTAACCGATGCGTAGGCCTGTCAGCTGCTTCAGACTATTGAGCGCCAATTTGGATTTTAACCCCATTGTGTCTCCGGGAAATCGGGAGTAATTGGGGAGCCGGGTGATGTCTGTCGGGCTGTCCATTAACCCATTCTGCTTGGTCCGGGGAGGAATCAAGATGTCCGTTTTATCTCCTGTCGACTCACTGGCAGATCGTGGCCAGCTCACTCCATACCAGGGTCCAATGCGACCACCAAATGGTTTTGCGTAAGCCCGCGCCTTCATGGAGATCGCCGGTCCAAAGGGAAAAAATATTTGCCTCGGTTGAGTCTCAGCCTTCACTCCCACATAGGCCATATACCAGGGGTTTTTTTCCACCCCCATCGACATATGCATCACATCCTGAACTGGAGGCTCGCTCACCATCCAAGGCTCCAGTTGGGTTCCGTTCAATGTGGACATCAGAAACGTCCTTGCATTGTTATCTCCCGGGAGATTGCGAATATGGACAGGGTTTGAGTTACAGGCATTTCCGTCCTTGATGATGTCAGTATAGTAAACCGTCGGCCAGGTTTGGATCTCTGGCAGCCAATTGGCCCGGGGAACGTTGTGAAGAGAATTGAAAATCTGAAAACTAATTCGCGAGGGGTTTTCTTTGTTAGAATAGGTCAGGTTTTTTTCAAATGTTTTAAAGGCCCCGGTGTAAACTGAATTCCCATCGATATCGAGAAAGTCGTCGGGGTTGCCATTCGACAAAGTGTCGGCCAAACCAAAAATCGCCATTTTACGGTGGGCCTGGTCCACGCGAAAGGCCATTAGAGACATTGCCCCAAACCAGTAGTTGTAAGCCCCGTGGCGCTCGCACTGGCTGTTATATTGATTAATTAGTGACTGGGACAGAGCCGAGATCATGCTGTTGATACCCAAAAACGGGGCCACGTTTTGTACTGTCGGCAGGGGTGGAATATCAATGTTTACTTTTTTGCAGAGGTTTTCGTTCTGCGGTGTATTTTTCCAAATCGGCCAATAGGTCACGCAAATGGAAGGGGTATCGCTCCACGGAAACATCCCTTCCGTTTTATCGTTTGTGTAAGCGGGATGGGTATAGGGGGAATCCTGGAGCCCCAAAGTTCCCAACACGCGATACCGCCAGGACAAAACCTTCCACGATTGGCGAATTTGATAATTGGAGTGAGCAATACCATTGAGAAGTTCGGCCTGTTTTTGGGCCGCATAGTAGGCAGCGAAGTCCACCGAGTTTTGCAGATTGATTTTATCGTGGACCACCATAGCCACATTGATGGTCATCGCAAACAACACAAATAAGACCTGGAAAATCATGGCCACAAAGATCGCCATTTGGCCCTTTTGACTGCGGCCAATGTGGAAGATCCCTTTCCACCAATCCGTATTCCTCATCATTTTTTCCTCATCCTCACCATGATAGCAAAAAACTGCCAGATTTCCTGCATTTGGACTGACAAATTTTTTGACAGAGAGCGCCCGGGCGGGACAGACTGAAAACGTTCATGGGAGGTCAAAAGACCATGGTCCAGTTCCGGAGATTCTATCTACTTATCGGCTGTTTTTTCCTGGGGTTAATACCTTGGTCCATACATTCGGCTCAGGCCGAAACTATGTTCGAGGGCTACTACAAAATCGTCAGCGGAACCACCAAGATCGGCTATTTCATCCAAAGGTACGAGTTTGACCCCAAAACAAAGAAGTTCATTTCGACTTACTTTATTCAAACCAATGACTTAGGGGGAAATACCACGGAGAGCCTCAGAGCTTTTGCCGATGATAAATTCCAACCGGTCAGCTACCAATACACGGTCAAAACCCCGCAAATGGTTAAAACTATTGATGCCACCTTTAAGGGCACAATCATGAATGCGGTGATCACCACAGGTGCTAACGCCCAAACGGTATCGAAGAAGGTCCCGAAAGGAACTTTTCTCAGTACATTCCTTGGCTATTTGATTTTGCAAAAGGGCTATACTCCGGGGAAGAAATTTAATTACTCGGCCGTTGCAGAAGAAGACGCTGAATCATACAACGGTGAAGCCTATGTAAAAGAACAGCAGACATTCTTGAATAAGCCTGTTTTTAAAGTGCTCAACTCCTTTAAGGGCGTTAAGTTTGTCAGTTTCGTCACTGAAAAAGGAGAAGTTCTTGGCACGCAGTCGCCACTGCAGCAAATTGCCACGGAACTCAGCCCCTCGGCCTCAAGCGCTACGGAAGGATTCACCTTACCGTCCGGTCCTCTGAAGATTCTTTTTGGCAAAGTTCCCCTAGGAAAGCCGAACATTCTGGCCGGGTCTGAAAAGGCAGAAAAGGCGCCTGCTGAAAAGGCCCCTGAACCGGCACCGGAGCCAGAGCCGGAGAAAAAAGAATCCGCACCCAAAAAACTCCCGGAGAAAAAAACTAAGTGATTCAATACATCCTGCGCAGAATTCTTGCCACAGTCCCGGTGGTCTTAGGGGTCTGCACAGTGACTTTTTTGCTCCTTCACCTGGTGCCCGGAGATCCTGTCGACATCATGCTCGGGGAACAGGCGGCAGTGATGGACAAAGAGGCTCTCCGGCGAGAACTGGGGCTGGATTTGCCTTTACACGTCCAATACGGCCATTACTTGCAAGGACTTGTCACCCTAGATATCGGCCGCTCACTCCATTCGCGCCTGCCCGTCAGTGAGGAAGTGGCCGAACGGATCCCGGCTACCGTGGAACTCACTCTCGGATCGATCTTGCTTGCTCTGCTTTTTGGCATCCCCATGGGAATTTTAGCAGCCGTCAGACAATACAGCTGGATTGACAACTCGGTTTTGGTTTCTGGTCTATTGGGAATGTCTATTCCTGGTTTTTTTCTCGGCCCCTTGCTGATTTGGATCTTTGCTCTTCACTTGGACATTTTTCCCGTCAGCGAGCGGGGTGGGATTGAACACCTGGTGCTTCCCGCAATCAGCTTGGCCCTTCCCTTTGGTGCGATTCTTATGCGCATGACCCGGGCCTCGATGCTCGATGTGATTAAAGAAGAATACATCAACGTTGCGCGCGCCAAAGGACTTCACCCCGTCTGGATTTATGCGAAACACGCCCTGGCCAACGCCCTTATGCCTATCATTACCATTGTCGGTTTGCAGATGGGTGCTCTATTAACTGGAACTGTTATTACTGAAACGATTTTTGACTGGCCCGGCATTGGAACTTTGTTGTTTCAAAGTATTCAAAGCCGCGACTACCCTCTTGTCCAAGGATGTATTCTGCTCATTTCTCTGACCTATGTTGGAGTCAATTTGTTGACCGATCTGGCCTACGGCTTGGCCAATCCCAAGGTGAGGTTGTCATGATCTTTGCTCACCTGAGGCAACCCAACAAGCGACTGATGTTTATCGGCGCAACCATGGTCTTATTAATGGTCATTGCCGCGATTTTTGCTCCCCTTTTAGCTCCTCAAGATCCAAACCTTATGTCTTTAACTGAGCGTTATGATCCACCCTCCTGGCATCACCCATTTGGCCTTGATGAAAACGGCAGCGATGTTTTGGCCAAGGTGGTCTACGGAGCTCGGGTTAGCCTTGGAGTCTCGCTGAGTGTTGTATTGGTGAGCCTTCTGGTTGGGCTATCTATTGGTTCACTGGCCGGGTTTTTTGGTGGCTGGCTCGACAATCTAATTATGCGAATCATCGATATGATCTATGCTTTTCCCAATTTCTTGCTCGCTCTTGGACTCGTCGCCGTTATGGGTCCCTCGGTAAATAACGTCATCTTTGCCATGTGTCTGACCTCTTGGACCGGCTACGCTCGCCTAGTTCGCGGCGAAGTTCTGCATCTGAAGGAGCGCGACTACGTGACCACAGCGAGAGCCCTGGGCGGCAGCTCAATGCGGCAAGTTGTCGTACACATATGGCCGAATCTCGTGGGTCCCCTGGTGGTCAACGCGACTTTTGCCATGGCGGGCACCATCATCGCCGAGTCGAGCCTGAGTTTTCTTGGCCTCGGGGCTCCGCCAACCACCCCAACATGGGGAGCACTCCTTAACTCAGGGAGAAAAATCCTTCTTGAGGCCCCTCACGTCAGCCTGTTTCCTGGGATTGCGATCCTTTCCCTTGTTCTTGGATTTAATTTGTTTGGAGACGGACTGCGTGATTTTCTGGACCCCAAAAAACACTGAAACTTAGCTGGACCCTGGCCCAAGTCGTGAAGATGGTCTCTTTGATTTTCGACCTTGCCCATGGTGAAATGAATACTTAGTCTTAAGTTCGCGTTTTTCCATAACTTGAACGTCCGCTGAGGTGAAAAAGGTGAAGAACAAAATTGGCCAACATCTGATTATTGGACTCAAAGGGACAAGCCTTACCAACGAAGAATCCAAGTTTATTGTCGATAACAATATTGGTGGGGTGATTCTTTTTGACCGCAACTCTGAATCACCTGAGCAATTGCGCCAGCTCTGCCTGGACGTTCAGAATCTCCGCCACAAACTTCCCGACAAGCAGCCCCTGTTTATTTCCATTGATATGGAAGGTGGCCGCGTGGCCCGTCTCAAGGCTCCGTTTACCCGTTGGCCGGCGGCCGCGAAAGTGGGCGCCCTGGATTCTACCTCTGTGGCCTTTAAATTCTCTAATATGATGGCTGAAGAGCTACGCTCCGTTGGAATCAATTTGGACTTTTCTCCCTGTGTTGACGTCCTCACCAATGAGGCTAATACCGTTATCGGCGATCGATCCTTGGGCAAGGACCCAAATGTTGTTGCCAAGCTCGCCTCGGCCCTCGTTCGCGGTTACATCAAAGGGGGAGTTCTACCCTGCGCCAAGCACTTTCCCGGCCATGGGGGAACCATCATTGATAGCCACGATGACCTCCCAGTTGAACAGGCTGACCTAAAACAGTTAATGGATTTAGATTTAATTCCATTTAAAAAGACCTTTCGCGCCCGCCTTGATTTTGTGATGACCGCCCATATTAAGTTCCCCAATATCGATCCTGATTATCCGGTCACTTTATCCAAAAAGTTTTTACAGGATATTCTCCGCGATGACCTTCGCTATCGAAACCTGGTGATTTCTGACGATTTGGGCATGGGCGCTCTGGTCAAACATTACGACATCAAGGAAATTCCGGTTTTAGCTCTGAACGCCGGTTGCGATATCTTGTTGTTCTGTAATGATTTTGATCAACCGGGAAACTCCATTGAGGCTATAAATAAGGCGATCGACAGCAAACAGATCGACCTGACTCGCCTCAATGCCTCCTATGAAAGAATTATCGGCGTTAAAAAAGAGCGGCTCACTCAGCCGGACCCCCTGCCTTTGAGTGAGGTCACCAAGCTCGTGGGACACCCAGATCACCTGCGCCTGTCAAAAGCCATCATCGAAGGGGAAGTTCCAGAAGACCTTGTCGGCACCTGATCTTCCTCGACCCACCCGGCCAATATAAAATTTCCTAGTGCCCTCTGATCTCAAGAGGGCTAGATTGTTTTCATTCGTGGAATAGAGGGAACTCCGGTGGAAATCCGGGACTGTGCCGCAACGGTGATCAAGGAATGGCCTTGTAAGTCCGATCGCTCCCCACGGATTAATCCCGAGCAGGAGGCCCATGATGAATCCCGTTTTTTTCACCTTATCATTTTCTCTTTCGATTTTAGTTTTCGGCTTTTCCGCATTCGCCAGCGAGGTGGATTACCAGGAAATCCCTGAAGACATTGTCACCGCTCCCCGCATCGATTCCTTTTCCGAACGCAGTGGCGGCTGGCCGAACCAAATCATTCCTACCACCAGCAAACAAAAAACTTCGCAAAATTGGTGGACGGGATGGGAGGAAACCCAGGGCGTATCTGGTCGCTACGAAGGCGCTCCCGCTATTTCCGTTCGTGGCTCCGTCAAATCTGATCGCAGTTTACTTTTATGGGATGGCATTCCTTTAAACCTGGCAGACGGACTCGGACCATCTGAACTGCTGATCCCAACCGAAGTCATTGGTGTGACCCATGTCTTTAAGGGCCCGGCCTCTGTTTATTACGGGCGTTCGGCCTTGGGTGGAGCTCTGCTTAATCAGAGCGAAATATCAAATGTTCCTCGGGTCCGGCTAACAACTGGAAGCTTTTCTTCCTCCTCCGCCGAAGGGCGCATTCCACTTATGACTCAGTCGGGAGCCTACCAAGCCTCATTTATGGGTGCTAAGACCGAGGGCGATTACCGATATCAAATGCGTAGCAATGATCTGTCCGGAACCCGAGCAAACAACGGATCTGAACTCCAGCGCTACACCCTTGTCGGTCAGTCACAAATGGGTCCCTGGTCGATTGAACCCCTCTTGCTCTATGCCCGCAAGAAGGGGGAATACCCCGGGCGGTTGGATGATCCCGCCACCGCGTTTACCCCCGGCAGCGGAGTTTTTGACCGACAGGCGAGCCTCATCGGTTTGCGAGCGACCAATGAACTTGGCCGCGATGAGAGCTTTTCCTGGCTCATCGCCGGCATACGCTCGGATCAGGATTCAGATCCTAACACTATTCTTTATAGCCACAGCCGGACCGATCGACTTTACCAGGGACTTAATTACTTCACCAAAACCAACAGCGATTGGAAAGTAAAGCTTTTTGCCGATCACTTTGTTGACGACTTTACTGCGAACTATCTTTCGGACCAAAATCTTCACTCGGGGGAATTGGAAGTCGGCACCAGCCTTGAAATCCCCACCTCCCCTTCCACATTTCTTCAACCGGCAATTCGCTATCTTGATGAATACAACAAGGGTGTTGCGGCTCTCGGGTTTTTTCACAAGGATGATCAATTTGAAAAGTGGATGACCTTTGGCCAGGGCTTTCGCCCGCCAACCTTAGCGGATCGTTTTTGCAACAATGCCTTTTGTCTTGGCAATCCAGATCTTCAACCCGAGAGAAGTGAACAAATTGAAATTGGTTTTATCACTTCAAAGCAAAACTCTCCTCTTCCGGCCAACAGGGAAGGCCGGCTCGACTACGGTCTGTCGATCTTTCAGATGGACCATCGCGATTATTTCGAGTTCACCACCGTCGGCCTTCAGTACCAAACCATCAATAGTGGTGAGGCCTCCATCTTTGGCGGCGAATTGTTCTTCCAATACGATTCCGGCGGCCTCCTGAGCAAAATTTCCCTCACCCACTTAGACGGAGAAAACCGTACTCTCAATCGCCAGTTACTGTTGGTTCCTGAGTGGCAAGGGAGCCTCAGGCTCAGTAAATCACATGACCGTTGGGGTGTGTGGTCACAACTGAAGTACACCGGCTCCTATTTAGACCAACGGGATTCCGCCGGTCCAATTCTAGAACTCGGCAAAGTATGGACAGTGGATGCCGGACTTACATTTTCCCACAAGACTTGGACTCTCGAACTCTCCGGCCTCAACCTCTTCGACCAAGCCCTCGAACGCCGCGCCGGCTACCCTGACCCCCAACGCGAACTTCGCCTACAAATCATTTTCCCCAGATCCACCATAGCGAAAACAGCGTCCCCACGGTGACGCTGTATATTCTTTAGGCTCTACTCCCGGTACAAAATGTAAACTATGTTTTGGGCTGCTCGCTTCGCTGCGGCGTGCATCGGAAAAAGAACCTGGAGCCAGAATTAAATTCTGGGGCGCCCTTTCTCCTAAGATCGTTGGCGAGTACTTACTTGTTCACTTGAGGCGAATGAAGTGGCACTCTGCCATTTAGACATACAGTCTATTTCAGCATGGGTACTCCGCCCTCAAAAACAATGACTTGGCCTTTTTTGAGAACTTGGAACAAGTTCTTTCCGCCCCAAGTACCATCTTTCAAAACCTCAATCTTTTGTGCACCCTCAAGATAGTTGGGGCTCCAGGACACCTTTAATTCGCCATACACAGCGTGACCATAAAGCATACTACCGTCAGTAACTGTGAATTCTTGCGGGGTCCCATAGAGGCCAGAAAAAATCACCGGATGTTTCAGGGCGATCTTAAGACCGTACAAACGAATTTTTGTCCCATATTCAAGGTCCGCCTCAGCCTTTACCAATACTCCCTTTTTGAAAGTAAGCTTAGCACTTCTAGGAAAAACATAATTTCCCATAAACTTAAATCCATACTTTGCCTGTGCGAGAAGGACGCCATCTTTATCCGGGCCATTAAGGACCCGAAGTTCTTCCAACGGCCATCCGCAGTGAGAATAGGTCTCGAAGTATTTGACCAATATCTCTTCATCCTTTGCCACTTCAGTGGCCTCCTCAGCCAGGATCGTTAAAGATCCAAATAGGACGGCTAGTGATAAAAGAACAAACCGAACCCCGTTCACTTTTCCCATTACCAATCCTCCGTTTCACGCTCCAGCTTCAATCGCCGAATGACCACCGTTGCGGGACCCACCACCTTTTGCCCAAGGATGGTGGCATCCTTTTCCAAGCGGATGTGAACATCACTTGAGTCATGAAATACCCCCTCTCCGCCCAACAAGACTTCGGATCCCTTAGGAATCAAAGATCCCTGGATAATGGTGTCCTCCGCCAAAATAAATTGCCGTGGTTGCCATGTGCCCGATTCCTTGGGCGTTCGGAATTCAACCCACCTCTGATAATCAACGCCAGCGCCCCAAAACTTAGACTCAGTACCCCCGTGTACCTTCAGATGTTCCACCGCGCCGCTCTCAACTGTCAACTCATCGCCCAACCCAAAATAAATTGGACCAATCCAAAATGGCTTAGTTGGCCATCGACTACTCGGTCCAATACTGGGTATCGGCACCTTCCCAGGAAAATTCTTAGTCGCACAATATCGAATTGCGCCCATATCATGCTTCTTGGCCTCTGGCTCGCCAGCCACATAAGGAACAAACAAAAATCCAAAAACAAAGATTACCAAAACTCTGCTTAACACAACTGCTTACTCCTTAACTTTGAGATCCCAGTGACTATAATGATTCTTCCACGTTTTAAAATCAGCATTATTAAGAGTACAATAACTTTGTTGGATAATCGCCCTTTCGTTGTGATCGCTAGATGGACGACAAAGCTTTATCCACTCACCATTAAAGAGCATCCTTTCCCCATCTGGCCACACACCATCAATCAAAGCACTTTTGACAATCTCTGCTTCCGTCAACACTTGAGATGGCGATACCAGTGATCCTAAAAGTTGCACAGAATAGTGCTGTCCATTCGACAGTCTAATCGTAGCCCCCGGAAACAGTTTTCCGATTCGGTGAATCGCCTCACGGTTAGATCTAACCCAGCTCACAATTCTATTCATCTCCTGAGTTGGCTCCTGGCCACATACACTATTCAATATACATCCCTGCCTATATTGCAAATAAGCCCTTAGGTCTCGATAGAGACCTACCCCATCGACCTCCGACTGAGTATTCAAACCAATGCCTGGAAAATGAGTGGCGCAGTTCGAATTGGGGTCCGTTTCTGATAGCTTACACCCTCTTGTATAGTCATGAGATCTTGTTCCAAATGTCAAAATGTCCACCGTCAATCCGTCACGATGCTCCTCGTGGGGTACCAATCTGGCTCCATAGGGCGAAGACGCATCGTTAAACCGAACCACCCCGCTGGTGGCAAGATCCTCATCTTCTTTGATCCTTTTAATAAACCTCATTAAACTTGCCTTACCGTGCAGAGCAACAGTTCCCCCGTAAAACAACGCGTTAGGATCAATTGAGATATCGTATAAAGTATCTTTTCCGTCATACATAAACTCAACGTCTTTAATTTCTGAAAGCGTAAATGGAAGTTGCTTGCCATTTTCCAGCCGATAGCCCTGGACGCGGAATTCGATCTGACCTGAATCCACAGTTGGGTTTCGGAAATCCAGGGGCGATGCCTGTTCAATGGCTGAGGGATCAAGATAGATCTCCTGATCAATGGACTGAGCATGGAGACCCACCCAAATTGATGATTCTCTCGCAATAGGAATTGTGGCCGTACCTCCTGACCAATGGGCCTCAAAGCTCTCAATAACAGAGTCGCTCACAGCTCTTGTCAGTAGCTTTACCGGCAACCGATGTATCTCTCTAGCTCTCTTCACCGACGCCACGCCCTCAAGATAGCTGCTCGCGTATGGGACGCCATACCTTTCATCCACCATGACCGGGAACTTTCCACCGTATTCTGTGTGAAAGAAGGCTGGACTATTGAACCTTGGATCCTCAGAATTAGTCGCCACCTCCACGGTCAGATCTGGGTCCTGCTTCATCCAGCAGTCGGCAATTGCCGCCTGGTAAGGATTCCCAGGTGGCAATCCACTCACGACAGTCGCACTAATGTGAACCTGATGCCAGGTTGCTGTTTCGATGCCATCAATACGCAGGCTCTTCAACACTCCTGGAAGGCGGCGATAGTTGAAGTTTTGTTCCGTAAGGGAAAACTCAGGACCGATCTTTTTTGTCACAGTTAGGCGATTTCCTTTGGTTCCATCCGGACGGATTTCAGTAGCGATCAAAACAGCCGTAAGATTTGAGGGCAGCCAATAGGTAAATTGAGGTTCGGGATTGTACAAAAGGGTTCCTCGAAGGGCGTTTGCTCTTTCAAGCCGCTGTTGGCCAGCTTGAGCCAATGGTTCTGTGACGGCTGTATATGCCGCCTGTGCATCGGCTGCACAACCGTGAGGATCCGAGATGTCCGGATCGTTAAAGCACTCCGTAATTCTATCGCTATAGGTGGCCGTTGCAGCCTCAAGAATTAGATTATCCAATTGACCATCATACTGTAGTTTAGCCACCTCCTTTGCAGCGGCAATTCCCTTCCCAATGAGATCTTGAAACCACGCCTGATCCCAACCGCTGCAGGTAACGGAGATTTCCTTTCCCGGTTTTACCCATGAATAAGGCGGTGCAAAATCAATGAGGCCGTACGGCGGGCGGACCGAACTCCGCACGCACGATGGGTACTGACAGTCCAAGGTATTCTCCATAGATCTCTGCTGGATCGACCTCTGCACCGGCTGGATCAGATTTTTAGGAGCCGCAGTTTGAGTGAGGTACTCGTCAAGAAGATTTCGCTCTGGGAGGGTCTCTGAGACTAAGCGCACCGAATTCACCAACTCGTGAGAAAGACCCGAGGATATGGTCCTCACTTCATAGTCGTAAACTCCTCCAGATAAAAGGGCCAGCGGTCGGAAAACCTGACCCGGGTGACTGGTCGAAGTGATCTCAATCGTACCATAGGGTACTCTTACCGATTGAGCCTGCTGGGGAGAAAGATTGATCGCAGTTGAAAATCCGGATTCATGGGAGGCAATCTTAAGACTAATGGCGATTTCGTCAACATTGGTCAAATTAAGGGTTGCCGTCGCTGCCCACAATTCCCCTGTTGATCCGTTTAAGAGATTGCCGTAGGCATCGACCGCTTGAACCTCAATCTTAAAGGGCACCCAGGTGCCTTGAATCGTTTGAGAAAGGCCCGCGAGTGATACGGCGAAGTTTCCATTGACCATAGAAATAGCCTGAGAAAGATCAAGCTCCTTGACAATTGGGTCTGCGGACACCAGTTTTGCGAAAAGACTCGGCTGACTCATGGAAATAGGAATAGCTCCACTTGTATTGGGAATCATTTTGTTTCATTTAAGTCTCCTTTGTGAAGTGAGTTGGTCTTTACCCGAAGGGGGGCCAACGAACGCAACAAAGGAGGAATTTCCGTTTGCGTAACCTGTAACCCGTAAACGTGACAGTTACAGTTACAGTTACTGTTGCGGATACCGAAACCGTCACGGTATTCGGACACACACACGGAAACGTTTACGGATTACAGACCACGGATTACGGAAAAAAGCTAAACCCCCGCGCAGAGCAAAGGGGTAACCGCGGCTCATCTTTCCCGCATCCTGAACTACCTCGGCACACAGACTGTACCCTCAGACAGCGGGTAATTCCCATCCCCGTCCAAGGAAACAATTCCTTGGACTTTGCGGTGGAGCTTTCCGGCTGGATCGCGATTCATCCATAGCTCAAAATTGAGAGTGCCAATGCGAGCTTTATTCGGCTCACCGGTAATCAAGACCTGCTCGACCACCACGCGAAGGGCTTCGCCATAACAGGTAGCCCGGTAGAGCGCCTTTTCTTCCGGCTCGCGGTGAGGAAGAGCATGGGACAATCCATCGGCAACAATCTCAGTACCGGTGACCAGATAATGAGTCACATAATCCACTTCCTGCTGGCGAATGATCATGCGCTCAGTGTGACCGTTGGTGGTGCAATCAAAAATGCCGGACAAATGGGGGCAGGCCATCACCGGAGTGACAGAGCAGCAGGCAACAACAATGAAGAACAGCCAGCTTCGCTTCAGCATTTTCAACTTCTTCCCACGCAGTCGTGTGTTCAATCCCTTGACAGTTCAGTAAAGCTTTCAGGAAGTGTCCCGCTCTCTCCTCAATATTGTCAAATAAACTGGAACGGGCTTTGAATCCGGGATAACAATGTAAGGCGGAATGCCTTTAATAACAGGGATTTTCGATGCTTGACGCTTCTTTTAAAACATCATCCAGCTCCACGGGCTACATTGGCTTTTCTTTCCTCTTGCACAGTGGATTGATCTTCATGCTGGCCACGGCGTCTAACTGGCGCGACATCCCTCCCCCCGGCACCACCGAGTGGACGGAGATCTCGGTTATATCCGACGAGCCCCCTCCCCTGGGTAATACCCCTGTTCCTGTACTGACTGACTTGCCTCCAACGGATCCGGCCACCGCTCAGATTGAAAAGGAAATGGCTCCCACCCCGGAAACTCCGACCAAGGACGATTCGGCCGTGGTCATTGCGAAAAAAGAAACCAAGGCCAAAGAACCCGCACCTAAAAAAGAGGTGGCAAAAGCTTCTCCTCCCCCTCCGCCAAAATTGCCGGAGAAAGAGGTTAAAGAAGAGGCTCCGCCTGCTGAGACCCAAGAGGAATCTCCCGTCGTGGCCGCAGTTCCCGTCGAGACGCCTCCGCCGTCTAATCAGGAAAGCCTGGCCGACAGCGAGGCCTACCAGGAGTTTCAAAAGGATCAGCTTGATGATGCCAATAGCCTCGACAACACTCCCGAGGGCGATCCCTTTGCCGATGTGAACAAAGAAGTGGACAACCTGGAAAACCAGGAAGCCCTATTGGCTGCGGCGAGCGATCCCAACCTGAGTGAAGACAGTGAGTCTTCTGAGGAAGAATTGCCAAAAACAACTGAAGAAGCCAAAACAGAGGCTTCGGCCCTGGCCAATAATAAAACTGAAAAGACCCAAGCTCCTTCGGAGTTGCCCGCTAAAAAGGATTCGGTGACCACGCAAAATACCGCCGTGGGCGGCCGATTGGGCCTTCCCGAAGGAACTCGTTTGAACACGGATCTCCGCCAACACCCAGGCAATGTTCCCCCGGTTTATCCCGCTCTTGCTCGCCAAAGTGGTTGGGAAGGAACGGTTGCTCTGACTTATGATGTGAGTCCCGAGGGTCAGGTTCGAAACTTAAAAGTCGCTCGCTCTTCGGGTTATCAAGTCCTCGACCGCGAAGCCATTCGCGCCATCAGCCGCTATCGCTATTTGCCCGGCCAACAGGGTCAGACCTTTCATCCAGTCACCTTCCGCCTGACTGGCCCGGCTCAAGCCAGTCCCTCGCGGCTCAGAACTTCCGGCGCCTCGATCCGCTAAACTATTTTCTATAAAGGTCTTATTTAAGCCCTTTAATAGCTATTTTGGCCACAAGGGTCTTTATTAGGTCTTTTATCCTGTATTGATTTATATTCCAAATTCTGTATAATAGCTTTAAATAGATCTTTTAATCTAAAAAATGACCATTACAGATTTAAAAAAGACTTTTATGAAAACAATCTTATCTGACGAAGAAATCGAACAGATCCTTGGCGAAAACATAAAGGCCCTGCGCCTACAAAAGAATATCCTCAGGCAAAAACTATGCTCCCAGGCTGGAGTGAGTCTAACAGCACTAAAAAACCTAGAAATGGGCAAAGGGACAACCTTAAAGACACTGGTGAAAGTCGCGCGTGCACTGGGGCGCCAAGACTGGCTCACGGCGCTCGCTCCAACAGCAACGATCAACCCTCTCCACATGGTAAAAGAAGAACCTAAAAGGCAACGGGCCAGTAAAAGGTCAAAAAACAGTGGCAAAAAGTAAGACCGCAAGAAAAAAGAAAACACCGTACAAACCCGTAGATCGAGTTGAGGTGTTTATATGGGACATATACGCGGGAGCGGTCGCTCTCGATCCAAAAAGCGGGTTTTATGTCTTCGCATGGGACAAAGAGTTTGCACAAAGGGGCTATGAACTGGCGCCCCTTCATATGCCACTCAACGAAGAAGAGGAGATATTCGTATTTACTGGTCTGCCAATCGAAACCTACAAGCGGTTGCCGGCAATGCTGGCGGATGCCCTGCCTGACGATTTCGGAAATGCCCTAATTAATCGATACATGGCTGAGCACGGTATTAACTCTTCCCAGATAACACCCCTTGATCGCCTCGCCTATATGGGCAAAAGAGCGATGGGCGCCCTAGAATTTAGGCCAAACCGTGGGCCGAGAACACAAAAGCCTTCGGCCTTGGAAATGGAGAAACTCGTCACCACCGCACGAGAAGTTGTCCGGGGGTACGCCGATACCGACGAACATACGGAAGCCGCCCTAAGAAGTATTATTGAGGTTGGTACATCCGCTAATGGTGCGAGAGCAAAAGCTGTTATTTCATGGAATCCAACGACGGATGAAATTCGATCCGGACAAGTACCCGCAGAAAGCGGCTTCGAACATTGGCTCCTGAAGTTCGACGGGGTGGGTGAGGATTTTGAGTTGGGTTCATCACAAAATTATGGACGGATTGAGTTTGCCTATTCTCTCATGGCCAAGGAAGCCAAAATTGAAATTCCAGAATGTCGTTTATTTGAAGAAAATGGGCGCGCCCACTTCATGACAAGGCGATTCGATAGGGCGGGAAACGGCACAAAACACCACATGCAAAGCCTATGTGCCATTAACCATATTGATTTCAAGAAGAAGTCCACGAACAGTTATGAACAATTATTTATGACTATCCGCGAACTAAATCTAGATCGTGAAAATGAAGTAGAGGCCTTTCGCCGCATGGTTTTTAATGTGATGGCAATGAATTGCGACGACCACTCGAAGAACTTTTCATTTCTTTTACAAAGAGGCAAAAAATGGAGGCTAACCCCAGCCTATGACATCACCTTTGCTTACAACCCCAAGGGTGAATGGACCAATCAGCACCTGATGTCGGTCAATGGTAAGTACAATGACATCGAACTCGATGATTTCTATGAAGTCGCCAACAGGTTTTCTATTGGGGAAGCCAAAACGATCATTAAAGAGGTTGGAAACGCTGTAAAACGGTGGCCTTCGTTTGCCAAAAAGGCCCGTGTCCCAGCAGATGAAGCAAATCGAATCCAAAAACTCCTAAAGGTGATATCTACGCGGACGGAGGCATAATCGGAACCTGGCACCAAAAAAGAGTCACCCCCCGCCTGACTGGCCCGGCTCAAGCCAGCCCCTCGCGGCTCAGAACCTCCGGCGCCTCGATCTGCTAAACAATTAATATTACGCACCTTTCAAGGGCCAAGCCCGCCATCTGACCGTCAAATTCCGTTTACCCGGCAAGAGCCCTTACCCCTCCCCCGACCAGGACCCAGAGCCAATTAGGGTGACCCTTCATTTTTCATAAACTAGAATAGTTGCATATCAACAGTTGCAAATACCATTTCATGGCAAGACAAGTCCCCATAGACCAGGAGTGTAGATGCAGACTCCAAGATTTTCAGTTTTATTGACGGCCCTTCTCTTTGTCGGCTGTTCTTGGGATGGAGTGTTCACGAGTAAACAGCCCAATCTAGGGTCCTCTAGGTGGCTTGAAACTGCGGTAAAAGACGTGGCCGGGTATCCGGACAAATGCTTTAAGTGCTTACAGAAATCCTCTGCAATCCTTATCAAAGATCTGGACGAGCGATACACTAAAGGCACCCGGGAAATCCCCTTCAATCCTGAAATGGAATCCTGTGTTCAACAGTGTGATCTTGTGCAGAGATCTCGGGTTCCCCTCCGCACTCTAAGGGATATCATCATCTCTGGAGCTATCCTTCATAAGAATTCTATAAAAGAGGGCAGTCGGCATCGGATGCGATTCGATGACTCTAAACCGCCAAAAGAATTTGATTCAATTCTTTGTCAGGTCAGGGTCGGGGACACAATTGATACCGGTGTTCTGATAACCAATAGCCTGTTTTGCTCCCTGTATGGTGGCGATCATTGCGCCGTAAACCCATTTGATGAGATCTCTTGGCGAAGTATTTATCGCAGCCAGGGAAAGCAAAATCCCCTGACCGACTATGACTCCTCAGTTGCCGTCGTTATCAGCTCAGACAGCGCTAGACGCTTCAAACAGCTCGCTCGGCAGAGCAATTGGCAAGGCGTTACTCTCAAATGCGGAGACGATGAGCTGTCACTTTCAAGGCCGAAAGGGGTCTTTTCATGTGGCCAAGAAGGAAAGGGCGGCGGAATCATCCTTGGGCTGGCAGCAAAGGATCTTGGTACTCGCCGGCCAAAAATGGCTTCCCAAATATTTGATGCCGCATTGTTAGATCTCGATCCAGAAATGGAACCTTACGATCGCAAATCCCACGGCTCCATTGGGTTTGCCAAGTGCAGCCCGATCCTAAACTTGGGCGGAACACGATATTCTGTTTCTTGTTCATTGACGAGAGAGGCTCCAGTGATGGACTTGATTGATGAGATCGTCAGGGCTGAAACTGTGGGCGTCGGTTTTGCCCTTAAATTTGATCAAACCGGCAAACTGATAAAAGCTCGGGGACGGGTAAACTCCGCTTCTGCTCCAATCGGGATTAGAAGTTCCGATGGATTATCTGGAGGAGTAGCCTTTGATGAGCTGGGGCAGCTTGTCGGGTTTCTAAGAGATCCTCGACCAATTTTGCACTGGGGAATCATTTATTCTATCGACCCCTTCGAAAGAATGTATCCCAATTAAAGATCACCGTGAAATCGATCAACTAGGGTTAAAATTTGTGCCTTAGATTGCTGCCCTTCATTGGCCGGAATGAACTGGTCGTCAACCCGTTCACCAATCTCCCCCCTCAGCTTTAAAAGAAAGTGCCGGACCTGAACCCATTTTTCCTCAGTAGCCATGCGCTCAATCTGATTTACTCGGTTGATGAGGAGTTGTTTAGAGTTTCCGTTTTCCCGTTTCATGGCTTCCTGGGGGAGCGCTTCTATTGCTGTGCGCAGAGAAGAACCGATTGCCGAGAAAGACGTGGTCTGGATGCCATCTTTAAGAACCCTGAACTCAATGGTACCTGGAATCCACTCAAGCGTGACTATTAACGGAACTATATCGGGGAAGAGCTCCCCACCCTCATCATGGCCATTATGGGAGAAAGAAGGATCGAATACCTGCTGGAAGGTCACCTGCCTGCTCACCTCCAATATAGACATCCAAGGCTGCAATTTGGTTTTGGCTCTTCCCCATCTCCTTACCCTATTGTCCTTTTTTTCTATTTTGAACGACGATCTCTAAATCTAAGGCCGCAAGAAGCTTGAAAAGGGTCTCAAGTCTGACGCCCTTCGCTCCTGACTCAACTAATGAGACCCCTGCCTGCCGCAAGCCAGATTTTTCGGCTAGATCGTTTTGGGAAAACCCCTGGGTGTTTCGCTCCCGCTTTATGACATGACCTAGTTGCCGGGTACTTCTCACCTTTTGCCCATCTGATTGCTTAGACATAAGCCTCCCCTATACGGGTAAGAGTATATTTCTTTTATATACTTTTAAGCGTATGGCTTTGGTACAGTCAAAGCTGGCTGCCAGACTAGGCCTGGCACCAAAAAAAACGGCCACTCTTTTAGAGCGGCCGTAACCAATTTCAAATTTTAAATTTTAAAGAAGCAAATGAATTACTTCTTGTTGTCTCCAAAGAGCTCTTCTTTGGATTTTGTAGTGCCTTGAGTGCGATTCTTGGCCTTGCGTTTTCTGCCTTTGGTGGCCAATTTCATTTTTCTCACTCTGCTTGTCTTCTTAGTTGGTGAAGCCATTTGCGATCCTCCATCCTCAAATTTCAAATTCAACAAAGGCGGCAAGCTATCAAAAGGGGACCCTGAAGTCAACGCTATGCATCCCGCCGCTGCCGCTCTTGGTATTCTTACGAAATGAGTAGTCAATTTTCAAGCGCGGACCCAAAAAAGCCAGGCCCAGGGCCACAAATTGATGCTTGGTCAGGTCGTCGAGCTCATAGCCAACCCGTAAAGCACTGAATTCATTAGGATAAGTCTCGACCCCCAGGCCCAATTGGAATTTGTCCTCTGGGTTTTCCTCAAGGGGCTTCACCACGTCCACGCGGGCTTTGAGAATGCGATCAAACAAATAAACGAATCCCGCCCCCACCCGAGGGAGATCTTCCAGGTAGCCGGCCCTGTTCTGTATATCCTTAGCTGTCAGATTATGGCCCACCAAAGCAAGCCCCCATTCGGGCTTTGGGGCCCATAGAGCCCCGAGGGTGGCATTCCAATAAGTAAAATCCTCGCCGCCCTCTTGATCCACAGAGCGGTAGTGAATGCCAAGGCCGACAGAAACATATTCGGTTACAAACTTCCCAAGGCCAACGTGCCAGTACTCTTCATTCACCGAAGGTAATCCCGGATAATTTCTGCGCCGACGCACATAACTGAGAGAGCCGGGCATAAAAATGCCCTCGGTGTTGTCGACAAAGCTCACGGCCAAATCGGTTCCACTTTGGTTCTCGGCCAACTCGCCGTCGGCGTAATACAGCGCGCTCGAAAAATCCTTTGCATGGGGAAGAATGGCAGGGTTTAAAAAAACACCCTCTTCTGGTTCGGTGGCAGCTCGTCCAGTACTGCCAAGCCCAGAGGATATTGGTCCAGTAAAGTATTGGGCTTGGGCCAAAGCAGATGTAAGATGGACAAACATAAGTGACACCAAAGGGACAAAAATGCACCTGCTGAACTTGCGACTGTTGATCATCCTTTTTTCCTGTTCTGTTACACTGTCTCTTGGTTTGCCTTCGGCGCTGGCCAAGCCTCATCGCGCTAAAAAACCCGTGCCCTCCAAATACCTCACAAAAGCCGACAAGGATCAAGTGCTCTGGCCTCGTATCAAATCCGGCGAAACCGTATACTCACTCATGAGGCGCTATGGATTTACTGAGCGGTCCATTGCCACCGTGCTCGGCGAAAACCTTTTCCCCAAGAGCTTCACCCTGGTCCCGGGTTCAGTTTACAAAGTGACCCGCTTGGCCCAACCCTCGCGGACAGAGCTCAAGTTTTATGATCCTGACCAGGACAACTCTTTTGTTGTGTGGCAGGAGGCCGAAGCCGCAGGCTCCGGCGTACAGAGCGAGGAGTACGAAGTTCGCACCAAAGAACTTGTTGGCAAAGTGCGCGGCTCACTGATCGAAAGCATTACCAAACATGTCCCGGATAAATGGGTCGCGTATCGCTTTATGGATGCCTATCTTTTAGATTTTAATCTCCAGAAGGTCCTGCAAAGAAATGCCCACTACCGACTTGTCTATGAGGAAAAGTACGACGGCGATCGCCTGGTCAAATACGGCGAGGTTTTGGAAACAGAATTGGAGATCGGTGGCAAGAAACACCAGCGTAAGTTTGTACGTTTTGAAGGCGGAGGAAGCTACGTCGGTCCGGACGGATTGGGCCACGAAAGGCCTCTTTACTCACCCGTGGCCTACCAGCATTACTCAAGTTTGTATAAACCCAGACGCTTTCATCCGATTAAGAAGCGCCGCCAAGCTCACTTAGGCTTGGACTTTGAACTTCCTGCGGGTCACGCCGTTTATACCGTGCAAAGTGGACGTGTGTTGCGGACTGGGAAAAACCGCGCAGCTGGCAACTTTGTGGTTGTTCGTCACCAAAACGGCCTTGAAAGCTACTACAATCACCTTCAATCCATTTCACCAGAAGTAAAAAAGGGCCGACAGGTCTTCAACGGCCAAAAGCTCGGCACCATCGGCTGCACCGGCTATTGCACCAAAGCTCATTTACATTTTGCAGTGAAAAAGGCCGGCCGTTATCTCAACCCCGCCAAGTACCTCAAGCCTTTCCCCTATAAGGGACAACGCCTCGTCGGCCAACAGTTGGCCCGGTTTGATGAATAGCCCGATGTAAGGTGCGTAATCACAAGTGATGTTCATCGCCCTCCAAGGACAGCTTGTCATCACGCTTGCCTGTATCATCGATGATTTCACCGACATAAACTCTCTGACCTTTCTTGAATTTGGTGCCCTCTAAGTCCGCACCAAGTTCGACAGCATACAAGTAACCCAGAGGGTCCGGACCATAACCAAACAACAAATTGGAGTTCGCTGGCCAAGTATAACCTCGGACCTTCATCGACTTGGCAATGACTAACGACCTCAACCTGTTAGTCTCCGTCTCCCAAAACGATATCGTCGTCCCCGCCGCCGCCTCATATTCTCCCACCTTGCAGCCGGCGGATTTGGTGTTGATGTGCCAGATCTCACTTCTAACGAAGCGAACCTCGGCGTCCTTGCATAGAATCACTCCTATGGAATTTCGCTTCAACTCAAAAACATCCATTGCAACTAAATCGACATCGTAATTGCCAGCCTCCACAACCTTAACCCTACCTACCGGGATTTTCCCGCCCCAGTACCTGGAATTCAGCTTCTCAAGCTCTTTCTCAAGACGGTCCTTTCCCTTTGTTTCAGCTCCATAGGTATCCTGGCTGCTCAATATTACTACCGCCAGAAACACCGCAACTAGTACTCTCACGAACCGATTGCTCATTTCAACGCCCTCACATGAAAGTGACCTAGGTGGCTCTGATTCTCATCTGTGAAGAAGATCCCTGAATTATCACAAGAATAAGGCTCATCCAGATCATTCTTTTTAGCATGCCGACACTCCCCAATCTCCACCTCACCTGGCCCCAAGATCGGCTCACCATCCGGCCACGTCCCAAAGATTAAAGCTGTCATGTGCCACCTCGA
>JACKAM010000004.1:300000-554054 GCA_020635075.1 Pseudobdellovibrionaceae bacterium | reverse complement strand
ACTTGGGGTGGGAGACATTTATTTCCAAATCTCAAAAAAGGCCAAGTCATTGTCTTTGAGGGCGGGGTGCCTAAGCTCAAGTGAGGCATGGAGCCTGAAATTGTAGGCTTGAATAGCCTTCTGTCGTCTTTCTTGTTTTGGTTTCAAGTCCTCTTTATCGTTGAAGGGAAGAATTCCCGTAACCAGTACCCCGGGGTCCGTAACCCGTAATCTGTAAACTATGTTCCCAGTACAAAATGTAAACTATGTTTCGGGTTGCACAACGTGTCTGTTTGCGGTTGCGGTTGCGGAAACGGAAACTGGCGCGGTACCGTGTACGGGTTACGGGTTACGGGTTACGGGTTACGGGTTACGGGTTACGGGTTACGGGTTACGGGTTTTAGGTTATATGTATGGGTTACTGATTGTGGCAGCGGAGGCGGGATGAAGCGCTTAGTGGTGGGATTGATTTCTGTTTTTATGTTCGTCAGTACTGCGTGGGCTGAGGATGGGGACGAGTTTGTTATCGCGGATTTGGCGATTTACGCAAAATCCATCGAGGTTTTGGTCCATGTTCGTGACACGGAGGATGGACATTTAGAGCGATTTATTTCTGCCTACACCAAGGAAAATGCACTTGAACTGACCACGCCAGCGGATGATGTATTGGTTGTTTGTGAACGCCCGCCCAAGCCAATACGAGCCTACTGTAATTTTCGCTTTACTCAGTCGGATCGCACTTTTATTTCGGACCAAAAAATGGATTACCGGGCTCTCTATGACGAAGCTGATGGATTTCTGGGGCTGGGTGCTCCGACTTTGGCTTTTAAAAATCACCGCAATGAAAGCTTTCACTTTATTCCCGCCGAACACGCACTGTTGGCGGGAGCCGTGTATTGACTCAAAACCAGCCTACTTTGTTTTTTATCCGCAAAATCCTTTATCAGTGAAGCCAGTCCTTTGCCGCCCATCCTCCGCCAATCCTCACGCGCCTTTCGGCCGCGGGCGCATCTTCGGGTCGCGTCAGTATCCTGCCGCGCCTCGGATATGCCCCGCGCGACGGCGGAGGATTCGGATTTACGGAGATGGCTCGGCAATCGGACTTTCTTCTCGGACAAAGGCGGCCAAACGGTTTTGCGGATAAAAAACAAAGTAGGCCAGTTTCTACTGCCTATTTGCTCGTCTCGTTGGCCTTAATGAAGGCGGCGATCAGGCGATTGAATTTGTCCACCTGTTCTTGAGTTCCTTTAACCACCCATGAGACCGCACGACCGGCGATGTTGGCGGAGCCATCGGTGTCGATGGAAACTCCAGCCTCAAAGGCAATATCGCGAATGGCATCGGTCAAAGAGCCAACGCGAGCCCAGCCGGCGGCAATGCCTCCAGTGTCAGTGACGATTTGAGTTTTGCCTTTGATGATTTGACTTGGCTTTTCAAAGTCAGGACCGTGGGCGTAAAGAGCCACATTGATGGGACCAAAGGAAGCTTCTTCGCTGCCTGGCCGGGGGTCAACTCCCGAGTCCAAACCAGAAATATTCCAGTCGGCAATGCCGCTGAACACATCTTCAAGAACAGCCTGTGAAATGGGCAGGGGAATGGAGTTGCCGTTTTCCAGGCGACGAAGACAAACAATAATCAAGGTGGTGCTGTCGCCGAACAACTCCAAAGACTCGAATCCACCGAGAATGCTGGCTCTGCGCAAGGGGGCCTGGAACTCGCGACCGGCGTGGAGATTAAAGGGAATACGCTTTTCCCAGGCGTTTTGGTCTTCTTCCCAACGGAAGGCGTTGACCACGCAGAAGTTTGACCCGGCTCGGATCACGCTCACCCCGTCGGTGATTTCCTCACTGGCTGAAAATACGAGTTGGCCGTTAAGAAATCGCCTTTCAGGACGGATAAACCGTGGAAAAAACACGGAATCACTGGGGACAGCCATGCTTTGCTTGACCAAAAAGGGCTGGCGGAAGGCAAAGGACTCAGTTGTGCCACCTAATGCAGCACTCCATGAGAGCCCGAGGCAGAGGAAAAGGGCGAGGAGTTTGGTTGAACTCACGGTCATCATGACAAACCTCCGAAAGGCGCCTAATGTAACTAATTTAATGCAGTATGTCAAATTTTCATGAGATTAAGGCTGTCTTTAGAACGGCCTAATTTTGTCACTCTCGCGGGACTCTTCCATGTGATGAAAATCAGGAGTGATTTCCATTGTTTTAACCCCTGGAACTGGCTACAAGTGGACCGTGTTGTTTAGCGGAAAAATCACCAATTCCGTTCTGGCCTATGTGGGCCGCCAGGGGGCAGGTTTAGAGGGGCTTCATGAAGTCACCGACTTACCTGAAGAATTTCTACGTGATCCGTCCTGTTGGTTGGAAGCTCATAAGGTGGAACAATTTCTCGAAGCGCTCAATCGTGAGTTTGGGGTCAAGTTAAACGACCCGAACCTGATGGAGAGCATCGGTCACTCATGCCATGAGCTTTGGGCATGGGGAGTGCTCGATAGCGTTTTGAGAATGATGCCGAAAGCTCAGGACATCTATCAACAGCCCCATCGCTTCCTTTCGTATTTTCTTTCGCCCGATCCGACATTGAACAATGTCCGTCGCGAAGACGAAGCCATTAGTTTTGAAATGCCCTGGTCATCTGAGGACTTCCCTCTGGTGTCGGAGTACTTGCGTGCGGCCCTTGAAGCTCTGCCCTCTTATTTGGGCAAAGACAGGGCTGTCGTTCGTTGGCGGGGACCACGGGTGTATATCGGTTGGTCAGAGGCTCAGCAGAGCTTTTTCGAGGAAGAAGAAGGCGAAGCCCACTTTAAGCCGGAACTTGTAAAAGTCATGCGAGCTTCGCTTGAAGATGCGCAACGGGAACTTGAAGAGCGCAAACGAGAATTGGTTCTTAAAGATCAGGAAGTTCAGTCTTATAAAGCGCAAATGTCCAGTTTGCTCATGCAAGCAGGGGATGGGCCTGAGGTCATTCGCCACTTCAGTGAAACCTGGCACATTGACGAGCGGCTTGATCTGCTTAAATCCCAAGTGCGTCGCATGGATGATTACATGGTTCGGGCTCAGCAGTTGGTGACCCTTTTGATTGGCCAGGGCCGCAAGGATCATCAGGTGGCTGAGGCAATGAAGCGTATGGATTGGGATTATCTGCGCACCACCTTCCCGAAGCTCGTGGCTGACATGGTTGAAGGACTTCAAAATCTACAAAACCAAATCCGTGACGGCTCTCTACCGCCCGATCCGGATTCAGCCGAAAAAATGGACACCAGAAAGCCAGGCAAAATCAGTCAGGCAGATCAGCAATTGAACTTGTAAGATCATCATTAAGGAGAATCACCAGTGGCAAAGATCGCTAAAGTGTTTGGACGAGAAATTCTAGACAGCCGGGGAAATCCAACTGTTGAAGTGGATGTGACCTTCGACAACGGACACATGGGTCGGGTGGGAGTGCCCTCCGGTGCTTCAACTGGTGCCTATGAGGCCCATGAACTGCGTGACAAAGATCCCAAGCGCTATTTGGGTAAGGGTGTGCACAAAGCCGTTGAAAATGTGAATAGTGTTTTGGCCCCAGCTTTGGCAGGCAAGAACTTCACCACGGTTGAAGAATTTGATGCCGGGCTACTAGAAATCGATGGAACAGAAAACAAGTCAAAGCTAGGTGCCAACGCCATCCTCGGTGTCTCAATGGCCGCCGCTAAAGCTGCTGCTGCCAGTGAAGGTGTCTCCTTGTTTCGCTACTTGGGTGGGGACAAGGCGACCAAGCTCCCCGTGCCTTTGATGAACGTCGTCAATGGCGGTGCTCACGCGAATAACGGCATGGATGTTCAGGAGTTCATGATCGCTCCCGTTGTGGGTGGGCGTTTTTCTGAAAGTCTTCGGGCTGGTTCAGAGATTTTTCATTGTCTTAAGAAAATCATCGACGAAAAAGGCATGCCCACCGCTGTTGGGGACGAGGGCGGGTTTGCCCCAAACCTGGCAAAAAATATCGAAGCCTTGCAGTTGATCATGCAGGCGACCGAGAAGGCCGGATACCGCCCCGGCGAAGATGTATTTCTAGCCTTGGATGTGGCATCCACTGAGCTGTTTAAGAACGGCAAGTATGACTGGGAAGGTGGCCAAATCACCGCCCAGGAGCTGGGTGAGATCTACAAAGGTTGGGCCAAGGAGTTTCCTTTAGTCTCCATCGAAGACGGATTTGCTGAGGACGACTGGGATGGTTGGATCGCTTTTACCAAAGATGTGGGTGATAAGATGCAGTTGGTGGGTGACGACTTGTTTGTAACAAACCCCAAGCGTCTTCAGGACGGCATCAAGCGTGGTGCGGCGAATGCCTTATTGGTCAAGGTCAATCAAATCGGAAGTCTCAGTGAAACAGTGAAGGCTGTACGCATGGCTCAAGAGGCGAAATACCGTTGTGTCATGTCTCACCGAAGTGGCGAAACTGAAGACGCAACAATTGCGGATTTGGCGGTTGCCCTTTCAACAGAACAAATCAAAACCGGCTCATTGTGCCGGGGCGAGAGAACAGCTAAATACAATCAGCTTCTGCGAATTGAAGAAGAGCTTGGCGCAAAAGCTGAGTACTGGGGCCGAAGGGCCTTCTGATTAGGTGCCTATCTACTTTTTTGGATGCAGTGAAATAAAAAAGGGAGGTTGCAACCTCCCTTTTTTATTTCACTGCATCCAAAAAAGTAGATAGGCACCTAATCAGAAGGCCCTTCGGCCCCAGTACTCAGCTTTTGCGCCAAGCTCTTCTTCAATTCGCAGAAGCTGATTGTATTTAGCTGTTCTCTCGCCCCGGCACAATGAGCCGGTTTTGATTTGTTCTGTTGAAAGGGCAACCGCCAAATCCGCAATTGTTGCGTCTTCAGTTTCGCCACTTCGGTGAGACATGACACAACGGTATTTCGCCTCTTGAGCCATGCGTACAGCCTTCACTGTTTCACTGAGACTTCCGATTTGATTGACCTTGACCAATAAGGCATTCGCCGCACCACGCTTGATGCCGTCCTGAAGACGCTTGGGGTTTGTTACAAACAAGTCGTCACCCACCAACTGCATCTTATCACCCACATCTTTGGTAAAAGCGATCCAACCATCCCAGTCGTCCTCAGCAAATCCGTCTTCGATGGAGACTAAAGGAAACTCCTTGGCCCAACCTTTGTAGATCTCACCCAGCTCCTGGGCGGTGATTTGGCCACCTTCCCAGTCATACTTGCCGTTCTTAAACAGCTCAGTGGATGCCACATCCAAGGCTAGAAATACATCTTCGCCGGGGCGGTATCCGGCCTTCTCGGTCGCCTGCATGATCAACTGCAAGGCTTCGATATTTTTTGCCAGGTTTGGGGCAAACCCGCCCTCGTCCCCAACAGCGGTGGGCATGCCTTTTTCGTCGATGATTTTCTTAAGACAATGAAAAATCTCTGAACCAGCCCGAAGACTTTCAGAAAAACGCCCACCCACAACGGGAGCGATCATGAACTCCTGAACATCCATGCCGTTATTCGCGTGAGCACCGCCATTGACGACGTTCATCAAAGGCACGGGGAGCTTGGTCGCCTTGTCCCCACCCAAGTAGCGAAACAAGGAGACACCTTCACTGGCAGCAGCAGCTTTAGCGGCGGCCATTGAGACACCGAGGATGGCGTTGGCACCTAGCTTTGACTTGTTTTCTGTTCCATCGATTTCTAGTAGCCCGGCATCAAATTCTTCAACCGTGGTGAAGTTCTTGCCTGCCAAAGCTGGGGCCAAAACACTATTCACATTTTCAACGGCTTTGTGCACACCCTTACCCAAATAGCGCTTGGGATCTTTGTCACGCAGTTCATGGGCCTCATAGGCACCAGTTGAAGCACCGGAGGGCACTCCCACCCGACCCATGTGTCCGTTGTCGAAGGTCACATCCACTTCAACAGTTGGATTTCCCCGGCTGTCTAGAATTTCTCGTCCAAACACTTTAGCGATCTTTGCCACTGGTGATTCTCCTTAATGATGATCTTACAAGTTCAATTGCTGATCTGCCTGACTGATTTTGCCTGGCTTTCTGGTGTCCATTTTTTCGGCTGAATCCGGATCGGGCGGTAGAGAGCCGTCACGGATTTGGTTTTGTAGATTTTGAAGTCCTTCAACCATGTCAGCCACGAGCTTCGGGAAGGTGGTGCGCAGATAATCCCAATCCATACGCTTCATTGCCTCAGCCACCTGATGATCCTTGCGGCCCTGGCCAATCAAAAGGGTCACCAACTGCTGAGCCCGAACCATGTAATCATCCATGCGACGCACTTGGGATTTAAGCAGATCAAGCCGCTCGTCAATGTGCCAGGTTTCACTGAAGTGGCGAATGACCTCAGGCCCATCCCCTGCTTGCATGAGCAAACTGGACATTTGCGCTTTATAAGACTGAACTTCCTGATCTTTAAGAACCAATTCTCGTTTGCGCTCTTCAAGTTCCCGTTGCGCATCTTCAAGCGAAGCTCGCATGACTTTTACAAGTTCCGGCTTAAAGTGGGCTTCGCCTTCTTCTTCCTCGAAAAAGCTCTGCTGAGCCTCTGACCAACCGATATACACCCGTGGTCCCCGCCAACGAACGACAGCCCTGTCTTTGCCCAAATAAGAGGGCAGAGCTTCAAGGGCCGCACGCAAGTACTCCGACACCAGAGGGAAGTCCTCAGATGACCAGGGCATTTCAAAACTAATGGCTTCGTCTTCGCGACGGACATTGTTCAATGTCGGATCGGGCGAAAGAAAATACGAAAGGAAGCGATGGGGCTGTTGATAGATGTCCTGAGCTTTCGGCATCATTCTCAAAACGCTATCGAGCACTCCCCATGCCCAAAGCTCATGGCATGAGTGACCGATGCTCTCCATCAGGTTCGGGTCGTTTAACTTGACCCCAAACTCACGATTGAGCGCTTCGAGAAATTGTTCCACCTTATGAGCTTCCAACCAACAGGACGGATCACGTAGAAATTCTTCAGGTAAGTCGGTGACTTCATGAAGCCCCTCTAAACCTGCCCCCTGGCGGCCCACATAGGCCAGAACGGAATTGGTGATTTTTCCGCTAAACAACACGGTCCACTTGTAGCCAGTTCCAGGGGTTAAAACAATGGAAATCACTCCTGATTTTCATCACATGGAAGAGTCCCGCGAGAGTGACAAAATTAGGCCGTTCTAAAGACAGCCTTAATCTCATGAAAATTTGACATACTGCATTAAATTAGTTACATTAGGCGCCTTTCGGAGGTTTGTCATGATGACCGTGAGTTCAACCAAACTCCTCGCCCTTTTCCTCTGCCTCGGGCTCTCATGGAGTGCTGCATTAGGTGGCACAACTGAGTCCTTTGCCTTCCGCCAGCCCTTTTTGGTCAAGCAAAGCATGGCTGTCCCCAGTGATTCCGTGTTTTTTCCACGGTTTATCCGTCCTGAAAGGCGATTTCTTAACGGCCAACTCGTATTTTCAGCCAGTGAGGAAATCACCGACGGGGTGAGCGTGATCCGAGCCGGGTCAAACTTCTGCGTGGTCAACGCCTTCCGTTGGGAAGAAGACCAAAACGCCTGGGAAAAGCGTATTCCCTTTAATCTCCACGCCGGTCGCGAGTTCCAGGCCCCCTTGCGCAGAGCCAGCATTCTCGGTGGATTCGAGTCTTTGGAGTTGTTCGGCGACAGCACCACCTTGATTATTGTTTGTCTTCGTCGCCTGGAAAACGGCAACTCCATTCCCCTGCCCATTTCACAGGCTGTTCTTGAAGATGTGTTCAGCGGCATTGCCGACTGGAATATTTCTGGTTTGGACTCGGGAGTTGACCCCCGGCCAGGCAGCGAAGAAGCTTCCTTTGGTCCCATCAATGTGGCTCTTTACGCCCACGGTCCTGACTTTGAAAAGCCAAGTCAAATCATCAAAGGCAAAACTCAAATCGTCACTGACACTGGAGGCATTGCCGCCGGCTGGGCTCGCGTTGGCTCTTTGACCGATGCCATTCGCGATATTGCCTTTGAGGCTGGAGTTTCCATCGACACCGATGGCTCCGCCAACATCGCCGGTCGTGCGGTCTCATGGGTGGTTAAAGGAACTCAAGAACAGGTGGACAAATTCAATCGCCTGATCGCCGCCTTCATTAAGGCCAACGAGACGAGCAAATAGGCAGTAGAAACTGGCCTACTTTGTTTTTTATCCGCAAAACCGTTTGGCCGCCTTTGTCCGAGAAGAAAGTCCGATTGCCGAGCCATCTCCGTAAATCCGAATCCTCCGCCGTCGCGCGGGGCATATCCGAGGCGCGGCAGGATACTGACGCGACCCGAAGATGCGCCCGCGGCCGAAAGGCGCGTGAGGATTGGCGGAGGATGGGCGGCAAAGGACTGGCTTCACTGATAAAGGATTTTGCGGATAAAAAACAAAGTAGGCTGGTTTTGAGTCAATACACGGCTCCCGCCAACAGTGCGTGTTCGGCGGGAATAAAGTGAAAGCTTTCATTGCGGTGATTTTTAAAAGCCAAAGTCGGAGCACCCAGCCCCAGAAATCCATCAGCTTCGTCATAGAGAGCCCGGTAATCCATTTTTTGGTCCGAAATAAAAGTGCGATCCGACTGAGTAAAGCGAAAATTACAGTAGGCTCGTATTGGCTTGGGCGGGCGTTCACAAACAACCAATACATCATCCGCTGGCGTGGTCAGTTCAAGTGCATTTTCCTTGGTGTAGGCAGAAATAAATCGCTCTAAATGTCCATCCTCCGTGTCACGAACATGGACCAAAACCTCGATGGATTTTGCGTAAATCGCCAAATCCGCGATAACAAACTCGTCCCCATCCTCAGCCCACGCAGTACTGACGAACATAAAAACAGAAATCAATCCCACCACTAAGCGCTTCATCCCGCCTCCGCTGCCACAATCAGTAACCCATACATATAACCTAAAACCCGTAACCCGTAACCCGTAACCCGTAACCCGTAACCCGTAACCCGTAACCCGTAACCCGTACACGGTACCGCGCCAGTTTCCGTTTCCGCAACCGCAACCGCAAACAGACACGTTGTGCAACCCGAAACATAGTTTACATTTTGTACTGGGAACATAGTTTACAGATTACGGGTTACGGACCCCGGGGTACTGGTTACGGGAATTCTTCCCTTCAACGATAAAGAGGACTTGAAACCAAAACAAGAAAGACGACAGAAGGCTATTCAAGCCTACAATTTCAGGCTCCATGCCTCACTTGAGCTTAGGCACCCCGCCCTCAAAGACAATGACTTGGCCTTTTTTGAGATTTGGAAATAAATGTCTCCCACCCCAAGTTCCGTCTTTCAAAACCTCGATCTTCTGAGCCCCTTCTAGGTAATTGGGGCTCCAGTAGACTTTCAATTCACCTTCAACAACGTGACCATAGAGCATGCTCTGATCTGCGACTGTAAATTCAGTCGGCGTCCCGTAGAGTTCCGAAAACAGAACCTGGTGTCCCAGAGAGATCCGGAGGTAATACAGACGAATTTCCCGCGCACCCTGGGGATCGGTCTCTGCCTTTACCAATACCCCCTTCTTAAAGGTGAGCTTTGTGCCTCTTGGAAAATCATAATTACCCATAAACTCAACACTCGGATCAGCCAACGCCACCAGCAATCCGTCTTTGTCCTCTGCTTTTAGCACTTTCATCTTTTCCAGTGGCCAGCCGCAGTGAGAATATTTGTCGAAGTACTTGATCAAAACGTCGCCATCCTTTGAGCCTTGAGTGGCCCCACTCGCCAAAGCCAAGGGAAAACCGAGCAGAAGAGCTAGGGCCAAAAGTATATGTCGGCAAACATTCCTATTGCGCATCATCAATCACTCCCCCCGGAGTCAAATTCCAGTTTGAGATCTCTAATCACCACTGTCTTAGGCCCCACTACTTTCTGGCCCAGGATAGTGGCATCCTTTTCCAATCGAATGCGGATTTCACTTTGCCCATGAAACACACCATACCCGCTCAACCAAACCTCAGAGCCCTTAGGAATCAATGAACCCTGAATAATCGTGTCCTCTGCCAAAATAAATTGCCGTGGTTGCCAGGTGCCTGATTCTTTGGGCGTATTGAATTCAACCCACCTCTGATAATCAACGCCCGCGCCCCAAAACTTAGACTCAGTACCCCCATGTACCTTCAGATGTTCCACCGCGCCGCTCTCAACTGTCAACTCATCGCCCAACCCAAAATAAATTGGACCAATCCAAAATGGCTTAGTTGGCCATCGACTACTCTGCCCAATACTGGGGATCGGCACCTTCCCAGGATAATTCTTAGTCGCACAATAACGAATTGCCCCCATATCATGCTTTTTGGCCTCTGGCTCGCCAGCCACATAGGGAATAAACAAAAATCCAAAAACAAAGATCACCAAAACTCTACTCAACACAACTGCTTACTCCTTAACTTTGACATCCCAGTGACTATAATGATTCTTCCACGTTTTAAAATCAGCATTATTAAGAGTACAATAACTTTGTTGGACTATCGCCCTTTCGTTGTGATCGCTAGATGGACGACAAAGCTTTATCCACTCACCATTAAAGAGCATCCTTTCCCCATCTGGCCACACACCATCAATCAAAGCACTTTTGACAATCTCTGCTTCCGTCAACACTTGAGATGGCGATACCAGTGATCCTAAAAGTTGCACAGAATAGTGCTGTCCATTCGACAGTCTAATCGTAGCCCCCGGAAACAGTTTTCCGATTCGGTGAATCGCCTCACGGTTAGATCTAACCCAGCTCACAATTCTATTCATCTCCTGAGTTGGCTCCTGGCCACATACACTATTCAATATACATCCCTGCCTATATTGCAAATAAGCCCTTAGGTCTCGATAGAGACCTACCCCATCGACCTCCGACTGAGTATTCAAACCAATGCCTGGAAAATGAGTGGCGCAGTTCGAATTGGGGTCCGTTTCTGATAGCTTACACCCTCTTGTATAGTCATGAGATCTTGTTCCAAATGTCAAAATGTCCACCGTCAATCCGTCACGATGCTCCTCGTGGGGTACCAATACACATCCAGATTTTGATTTGATAAATCTAAGTTGATCTCCTTTGTCAGATCATGCCTGTTACCTAGGACGTCAAAGCCTGTACCCCGCACTTCGTGAGGTCCTGAGCCTGCAAAGGTGTAGCTAGGGCTTCTTCCTCTTTCGTACTGAGTTTGATCAAAAAACCAGTGGTAATCATTGGCATCAATTAAAGCTGTGTTGGTTTTGATACCAGCGTTGAGCCAGATCCCGAGAGTATCCGAGGCCAGTCGCTCAATGGCGTAATCCATATGACCATCTTCTTGGCTTAGTTTAACGTGGACCACAAAAGGCAGCTCAGTTCTAAGGCCAAGGCTATCGCTAACAACCAGGCTTCCAAAGTAACTTCCGGGGTAACGGTAGACATGACTGGGACTAGGCGAACTGGAGTAATTGATCGGGTCTGAAAGATCGCCAAAATCCCATTCAAAACTTAAATCTCCTGAGGAATCCAAATCAAAGCTAGATCTCCCGTCAAACTGCACGATGTGACTCACTTCACCTAAGAGAGGTGTAGTGAGAAGAACGGGAACGGGAGGAGTGTTTTGAACTTGATCCGAAACAATGATTTTTAAAAAGACCTCAGCCCGGCCCATCTTGTCGTCCCTGGCCCTATAGCGAACCGTGTAGGCCCCAGGAGTTGAATAGGTGTGGCTGACAGTCGCCTGGTCGAATCCTATGACTTCAGGCGAATTATCCCCAAAACGCCACCTGTGGCGGATCGGGTCTCCCTCTTCATCGAGTGTTTGAGAAGCATCAAATTGAACAGTTAGTGGGGCTGGGCCTGAGGCCCGATCCGCCGTGATGTGCGGAACCGGTCTTCGATTGTCGAAGATTTCAATGGCCCTGGAAGTTGTGGTCGAAAGGCCCGTGCTATCAAGAATGGAAAGCTGAACCTCATAAGTGCCGGCTGAAAGGTAAAAGTGATCGACACTGGCAAAAGAATCCGTCTCATGCGGGTAAAGAGTCAGAGTTTTTCCTGTGCCAAAATCCCAGGTGTAACTAACAATCTCACTGTCCTCGTCCACGATGGGCGCAATAGTGCTGAGTTGAGTCCTAACCGGGAGACCATCGGATTTTGTCACATAAAAGATGCCTCCGCCGTCACTTGGAGGTTTTGGTTTTGGCAGCACAGTAAATTCAATGGGGACCGAGGTCTGAGCGCCATCGTCGTCGGTAACCGTCACGGTCACTACATAAACCCCTGCCACTTGCCACGAGTGCTCCGCCACAAAGCCTGTACTTGATGTATTGTCCCCCCAGTCAAAATGCACTTCGGTTATAAATCCGTCATCGTCGGTTGAGGCCATGGCGTCGAATAGCACCACTTCGTCTTCAAGAGGCTGATCGGTACTCCAGGTGAGATTTAAAATAGGCGGCTGATTCGAGCCTTCGCCATAGATGCTCACTTTTACGAAGGAACCTGGAAAGCCTTTTAGCTTTAAAGAGAGAGTTGATGTGTCCTCCGAGAGGTCAATCGGGATTCGGACTTCCTGAGTGGTGATGTTGAGACTTCCCGGAGTTAGGATCAAATTTTGATTGAGCCACACATGGCCCGCGTGAATCCGGGTAAACAGAGTTTTAAATGCTGCAAGGCCTTGTTTGATTCGGCAAACAAGTGAAACAAAGCTTCGCTCTTGTGAGCAAACACCTAAATCAACAGGAACACCGTTTTCAATAACAAGGAGATACCCCCCCCTGGCTAGATCGAGGCCTTGTGTTTGGATGTGAGGCTTAAAGATGCGGCCATGGAAAGTTTCGGGACCCCAGACGAGATCGAAGTCATCAGAAGATTGCTGGTTGTTGGAGTCACTTGGTGGCTGAACGACCGATGGACCATGCTTAAACCAATGGCCCATTTTTGCATTTGAAACTTGAGGGCTAAGAAGACCAGAACCCAAGAGCACAAAAAAGGCTCTTAAAGAAAATGAGGCAAAACCAAACCACCAACTGCTACGGCCGAATGCTCTCTCGACTCCAAACGCCATGACTTCTCCCTTTTTATCCCGTCAACGTGCCACTTTAAAACACGGGAAGTCGTTCTTATTTTGTGAAGACTCCATCTTAAGGGAGCAACTCAAGGTTTCCAATACCCCGCCAAAATGAGATCTGTTGATATCAAGCACTTAGATAGCCCTAGACCTCCAATGAAAATGACCAAACCCAATCAGATTAGGGCATTGAGGGAATCTGAGGATTTTTTCACGGCCTTGTTTCAAACTTGGAAAGCTTGCTTGGAGAAAGTCTAGGCGGGAGGGCCTGAGCGAATAAAAAACACTCTGCCTTGCGGATTGATCAAACGAGTCCAGATGTGATTGGTTCCCAGGTCGATCAAAAGGGCCAGAATGCAAGGCGGATGGATTCCAACCGAACGGAGTCGTACTTGTTTGTACGTCGGAGTGAGGTTGGGACCATCCAACGAAGTAGATGCCCCCTTTTCATCAATCCGCAACATTGGGCTGGTCAAAAGGGTTCAAATGCTAGGCGGGAGGGCCTGAGCGAATAGAGCACCCTTTATCCGGCGGATTGATCAAACGAGCCCAGATGTGATTGGTTCCCAGGTCGATCAAAAGGGTCAGAATGCAAGGCGGACGGCTTTAATCGAAAGGAGGCGTACAAAAATGTACGTTGTATTGAGATTCAAGCCGTCCAACGCAGGAGGCTGGTCCTTTTCATCGACCTGGCTTACATGAAGTCGCCGGGTTGAGAGCGGGAGGAATCCCACGGCAAATCCTCAAGACTAATATCAAAGTACAAAGTCTTGCCATCCTTCTCATAGGCAAAACAGCCGTCAGAACTGGAACTTATACTAAAGCCCCCGCCCCACCATTTATCACCATGGGCGTGAGATTCTCCCGCAGTGTTGGCTGGAGTATCCAATGCTTTGTAGATCTGCATTTTTCCTTCGCCTTTGTTGTCGCCAACCAGATTGCGGGTGAAGTAGCGCCATTGCAGGTACTTGTCGCCAAGCAAACGGTTGTCTTCATTTAAAACCTTTAACTGCTCGGCAGTGTGATAAAGAATTTTAACTTCAGGAGAAGCAAACATGGCTTCATAAGTGAGATGCTGATCCTTGGTTGGACGATCTTTGACTTCACGATCATAAAAGGCTTGCGGCAAAAGCAAGTGACTGTGACCCATATCGGGGAAAAACACATAGTCTGCATAATTGGCCTTGAGCGCATTTTCCACATGGAGCTTTAAGCTTTTGAGAAACCTGGGAGTCAAACGGACCTTTTTGGTTTCACTCAATTCGCCTTTAGGAAGAACAAAATAGTTGTTTTCAGTGTCGTAGTAAGCTCGGGCCTTAAGCCTTTTACCGCTGTGGTAGATTTCCTGAAACTTAGTCTTCATGTCGTCCATGGACATGCCCCAGGAAAAATCATTGGTGTAGACGAACTTTTCCTCAGCCTTGGCTGGTTGGCATCTTTGTATGGCTTCACGCAGCCAGGCATCGTCTCCTCTTTTGGAGGTCGCTGCCTGGGCGGGTTTGCCCGTAAATTGTGTTAGAAAAAAGACTGACAATATTGAAAGGAACTTCCTTCTCGAAGTCACTGTCCACCCCCCTCGGCTTTCAGCTTTCTGCCTCAATTATCCCTGCCCAGGTTTTATCTAAGCGCGGTCAAAAAAGTCATGAATTTTGGGTGCCAGGAAAATCTTGCGAAGGCCGATTGTAGGTCTTCCCCGCGATTATAAGTAATTCTTATGGCGAAATCCGGCCGCCGTCTTTAGATGCAATGAGTTATCTGGGCGGATTAATCCCCCCTCCATTGGTTGACCCCTCGAAAGGGGTCGGGGAGCATGGAAAAGTAGAGGGTGAACACCATCAATATAGAGGACCAAAACACCATGACCTCCAGCCCAGAACCCAAAAAGGGTGGCCTCAAAGAGGCGATTCTCAATCGGCGCATGTTGATCTGCATTTTTAATGGCTTCACTGCCGGGATGCCTCTTTACTATATCTACCACCTGATACCTGCCTGGCTGCGGACCGAGAATGTGGACCTGAAAACCATCGGTTTGTTTTCTCTGGTCGGGATTCCCTATACCTGGAAGTTTCTGTGGTCGCCTGCCATGGACCGATTTGTTCCACCCTTTCTTGGACGTCGTCGGGGATGGATGATCATCACCCAGATTTTCATCATGCTCTCCATGTTTGGCTTTGCTTTTTTTGATCCACAAAAATCCATTTGGACCATTGCCTATTTGGCAGCGGCACTGGCTTTTTTCTCGGCCAGCCAAGACATCGTGTTGGATGCCTACCGCCGAGAGCTATTACCGGATGAAGAGTTGGGGCTTGGCAATTCCATGTACATGAATGGCTACCGATCTGCTGTTTTTATTCCCGGCGGATTGGGTTTAATTCTGGCCGATCACTTTTCGTGGTTCGCTGTTCACTTTCTTATTGGCCTCTTTATGCTGATCGGTATTGCAAAAACATTGATGATCAAGGAACTGGATGCCGACGTAAAGGCACCTAAGTCCATTCGCCAGGCTGTGGTGGAGCCCTTGACCGAGTTTTTTGGTCGCGAAGGATATCGATCGGGACTGCTGCTTTTGGCCTTCTTATTTCTCTACAAAATTGGTGACAACATGGCCACCGCCCTTTCCACTCCCTTTTATCTTGATATGGGCTTTTCCAAAACCACCATTGGCTCCCTTGTGAAGCTGACCAGTTTTTGGTCCATGATGTTGGGCACCTTTGCTGGGGGCGTGGTCATTTTCAAAGTCGGGATCAACCGCTCCCTTTGGCTTTTTGGTGTGGTTCAGCTGGTTTCGATTTTGGGTTTTGCGGTTCTCAGCGAAGTGGGGCCGCTCATATGGGTCCTTGCTATTGTGATTGCTTTTGAATACTTAGGGGTGGGGCTTGGCGCGGCAGCTTTAACTGCCTTTATGGCGCGGGCAACAAACAAAAATTTTACTGCGACTCAGTTTGCTCTTTTTACCAGCCTTATTGCCTTACCCAGAACTTTTGCCAATTCCATCACCGGGTTTTTGATCGAGGGCATTGGTCCCGAAGATGGATGGTTGTTTGATTCCTTTGGGCAAATGAGCGGATTGGGTTACACCAAGTTCTTTTTGTTTTGCACCGTTATGGCAATACCAGGAATGATCCTCCTCAAGTGGGTGGCCCCCTGGTCGGTCAAAGACCTGCCTCAAAAAGCTTCTTAGCAGAATTGTAAATTGAAAAAGGAGACAACAGTATGCGACTGATAGGCGTTCTCTTGACAATGTTTTTGGCAACCAGCTGTTCTCATTTTCGGGGCAATCATCAACACAGCGGATGTGACCATAAATGTGGCGACCATATGTCCTGCGATCACAAGGACAAAGACCATAAACAGTGTACTGAAGGAAGTTGTGACCACAAGGGCTGCGATCATATGAAATGTGATCACAAAATGGGAGATGGAATGCACTCCTGCCAGCAGGACCAATCCAGCCACAAACATAGTGGCGATATGCCCCATAATTTTGCTGATGCTGAAAAATGGGCCAAGGTCTTTGACGACCCCAAACGCGATGAATGGCAAAAGCCTGGCAAAGTGGTTGAGTGGATGGAGATTAAATCGGGCATGAAGGTGGCCGACATTGGTGCTGGCACCGGGTACTTTCTTCCCTACTTAAACAAAGTCGTGGGAACCAAAGGCTCGGTGATGGCTCTCGACATTGAGCCTAACCTCATCAATCACATGAAAAACCGCATCGACAAGGAAGGCCTGTCTCAAACTCAGGCATTTTTGACTGACCCGGACAACCCTCGCCTTGAGGCCAAGAGTTTGGACCGCATTCTTATTGTCGATACCTGGCACCACATTGGTGACCGGGCTGCTTACGCTAGACACCTTAAGACAGCACTTAAGAAGAATGGCCAGATCTACATTGTGGACTTTGAACCCGGCAAACCGGGAGTCGGCCCCGACGATCGCCACCGGATGCCACCGGATAAAGTCATGGCTGAGTTAGCTGCTGCTGGTCTGCAAGCGAAGGTGTTAAAGACAGAGGATCTGCACTACCAATACATCGTAGTCGCATATCCCTAGATTTATTGATTTAAAAAATGAATCGGGGCTACCTTATTGTGTTTCTGCCAATCCTTGAACGTCCCACTTGGCTGATTGTTGAGCCCAAGCCACAATAAGTGCCCCGTACTTGCATCAGTGAAAACATCCTTGCTCTCCCTGCTGACAATAATGTATTCGGCCCAGGACCTTCGGGACATTAGCTTTAAGTAATGGAAAATACTGATTTTCTTTCGGAATTTCCGATCACTGGCTGAGCATTTGTCAGATCTGTGATCAAATTGTTCAAAATCGATTTCAAAAGGAAACATTGGTGGAAATTAAGCCGCACTGCGAGTGAATTTGGTTCGCGGAAATGGAATCTGATTGTCTTCAATCTCTTCCATAAAAGTGGGCACTTCACCTGTTGGCTCGATTTGCCCCTGTAAAGATCCGTCGGCGCGCTTAAGCAATCGGCTCAATTGCATGAGGGGAACCACATTGTAGGTGCCATCGGGATTAAAACCACGAACCTCGGCGATGCTTCCCAAGCGGCGCGAGCCGTCGGGATAGCGTGACACTTGAATGATCAGATCAATGGCTGAACCAATTTGATACCTGAGGGCCTTTTCACTGAGGTTCTTGTCACCACCCTGAGCCAGGGCCTCAAGACGAACAATCGCGTCACTCGGCGAATTGGCGTGGACTGTTCCCAAACAACCCTTGTGACCGGTGTTCATGGCTTGAACCAACTCAAGGGCTTCAGATCCCCTCACCTCACCGACGATGATTCGGTCGGGTCTTAGACGAAGACTACTCTTGAGCAAATCACGAATGGTGACTTCACCTTTACCCATTTCATCGGGCATTCGGGTCTCAAAAAAGACCACGTGCTCGTACTCGACCTTTAATTCACTGGAATCTTCAATAACGATAATTCTTTGCCCGCGGGGAATGCGGTTACACAAAACACTCAGGAGTGTTGTTTTACCAGATCCAGTACCGCCGCTGACCAGAATGTTTTTGCCCAGCTTCATGCAGATATCGAGAAACTGGGCCGCATCGACGGACATGGCACCAATGCGCACATAGTCCTTGAAGGTCATTTGCACACTGGCAAACTTACGAATGGCTACCGTTGTGCCTTTGCGTGAACAAGGAGGAATAACGGCATGAATCCGATAGCCATTGGGCAGACGGGCGTCCAAGCGAGGTTCTTCGTCGTTAATCCGACGTCCTACACTTTGGGCAATGTTATTGACCGCAGCTCTCAAAGCGTCTTCATCTTGAAATCGCACTTTTGTCTTTTGGATTTTACCGGCGATCTCGACCCAGATTTCCTCAGCACCGTTGATCATAACTTCGGTGACCCGCTCGTCTTCAAGCAGGGGAACAATAGGTCCTAGAAAATTGCGAATGGCCGCTTCGAAGATGCCGCCATTTTTTCCACCAGCCATCTTAGTCCTCAGAAGCGGGTTGTCTCACTCCGGTCCCGGGAGGAGCGTGGACAACCAGTTGTCCTTGAGCCGAAGTCTCCGGGCAGACAAAGGAAAACACACCTTCCTTTTTCGGGCTGATCGTAAAGGTCTTAATCTTGCCAAAATAAGTGGCGTGATGCTCGCTAAAGGAGTCCATGACAAAACTCACATTGCGCTCCCGCTCGTTGACATTCACCACGTGAATTTTGTAGTTGCCGCCTTCGCGAACGCGAATGGTGGCTGGAATGAATCCCATTTCTGTGTTGAGCACAACCAGTTCCTGAGTGGTGCCGCCGCCACCTTGCTTGTCAACAAACCAATCGAAAATGGTCGACTCATTTTGCTTTTCAGTGGGATCATTGCGGAGATCCGTCTGGCGTTTTTTATCCACCCTACGGGAAAGATCGATCTTCCAGTCCGCTTGAGCGGAGAGGGTCCACGAAAATAAGAATGCGACAACAAGGGCCGCCCTAGTGAAGAGTCTCGCGGGCGTGAAAATCTGCGAACTCACGCGCAACCTCCATGGCCAAGTAGTTCAAAGCCGGCTCATTGAATTTCTCAAGCTCGCCCATCAAACCTTGTACGTCACCCTGGTGACCATTGGCGGCCTTGACAATTTCCAGAAATTCATCAAAGTGGTCCGGCAGCTCATCAAGAGCTTCTGTCCAATCCATTTCCAAAACAGGATCAATCACACCTAGGTGATAAAGAGCATCGAAGAGTTCTTGTAGATTTCCCTGCAAATACATAACATCCCTCGCGCAAAGGTTCTCTACTTATCTCTTCGGCTCAGGGAATGTTTTATATTAGGATTTACCGACCTTCGGTCAGGTCTATTTGTTAGCTGTCACCCGCCCTTGACGTCTACCTAGTTAGACTTAAAGAATGTTTGCGGCCAGCTCTGCCAGCTCAGATCGCTCACCCTTGGTCAGAGTCACATGGCAGGAAATGCTCTGCCCCTTAAAGCGCTCAACCGCATAGGTGAGACCACTGTTAGCGGAATCCACATAGGGATTATCAATCTGGAAGCAGTCACCGGTGAGAACCACTTTGGTCCTTTGTCCGGCACGGGTGATGATGGTTTTGATCTCGTGAGGAGTTAAATTTTGCGATTCATCGACAATCAAATACTGATTGGGAATACTGCGGCCGCGAATATAAGTTAAGGGCTCAATGTTGAGCATCCCCTGATTGATTAATTCCTGAGCGCGACCGGCAGCCTGCTTGTCAGCTCCCAAAAGGAATTCCACGTTGTCAAAAATCGGCTGCATCCAGGGATTGAGTTTTTGCTCCACGTCACCGGGCAAATAACCAATGTCGCGGCCCATAGGAAAAATCGGGCGACTGACAAGAAGACGCTGAAAGTGACCCTCATCAAGGGTTTTATGAAGTCCCGCAGCCAGTGCCAGGAGGGTTTTACCTGTTCCCGCCTTGCCGACCAGGGAAACAAATAACATGTCGTCATTCAATAGAGCATCGAGAGCAAAACTCTGCTCCACATTGCGCGGGTGAATGCCCCAGATACTTTCAGTGGGACAAATCAAGGGAACAATTTTTCCTTCGGGTTCACTTTGCCGACCGATCGCACTGTGATTGGGATTGGAGGCATCCTTCATGATCACATACTGATTGGCGTGAAGCTTGGTGTCCCCTTCGTAGCGCACCGCCTTTTCACGGTAAAAGCGGTCAATCAAGTCTGGCTCAACTTCAAGTTCCTTAACCCCAGTGTACATCTCTTCAAAAGAGGTTTCATCAGGATCGTAGTCTTTGGCATTGATACCGAAGACGTCGGCCTTAATTCGCAGATTAATGTCTTTGGTGACCAGCTCAACACTGCCGGTTGGGTGCTTGCGCTGCAAACCAAGGGCAGTTGCCAAAATCCGATTGTCCGCCTTCATGCTATCCAGTTCGGGCGGCATCCCTTCAAGGTGAATGTCGGTACTGACGTAAACGTGGCAGTTGGACTTTTCTAGCAGGACGCCGTTGGCCAGAGGCCCCTGGCTTCTTAACACATCGATAAAGCGGCTAAAGTGACGAGCGTTTCGACCATTTTCACCCAAGTCGCGCTTAAAGCGATCGACTTCTTCAATTACTGAAAATGGAATAATGATATCTGAATCTCTAAACTTAGTGATGGCCAGTGCATCGAAGAGAATTACGTTAGTATCCAGAACCACTTTTCGTGTAACGCCACCCTCAGCCGACATTCACTTCCCCCTTTTCAAGTCGCCATTCCCAAATCCATACCTAGACCCAGGACCTAAGTTTTATTCGATCTCATTTAGGCCAATATGTATATGAAAAATTAGGGGAAATATGGGACTCGACCAAAGCCCAATGGCCTTTGTGAATGTTCAGAAAAGCAAAAACCCGACCGTATTGAGTCGGGCTTTTTCCACGTATAAGAATTCGTTTTTGCTGCAGCTTAGTCCTTGAGGTTGGACACCATCACATCACCACTGTCGCGCTCAAGACTAGCACTGACAGTCTCAATGAACTTCACAAAATGAGTGAGGGCTTCATTGTTCAAGGAACCTTTGACGAAGTCCACACCATGGCGGTAGCAGTCTTCTTCAGGAACCGCACGAACGTTGCGGACCTTCACCACAAAGGGGAAGTAGGTCACCTGGTTCAGGTAAACCCGCATGGCCAGCTCTTCTCCTTTGACGAACTTCCCAGTTTCAGTCTCCATATCGAAGGCTAAACCGTTTTCGGAGATGTCATAAAGAGCGACTCGCATCAGTCCCTTTTGGGGAACAACAGCGAAAGCACCAATGAATTCAGTCAGGATGGTCCGCTTAACCTGGCGCCGCTCCTGCTTGATCTGCTCATTGCGCCTCTCTGTCATATCGACGATCGGAGCCTCAGCTGTGGCTTTGGCCTTTTTGACCGTCTTTTTTGCCGCCTCTTTTGCGCGGCGCCGTTTAGATAAATCAATGACATTATTGTCTTTTGGAATCATAGGTTCCCCCCACTAGATACTTATCGGAAGGAAATGTCTCAACTTTAGGCGTCAACTTAGGTATAGTGGCCCTCAGCGGGGAGGCTTGGTTTAGAAAAAGGTATGAAATTACAAAGACTTATAACCGCTTTGACGGTCCTTTTAAGCCTTTTGATTCACCTAGGAATCTATCTGGGAGCCCAGCTTCTACCGACACCGGTACGGGTCCTGCCCGGCCTACCCGTGGAAATCATTTATACCAATAATGATGAAGATCAGAACTCTCGCCAAGTGGTGAGTGATCCGGATTTAGGGAAGATTGTTAAAAAAGCCCAGGACCAGGCGCGCCTACTCTCCAAACTGACCCGCCGGGTGGAAGAGGAAATGGTGGCAGCCAACAAAGGACCGTCGCAGAACCGACCTCCAGGGACAACATTGTCGACGACACAAAGGGAAGCTCAACCAAAACCTGAGAAATCCATTGAGCCATTCAAACCTGATGGCAATTTGGGTTTTCGCCAGAACAAAAACCTTCGCCTTCCGGAAAACCCTGAGCAACAGACAATAGGAAAGAACCTGGTCTTTGGTGGCTCCACCAGTGGTGAGTACATTCCTTTTGTCAAGGAAGGAAGCTTTACCTCTCTCAACACAGATCAGTTTCTCTACTACACCTTTTTCAATCGGGTGAACGATCAAATTCGCTCACGCTGGGTTGGAGGGGTTCGTGGATTTGCCGCGACACTCAGCCACCAAGACATTCAGCGCCTATCCAAGGTCCAGCGCCAAACGGAAATTGAGGTTGTCCTGCAACCTGATGGCTATTTAAAAACGGTGCTGGTCAACCGCTCCTCCGGAGAGCCTGGATTAGATGAAGCCGCGGTTGTAGCCTTCAAGAAAGCCGCTCCTCTTCTTAATCCTCCGACGGAGATGAAGGGCGACGACGGCATGATTCACCTCCACTATTCTTTTGTTATTCAGTGGCAGCCAAACTACCTGGTGCGCAAGGCCGAGTAGAGCCAAGACCTCGGCAGAAATTGCCTAGACAATCTATGGGAATCCTTTCTGTCCTTCGGTTCTAGACTCCGCCCCGTTCTCCCCGGTGTTAAAATAAGAGAGTTATGAAACGCCTATGCCTGCTGTTCGGAATGCTCTTTTTTATTGCTCCTAGCGCCTGGGGGGGAATTATGGAAGTCGGTGCTTCAGCCAGCTTCCGCCGCTCCACTATTGATGACAACAACTACCAGGAAAGCCTTTCTTACACCGGCTCCCTAAGCTATTACTTTTGGGAAATGTCCGCCCTGGAACTCAGCTATACCCAGGGGAGTGCCCTTCTCAGCGTGAAGCCCGTTGACGATACCAAAATTATTACCAAGTCTTCATTTCGCCTAATAGGGGTGGATTTGGTGATCACCTTTGCCGGCAAGAACTCCACTCTTCAGCCTTACGTCAAATTGGGTGGTGCTCATATTGAAAAGAAAATTGTTCGCGAACCAGAAGGTCTGGCGGCGACGGAAATCGAGAGTCCTGCGGGCATTGTCCCCAGTGCAGGCCTCGGGTTTAAGTTGCGCCTGAGTAATACTTTTTCCATCAAGGTCGGCGTTGATGCCTGGACCAGCCCACTAAATGAAGACGATCCCACGGTCGACTATGCTGGCCGGGCGGGAATCTCCTGGATGTTCTAATGACTCTAAAGAAAATATGGCTCCTGATACCGCTGACTTTCCTCCTCAGCGGCTGCCAGATCACCTACTACATGAAAAGCGCCTGGGAGCAGGCCAAGCTCCTCGACAAGAGAGTCCCAATCAAAAGGGTTTTAGAAGATCCGAATACCAGTGAAGAGGTAAAAGCAAAGCTTCGACTTGCCCAACAAGCCCGGGAGTTTGCGGAAAAAAAACTGAATCTTAAACCCACAAAAAACTACACTTCTTATGCCGATATTAAACGCCCCTACGTTTCATGGATTGTAAGGGCGGCACCTGTTTATGAGCTCAAGCACCATCTATGGGGATTCCCACTGGTGGGAAAACTCCCCTACAAGGGGTACTTCTCAAAGGAGGAAGCAGACGAAGAGGCATCCCTCTTCCCCGCCAATGAGTACGACACCTATGTAAGAGGGGTCACTGCTTACTCCACGCTCGGCTGGTTTGAAGACCCACTGATGAACACCATGATGAATTACAAAGACCATGATCTGGTGAATCTCATTATTCACGAAACTGTCCATGCCACGCTCTACATTAAAAGCCAGGCAGATTTTAATGAACGACTGGCGACCTTTATTGGCAATATTGGAACGGAAATGTACTACCTGGACAAGGAAGGAGAAGACTCCCCATCCTTGAAAACAATTAAAGTTGAAGCCGAAGACGACAAGGTCTTCTCTGACTTTATCAGCCGAGAGTTAGACACTCTTGACCAATGGTACAAAGACAATAAGGACAAGATAACCCCAGAAAAAAAGGCTGAGCGGATTACTGAGATAAAAACTCGTTTTGAGTCCGAAGCCCTACCAAAAATGAAAACTGAAAACTTTGCTAAGTTTGGACGACAAGACCTCAATAACGCTAAGCTCTTGTCGTTCAAGACCTATGTCTACGACTTGACTGATTTTGACCGAGCTTTCAAGCACCTGGGCAGTGATTTCAGTCGCTTCGTGGAGTTCTGCAAATCATTGGAAAAAGAAAAAGATCCTGAAACAACTCTTAAGAATATCGTCACCAAATCGTAGGGATTTCCCCTCGACAGTACACGACAACTAGCTAACCGACCTCTGTCCAATTTTGCTGCTCAAATTTTAGACACAGGTGAGCCTGCGCCGAACTTATAGGTGAGCAATTGAGGACACTTAGAAGGGAGGCCGCATGGGTGGGGCAACATTAGGAATCAATCGACGAACACTTCTTCAACTTATAACACTTTTGGTGTTTACCGTTTCCCTTACGGGATGTAACTGGGACAAGATTGCCCAGGATGGTTTGTATCCAACTAAGGACGTGAATAAGACCAAGGTGCCGGATGCGCCTGCTGGCTATGAAGACTTTTATCTCAGCTTGGACGTAGAATTCCCTGATCAAGCAGTTGCGACGATGGGGGCCCACGGCTGGTTCAAACAAATCAACAACGACCCCGCCACTCCGGTCATTATCTTTCTTCACGGCAATGGTATGAACTTGGGAAGCATGGTCTCAAGTAATCTACTGTTCATGCTTGAAGATTTGAATACCCATGTCGCGGTTGTAGACTATCCAGGATATGGAAAAAGTACTGGATCGCCATCTGAACTCTCGATGAACTCCATGGCAGATGCGACTGTGGATTGGCTTCAGGCCCGCGTGCCTGGAAGCCCCATCTATGTTTGGGGACATTCTCTTGGTGCGGCTGTGGCAATGGGCTTGGCCTCTCGCCGCCAGGATGATCTCGCAGGATGGGCCATCACCAGTGCCTGGACGTCACTGGAGGAGGTGGCCAAGATCCACTACGGAAGTGCATGGAACAATGTGTCCGCAGCATGGAAGGCCATTAATGCCTTTAATCAGGTCCTACAAGCCCAGAGTCTCAATCTCCCTGGCGTGATCCATCACGGAGACAAGGACGACATTATTCCTTTTGATATGGGACAAAGGGTATTCCAAGCCCTTGGCAATCCGACGAGTGAGTTTGTCGAACTGACGGGCCGGGGACACAACGACGTGTTTGATGATTCCCGAACCTGGGAAGCCATGGAGCGCTTGCTCGCCCGATAAAGATTCCCGTTGACTTGAAAGCCCCTTGTGGAGAGGTTTAGAGCCTGTTAGCAAATCCGCAAGGGGTATTTCCAAATGAGCATTTCCTATTGGCTCGACCATTCCACCAATGAATCCGAAAAGAATTTCGATGTTGTTGTCGTCGGTGGTGGCATCGCCGGTACCTCGGCTGCCTTTTGGCTTAAACAAGAGGACCCTGATTGCAAGGTGGCCATTATTGAGAAGTCAGAAATTGCCGGAGGGGCTTCTGGCCGCAACGCTGGCTTTGTCACCTGCGGCTCGGTGGAACACTTCAATCGCCTGGTTGAGAGATGGGGCGAGGAAACAGCCTACGCCATCTGGAATTTTTCCGAAGTGAATTTGGAGCTTTTAAAAAAGCACATCATACCTGGAAGCAATGATCTTGAGTTCGACGATAAAGGGACCTTTTCGCTCGCCTCGACCGATGTTGAATTTCATGAGCTCCAAGAAACTGCTTCGCTCATGGAAAAGCGAGGCATAAATGTCGAAGTCGTTCAGGGTGACCAGATCCGCAAGCGATTGGGCGCTGAGGGCTTTATTGGTGGCATTAAGTACCTTTCCGATGCCTCAGTTCATCCTCTGCGATTAACCAAAAGGATCGCTCAGCTTTCAGGCGCCCAGGTGTTCGAGCGCACAGAAGCCATGAGAATTGAAGAAGGGCCTGATGGGACCCGCAGTGTATTGACTAACCGAGGACGCTTTAATGCCTCAGTCGTTGTCCTGGCATTGAATGGCTACCTGCCATCCCTTGATCCCTATTTTGCCGACAAGGTGTTTCCCACTCGCGGACAAATCCTGGCCACCGAACCAGTTGAGAGGTTCATGGAAGGCCCCTGTTACGCCCACTTTGTTCTTGATTACTTTCGTCAGCTTAAAGATGGACGAGTTCTCATTGGTGGATTCAGGCAGCTGGAGAAAGAAACCGAAGTGGGATATTCGGATCACACTACCGATAAGATTCAAGTTGCCCTTGGTGAGTTCCTCGAAAAGCATTTTCCCATTCTCAAAGGAAAAAAGATCACCCACCGCTGGGCTGGGGTCATGGGCTTTTCGGTGGATGGGCAGCCCTTTGTGGGAGCCAAGGCCGATGACCAACAGATCTTCTTTTTAGGTGGCTTTACGGCTCATGGTTTAGGCCTCGCTTTTAACACCGGCAAGTGTTTGGTGGATCTGATGTACGATCGAAGCATCCCTCAGTTTTTGTCAGCTAAACGCTTTTAGGATCTTTTGCTGATCATTTGTTCGACAATCCAGACAACTCTCAAACCCTCTTAGATTGCAGGACTCGGCGAAAACGTCGATATTTTTTGCACGCATTGTATCACCTTAGGATTATGACGAAATTTTTGGTCAGTGATTTGGGTTAAAGTGTTGAATAGGGATAAAATTAACCTACGGGGCATCTGACCGGCCAACGTAACGGGGGTTATGGACGTGGCCAAAATAAAGAAGAAATCCTTTTTAGGTAGAGGCGGTTTCACCATGGTGGAACTAATGCTGGTGGTGGCGATCGGGGGAACGCTGTCCACAATGGCAGTCTCTAGTTACAAAAACTATCAGGCAAGAGCACGTCAACAAGAAGCACGATATCTGTTATCCATCATGTACACAGCTCAATTGACCTATCATGCGCAGTGGGGAATTTACTTCGGTGATTTTGCAAATATAGGATACGCCCCTAGCGACAATCTCCATTTTCGCGTCGGCTTTACCGGCGTTGGTCCCACCAACCAAGTGGGATACCAAGGACCCGGAACTGGTGCTGGAGTAGCCGCCAATCCTGCGCGTATTCACACCGGAGGCGCTTTGGCCTGTGAAGGTGGACCCTGCGGAGAATCGCCATATGGCTTGGTCTTTCCACCGATCACTCTCGGCAACGTAACATGGACCACATTTGTGGCCGAAGCCGTGGGCGATGTGGACGGTGAAGACGCCGTGTGGGACCAGTGGACGATCAACCATCAAAAGGTCCTCACCAACGTCACGCCGGATATCTAAGTGACCGTCACTTTTTGGTACTGCCGAGCATCCTAAAGTCGCACAGATTTGTGCGACCTTAGGATGCTCAGCAGTACCAAAAAGTGACGGTCACTCTACTCCCGCTCTCCCTCAACATCAAAGATATAACCATCTTTGGGTGCGGTTCGCACCGTCGGCCGGGCAAGGAATGGTTGTTGTTCGGATGAACCCGGTGGTGTGACGGGTTTGAGAGCTGCCGGCTCCCGGTCCGATTGGTCACCGACTGGAGTCAGCTCTGCCCTCTCCTCAACAGCTTGCCAGTTTCCTTCAGCCTGTTGCCCGAAAGAAGTCAGGGGTGCGATCAAACTCATCACAATGAGCAAACCCAATCCATGAGATGTTCGCATCTTCCCTCCTTGGCGGATGCTTGGGCGGCTGGAGCTTCATTCGCTACCACCCTCACTCTCTCTATTCTAGCGCTTTTACTGTCGTCTTGCTTGGTATGGACACACTTTTGAGACTAAGGGCATAATCCTCCAAGTAGTGCTAGGTTCCGGGAAATACGCCCTTAGTCTCAAAAGTGTGTCCGTACCAAAAAAGAAAGCGGACTCTAAATCCGCTTTCTTTCAAAACCTATTCTCTCTTTTCCAGTTCATCCCATCTCACGCTTTATCGACGAATCCCCAGTACTTCTGTCGAGCTTTTTTCTTTTCCTTCTTCCATCTCCATATTCTGAGCCTGGTCGACTGCGCTCATAATTTTGTCATGGAGTTTATTAAAATAGGCCTCATTCTCCGGCATGGCCCCGATGGGGTCGGACTTGCGTACCATTCGCCGGAGTTTTATAAAATTCTTCAGTATCTCCCGATGAGTGGGGTTGTGCCGGAACATCCATTCCATCCCCTTTTTCATCGGCCACTGCAACTCCCCTTCCATATAGTCCACCCACCAGGAAGGGTGCCAGTCGGTCATCTCGTCCTCTTGGTTCATGATTCAACCTCCGCTATTCTACCCCTGTAAGCCACGGCCATGGAGCGATCCTGCTCGTTCCAACTGCGTAGCATATTGTTTTCTTCCATCCGATGTCTCAACTTCATCAGTGCATGCCGGTAATTGGCTTTCGCCGTGTCGTATGGGCAATTCATGATTTGAGCGATCTCTTTAAAACTCATGTCCTCGTAAATCCTCAAATTCAAGGCCGTTCTTTGACGGTCCGGCAACTGATCAATTTCATTTTGTATGACCTCTTTTACATCTTCTTCCATCAGGGCCCACTCGGCGCCCGATGGAATGGCCAAATTGATGTTATCAATGTCCACACAGTCGTTTTTGCGCGCCCGCAATTTGTTCTTCGCTGTGTTGGCAGTGATCTGATAAATCCAACTTCTAAATGAGGCCCGCCCTTCGAAGCGCCCAATGTTTTGGTACGCCTTAATGAAGGCCTCTTGCACAATGTCTTCTGCCATTTCCAAATCCCGTGTCATTCGTAGTGCCAGCCTCAGAAGCAATCTTTGATGCCGAGTCACCAATTCAGAAAAGGCAGCTCGATTTCCATTCCTTACTTTTTCTACAAGTTCGAGATCGGCTTTCATAAGCTCTCGACTCCCCGGTAAGACTAGCCAAAGGGCCAATCGGGTTAATAAAAAAACGCAGTTCGATTTTTTTTTGGAAAGGAATCTAGATCATCCAGTGAAATCAGGAGCTTAAAAGCTCGGTGGACTCCCCGAAAATTCCCCTCTTCAAGGCCCCCCATGGCCTTGCCCTCGCACTCAGGTACTCTCTTCAGCAAGACCGATACCAACCCAAGTGGTGTCAAAGTAACGCTACGAGCCATCGTGACCTATGAGACCAAAGCAGTCTTCATTGGATCTGAAGATTGAACCCGGGGTGAATCTTATGGCGGCCATAAAACCCTTGCCCAGAGCGGGCTCTAGAGTGTCACTCTGTCAGTTGATTAGACAGGGTCAAACATCCACCACTAGACGAGGGTCCAGTGCAAAAAGGCAACCTATCTATATAATTGGAGAGCTCGTGTCAGGTTCCCACGTTCACGCGGTTACGGCCGGCCCGCTTAGAGACATAGAGAGCCTTATCGGCCCGATCGTAGACTTCATCCCACGAGGGATCCCCCTCCTGCTTGGTGGAGACTCCAACAGAAATGGTGATCGGCATGAGCTTGCCTTCAAACTCAAAACGGTGAGTTTCAATGGTATGACGGATTCGTTCACCGATCTCATGGGCCTGGTTGATTCCACTACCCAGAAGGATCAAACAAAACTCCTCACCACCTGAGCGGGCGAAGAAGTCGTTCTCACGAATCAGCTTTTCGCGAATAATACGGGAGATTTCCTTGAGGACAAAATCCCCAGCAGGATGCCCGTGGGTATCATTGACCTGCTTAAAGTGATCAATATCAAAAGCAACGATACTGAAGGGGACACCGAGAAGCTCCGCCCGCCGAAAGGACTCCACCCCTCGCGTGTTCAATCCACCACGATTGGCAATGCCGGTAAGGGCGTCAGTGTGGGCCTTTTCATAGGTCATGCCCGTGGAAACGGTCTCAATATTTCCGCGTTCCAGAAACTTAAATATGACGTTGCCGGTTTTAATCTGATCGTTACTAGCCAACTTCTGAGGCACCAAGGGAGTCAATACCCTGCCGTTAACCACAGTCTTATTGGTCGACTCCAGATCAATGATCGATACATCACCACCGGCCAAAATTAACTTACAGTGGGATTTACTGACACTGCGATCATCAACTGAGATATGAGCCGTGGCCGCCCGACCAAGAATGCGATCTGTGTCTTCAATGGGCCACTGGCGACCGACGGCACTTGCCGGCCCTACCAAGAGAACCATACAAGGCGGCGCCTGACCCGCTTGGGCCAATCGCACTTTAAATGTCTCACTTTGAACAACACTCGTCTTATCGAGCGTGCTCTCTTCTTCATCTTCCGGTTGGCTCATAACATCCCAATTCTAGAAGGCTTTCCGCGAAGATTCAACGGTCCTTTGATAACAGCTCTTTGGTCAGTTTTTTCCCCAACTCAACCCCGGGCTGGTCAAACGCATTGATCCCCATAACTTCGCCCATTCCGCCGACCACGAGTTCGGCCGCAAGGAATAGACCCCCAATAGTTTTCGGCTTAAGTCCAGGAAGGCTTAATGCCAGGGTTGGGATACCCTCTTGGGTGAGTACCCCCTCGGTTGCATCAGCTTGAGCCGCTACGAGATCCGACATTTTCTTCTTCTCGCGCAAGGAACCGCCGGCAAAACTAGATTGATCTAGTTCAGGCCCCGTCTCAACAGGTAAAGAGTCCCGTAGGAGCCAAACCCACCTGGGTTGATGACCTTCCACCACTTGCTGAAGAGTGGAGTGCTGGTCGCGCGGAGCTAAGGAAGGAATGGGAACTGGAACAGTTGGAGCTGGCTTTCCCTGCCGATCCAATTTTTTCCCCAAAGACTCGGCCCACAGTTGTTGGAACCAAAAGCCAAAGGTCTCAAGACCCTGAGCGTAGGGCCAAAAATACAAAGCCTGATCGCCTCTCTGAATACTCGCCAGGCCCGCAGCAATGATTTGAGTAAGTATCTGATGTTGATCCAAAACACTCTTCATTCCGTCACGGATCTCATCCAAGGAACATCCCATGAGTGCTGCCGGCAAAAGACCTACGGGAGTCAGAACTGAGTATCGGCCTCCCACATCTTCGGGAATCTCAAGCAATGAAACCTGGTTGGCTCTGGCCCAATCGGAAAGTGGGTTGGAGCGAAGTTCTGAAATCGTCGTGCACTGAGCAGCCAGAGAACTGCCCTTTTGCCTCAGATGCTGATCAACATAGTCAGCCATGGACAGTGTCTCTAAGGTCGTCCCAGATTTGGAAATCAAAATAAAATGGACCTGAGTGGGATCGCCCAGCTGTTCCAAGCGACGGAAGAAGCTGACTGAGTCCAAGTTGTCGAAAAAGTGAAACTCATCAAGCTCACCCTGCCAGCAACCAAATGACTCCCAAAGAGTCTTGGGGCCCAGACTGCTCCCACCCATTCCAAGAAGGGCAACACGCCTGACACCCGATTCTCGCAGCTCCTGGGCCCTGTTGCGAGCACTCTCCCATAGGTTTGGTCTGTCGAGGAGTTGAGTAAACCCCAAATCCTTGCGAGACATGAGAGCTTCAAGACCCTGCCCAGCTAATTGCAACTGGTTCTGGTCCACCTTAGGAAACAAATTGTCAATTTTGATCATTAAGAAACCGCCACATCCTCTTCGATTCGATGATATCCGTGCCATTCTTTGAGGCGACCACGAGGCCGTTCCGCATCCTCTGGGTACTCCAGAAGAACGTAGGTCAGCTTAGTGATCTTGCCTAAAGAGGCAATATCAAGAGAGGTGAGCTCTGTCCATGTTCCTGTATTAAAGTATTCCATGTCCTCGCCCCACTGCCTGTACTGATAGACATGGGTGTGACCAAAAATGACGGTATGGACGCGCTCATCCAAAAGAACGCGGCGGGCCGATTCACTGAGGTCCGGAAATATGGCCCTTTCCAGCGCCACACGTAGAATCCGCTTGAAGGGAAAGTTGCGCCGGGGATCGTGAGTAATGATTGCCTTCAAGAAATAGAAGATTAGAGTGATGCTGGCTTTCACCGTCGGCCAAAACTCGTTGAAGATCGCCCATCGCATCATTCGATCAACAGGGCGGATCTTATCCACATGGGGATAGCTGTGTTTAATCTGCAGCACATATTCGACAAAAAAGTGTGAGCCAAAAGGTAAATTAAGCACTGGCTCTGGCAGATTGCGCTTCAAAAAGAACTTGCGCGGATTAAGACGATTGGCGGCTTCATGCATGTGACCATGCTCAATGTGGACGCCATCAAAATAGTAAACGATATTCTTAAAACGAATGGTCGTGCCGAGGGTTTCGTTCAACCAAGCGCGAACGCCCGGCCACAACATTCCCTGGTCGTGATTGCCCACCACGTAGGTGACCACGTTGCCTTCCTTCTTCACAAAATCCCGGATCGCCTGAAAAAACAGATGGTGACCTTTGACGATCTTTTTCACCTTGTCGAGAGTCACGGCCTCAGTAATGACCGTTAGGTAGTGACCACGATAGTCGACCTGAAGAAAGTTAAAGATGTCTCCATTGAGAACCAGCTCAACTTCATAATCAGCATATTTCCCCGTGGTATAAAAATGAAGAAACTCTACAAACTTCTCGTCATAATAGAACTCCTCCAAAGAGTTCATCTGGCCATTCTCCAGAGTCCGTCCTACTCCGAGATGTAAATCACTGACGACAAGTTTTATCTTTTTCATTAGCTCGCAATATACACTACGTTACGACTTTTGTTCTTACCCGAATACATCGCTTGATCGGCCATCTTAATGAGTTCATCTTTCGACGTGGCGTGGTCCGGATAGGTAGCCACACCAATACTCACCGTTAGTTTGACTTCCTGATCCTCGACTTGGAAGACCAGGTTCTCAATCTTCTTGCGAATCCGTTCGGCGACGAGTTTACCATTCACTGCACCCGTGCCGACTAAGACCACCACGAACTCATCGCCTCCATAACGGAAGCCAAAGTCACAAGTTCGGATGTTATCAGAAACAACACCACCCAACTGAGTGATCAAACGGGAACCGATCCAGTGACCGCGAGTATCGTTGACGGATTTGAAATAATCAATGTCCAAGAAAAGAACTGTAAATTCTCCCCCGTGTCTTTGACAGCGACTGATTTCATTGTCCAACACCACTGGCAAAAACCTTTGGTTGTAGAGAGGGGTCAGAATATCCACAAATCCCTTATTCTCTGCTTCCCAACAGCGGAAACCAAGTTCCAGCACTGGAAGTACGAGGTTTACAGACTTGGTTAACTGCTGAGCCACAAACTCCAAATCGCTGGTATCCACTCCCTCAAGCAGAAAGTAGCCGAACAACTCACCACCCTGGGACTTGAGAATAGGGATCAATCCCATGCGACTGCCCTTTACCCGCCACACACAATAGTCTTTGACCTCTTCGAGCCGTGCCTTACCCCAAGGCAGGGACTTGAGTGCCGCCTGGATTTCGTGCCCAGCAGTTTCTTTGTATGATCTCATTAAGGGCGTCGCCAGGAACCGATGCTGAAGTTCCATCCGGAATTCTTGCTCATCAATATCCAATAGCCTGTTGGCTTCTTTGGCTTCCAACCAATGAATATTCTTTGCCGGCACAATGGGGCCAAAGTGAAGGAGTAGACGATCAATAATGTAATTAACCTCAAGATTTTCAAACATCGCCAAGGGGCTACCGTCATCATTTCGGCTCTTTGATTCCTGCTCCAATTCGCGCAGACGGCGATGGAGGGAGCCGACACGCAAGAGGTTTTTGGCCAATTGCTTTCGCTCTTCCATGCTTAATCCTTTACCGACGACCACATGAAGCTCATCCTGGGTAACCTTGCCGAAGGCCGGATCCTTTTCCTCCAAAGAATAAATAACTGGACAAAGAGGATGACTCTTGCGGAGGGCCTCCACGGCCTTCCACAGCTCTGTACCTGAAGCCCCATGGTAGAGGACTCCCCCAACGACTCCACTGGACAACTGAGCTTCAACTTCATCCGCAGTGTCACGACGAACAACTGTGCACCCGCAGGACTTCAGGTGCTTGATCCAGTCAAGCTGTCCAGGAAGTTGATCTGAGAGTACTAACCAGGTATTTGCCAAATTACTTCGCCTTCTTCACGTTGCCTTCGTCTGCTCCCTCGAGCATGGTCAGGGCAATTCGCAGTGCCTTGACTGTTCTCTTGAGCATTTCCTGTTTGTCGTTCAGCTGCTTGTTGAGCTCCTGTCCCTTGTGCCGGTAGTTGTCCAGCTCCAAAGTGACCTGATCCATTTGCCTCTTGAGCTCAAGAATGATCTCATCCTTGTTCCTGACCAATGCTGAGCTTTCCATCTTCACCAGTTCAAGCCGGTTCTCCAACTCGCGCTCGCGAACACGTATTTTCTGAAGAGTGGTATTAAGGCGTAACTCCATCTCGTCAAGCTGGGTTTTGAGCTTGTCGATTTCGTTATCCTTGGCAGAAATGGATTTTTTAAGAATGTCCTTTTCCTCGTTAAGAGAAGAAACATCGAGGTTGTACTTCCCCTCCATGGTCTCGCTCTTAGCTAACAGCTCGTCTGCCTTTTTGCGTATCATCTCACCGGCGGTAACAAGCTTTTCGTTTTCGCCTCTTAGCCGCTCGATCACCTTTTCAAGTTCCAAAATTCTTTGCTGAGCAATGCGCAGGTTTTCACTCTGAGCAAGAGAAGCTTCAGCCGGGCCGATGACGCCTCCACTTCTGACTGGGGCAAAGCGACCGACAGACTGACGAACATTGTCCACGGCGGCACCAAAGGCTGATTGCTTGGCTGGCCGCTTGGTCTCTGCCTGGTCGGATCTCTCGGGTAGCACAAAGGTGCTCGACTGAGTGGCCTTCTCTCCCGTTGCCGTAAGAGGAACTTCCTTAGTGGGAAGAATCTTGGATTCACTCAAACGCAGAGTTTGATCGCTGGCCTTGGTGGTGGTGTGCTCTTCCCTCTTTCGACTGCCCTTGCCTGACCCTGCCGATTGAGGAGGCAAGGTTTCATCACTAGCAGCCGGCTTAAGCCCTGAATCAAAAAAGCCCTTGATGCTTCCGTCGTCATCACTCGAACCAACATCACGAATGCTCAATCCACTGGGCGCACCATCCCCCTCCGAGTCTTCCGACCCGAAAAATGGCGAGGAATCATCATCCAGGTGAATTGATCCACCAGAAGATTCTATTCCCTCAGGGCCATGATGATCTGCAGATGATTTCCTTTTCTGATGAGGAGGTTCAGCTGTTTCCTCATCATCAAGGAGATCATCCAAGATCATGCTGGTTGCTATGTCTTTTCCTTTTTTCGCATTCATCCGCATAACCTATCGGAAAATCAGGAAATTCGATGAATGGAAAAGCGCGAAAATAGGTCAAAATGGGCCACTTCTAGAGCATTAATCTAGACCTTGGGCCCATTTTTTAGGATTTTTCTAGCGGTGAGAGATCACGGCGTAGTAATCGGCCAGTCGTTTCTCGACCATGGGCCAATCAAGATGACGTAATGCGTCTACACCAAAGCCTTCAACAGTGAAACTGGCCATGATGCAACCGTGGATACAGGCCTGTTTCAGGTGCTGCAAACTCCAGCCGGAATCAAGCTTGGCCAGGTAACCAAAAAAGCCGCCAGCAAAGGTGTCGCCCGCTCCCGTTGGGTCCACCACGTGAGGAACTGGGAAGGCTGGAAGAATGAAAAACTGCTCATCGGCATAAAGAACAAAGCCATACTCACCACGCTTGATCACCACACCCCGAGGGCCCATGCCCGTAATCTCGCGGGCGGCTTGAATCGTGTTGCGGTTGCCAGTGAGTTGTTGAGCTTCTTTTTCATTAATCAAAAGCAGATCCACCCGGCGCAAAACCTTCTTCAAGTTTTCAGGGGAGGAATCGATCCAGAAGTTCATGGTGTCTGAGCCAACAAACTTGGGCTTGTCCACCTGATCCAAAACCTTGAGCTGTAGCTCGGGATCGATGTTTGCCAGGAACACAAAGTGAGAGTTCTTGTAGGTGTCAGGCAAACTAGGATTGAAGTTGGCGAAGACATTGAGCTGGGTGTCCAATGTAATCGCTTCGTTCATGTCGCCTTCATAGCGACCTTCCCAATGAAAAGTCTTACCCGGAACCTGCTGCAAGCCCTGCAAGTTCACCGGCCGTTTTTGGAACAAGTCGAAATCCTCTTTGCGGTAGTCATCCCCAACCACACCCACGACATTGATCTGAGTGTACAAAGACGCGGCCAAAGAAAAGTAATTGGCTGATCCGCCCAAGGTGTTCTCAGCTCGGCCTTCTGGTGTGGAAATTGTGTCATAGGCAACGCTACCCACGACTAAGATTTCTGACATATCCACTCTCCTCCCCCTTCTTGTAGCCCTACAGCGGCGGTGGCTGCTGCGGATGATTTTTGTACGCAGTCGTCAGCTGACCACAGGCTGCGTAAATATCTCGCCCCATGGTCTTGCGGCGTAAGACGTGAATGCCCAATCTCATCAGCTCATCCTGAAAGGCATCAACTGTTGAATCATCGGGGCGTTCAAATCCTGAGTCCGGATGTTCATTAAACGGAATTATATTAATCTTGCAAGGAACATCCTTGGTGATTTTGTATAGCCGCCGCGCATCCTCAATGGAATCGGTGATCCCCTTGAGAAGTACATACTCCAGAGTCACCTTGTCCTTCGCCTCACGCGCATGCTTTCGGCAGGCCTCCAGCAGATCTCGCAGGGGCCACTTGCGATTGATCGGCATGATCTGATTGCGAACTTCATCGGTGGTAGCGTTAAGACTCACGGCCAAACGGGTCCCACTCGCCGTCACCAAGGGAATCTGGGGAATTAATCCTGAAGTGGAAACCGTCACCTTCCTTCGAGAGAAGTTATAACCCCATGGGTTGTGCCAAATCTCAACCGCTCTAAAAACCGCATCGGGGTTATCTAAGGGCTCACCCATTCCCATAAACACCACATTGGTGATGCGAGTTCCCTCTGGCAGACTGTCCGACACCTGAACAAACTGCCCAACCACTTCCCAGGTCTCCAGACGACGCACCAGTTTTTGTTTGCCTGTAAAGCAAAACCGACAAGCCATATTGCATCCCACTTCAGTGGATACACACAAAGTCAGCCGACCTTTGGAGGGAATCAACACGGCCTCGACGGATCGCCCCTGACCCATATCGAACAGATATTTGCGAGTACCGTCTTCACTCACCCATTCCTTGATGAGTTCAGGCAAAGTGAAATCCAATAGCTCCGGAACTTCCTGGCGAAAGGCCTTTGACAGATTGGTCATCTTGTCAAAGTCCAAAACCCTCAGGCCATAAACCCAACGAAATAGCTGTTGAGCGCGGAACTTTTGCTTTCCACAGCCAACCAGGTATTGCTCTAGTTCGGGCTGAGTCAGCCCATAAAATTTCAACTTCTCCATACTCTCACTTTAACGCGTAGCGCGAAGCTATTGAAATATCACATCTTGGGGTGAAAAACACCTCTTCCCCGCAAATTTCATATCTATAAAAAGAAGCCTATTGTTAGATACTTATGCTTATTCTAAGCCTCTGGATGAAGCTCTTTTATGTAATCGACCAGCTCCTCCTGGCTACAGGGCACACAACCCACCTTGCCGACCACAACCCCGGCCGCAAAGTTGGCCAGAATACAGGATTCTGAAAGACTAAAACCAGATAGCCAAGCCAGAGCCAGAGCGGCAATCACTGTGTCACCCGCCCCTGTCACGTCGAAAACCTGCCTGGCGTAAGTGGGAAGCTGGGTGACTCTTTCCCCTTCGAACAGACTCATGCCCTTCTTCCCTTCAGTGATTACTAAGTTCTTAAGCCCCAGGTTCTTAACTAAGGCGCCACCCACCGCAAACAGGGAATCAGGACGATCACGAAGGTCATCAAATTCCAAACCTGAAAGATCATAGGCCTCGTCTCGGTTGGGCGTCATCAATGTGGCCCCACGATAATACTCGGCCGGAGTTTGTCGATTTGGATCCACCAACAGAGGCTTACCCTCCTGCTGACAGAGCTTCACGATCTCCTGAACACAGCGTTCGCTGACCACGCCTTTGGCATAGTCTTCTAAAACAACGCCCTGGGCGCCCGGCAGCAAGGAGGCTACCTTTGCCAACAGTTGATCTTCCACTTCTCGGGACAAGAAACGACGGTGCTCATAGTCGACCCGCACCAGGTGGTGGTGGCCAGACATCACCCGTAGTTTACGGGTAGTGGGGCGATCCTTATCCACAATCAAATGGTCAACCGGAACCCGTGCTTCCAACAGGAGCTTCTTCAGGTCCTCGCAGGCCGGATCAGCACCCACAACTCCCACCAGTAGCGGAATCCCACCTAGGCTGGCAATATTTTGGGCAACGTTGGTTGCCAAGCCCAACCGCCGGTCCTCTTGGTTCACTTCTAAGACGGGAACTGGGGCCTCTGGACTTATGCGGCGAACATCACCCATTACGTACTGGTCCAAACCCAAATCACCAACCACAATGATTTGACGACCATTGAGCTGATCAAGATGAGCAAGAATTTTTTCCCGGGCGGGCTTGAGCTGATTCGCTTCGACACTTGTGACGTTCATAGGCAAAAAGAGATATCACAATCGCCCCAAGAGTCACCTTTGTGGAGAAGTCTAGTGGGCCGCGTCGAGAGGCCCTTTTCCAGGCAAACTTTGCTAGTTATGTGGTTAACAAAGTGAAAAGATTTTGATTGTCACTCCTGAACAACAGGTGCAGATTCGGGGGTTAATTAAGGATTCATGAACTTCCGCTACAGATGTCTGAGGAGAACTAATAAATGGAAGGCTTAACGGACGGATCACTCTACCGCAACGTACTGGAGATCCTCAATAATTCCGCTGAACTGATTAAACTCAACCAAAACGTCCACGAACGCCTCAAAGCGCCGAGAAGAGCCCTGATCGTTGGTGTTCCCGTCAAAATGGATGACGGACATGTCCAGATCTTTTCCGGCTATCGCGTGCAACACAACCAAACGCTTGGCCCCTTCAAGGGTGGCTTACGCTACCACCCCTCTGTCACCCTCAGTGAGGTGGCGGGGCTTGCAGCTCTGATGACCTTCAAAAATTCACTTTTGGGTCTACCCCTAGGTGGAGCCAAAGGGGGAATCCAAGTGGATCCCCATGCCCTGTCAAAATCCGAAGCCGAAAGTCTGACCCGTCGATTCACGACTGAGATCAGTGGCATCATCGGGCCTGACAAGGATATTCCGGCACCAGATGTGGGAACTGATTCGCAAACCATGGCCTGGATGCTGGACACCTATTCCATGGAAATGGGCTATGCCCAGACTGGTGTGGTCACTGGCAAACCTGTTGAAATTGGTGGTTCTCAAGGTCGCGATTCCGCCACTGGCTTGGGCGTCGTTTACATCATCGAAAAGGCTCTTGAGACCCAGGGAAGAAAGCTTTCTGAATGTACAGTGGCTATTCAAGGTTTTGGTAAAGTGGGGATGCATGCGGCGATTGAGGCCTATGCGGTTGGTGCAAAAGTGGTGGCCGTCAGTGACGTCTCCGGAGCCCTCTATAATCCCAATGGAATCAACATTGGCGATTTGGTTCGCTACACCAAGGAAAAATCCTTCATAAAGGGCTTTCCAGAAGCCGAACCCATCTCCAACGATACGCTGCTGGAACTGGATGTCGACGTACTGGCCCCCTGCGCCCTTGATGGAGTGATCACACTCGAAAACGTCGATAAAATCAAAGCCCGGATTATCGTCGAGGGTGCCAATGGTCCAGTGACTGCCGGTGCCAGCATCGAACTTCACAAAAAGGGATGCTTGGTCGTACCCGACATTCTCGCCAACGGTGGGGGGGTTGTGGTCAGTTATTTTGAATGGGTCCAAGATATTGTCTGGTTATTCTGGTCAGAAGAAGAAGTACGCAGTAAGCTGAGGACAATCATGTACCGCTCCTTTGATCGGGTGTGGGACTTTGCCGACAAGAACAAACAAGATATGCGGGTATCAGCAATGGCGGTTTCACTGCAGAGACTTGAAAAGGCAATGTTGTTGAGGGGGCAGGCTTGGTAGAAAAACTCAAGCCCTGGCTTTGGATCCCTCCACAAACGGCTCACAATCTAGGCCCTATGTTTCTTAGGGCCTACGGTCGCATGAAACCACTGCAAACGCTGACCTGGTCTCCTTTTGCATGGCGGGATCTGGAGTTTACCAACCCACTGGGCATTGCCGGAGGCGTGGACAAAAATGCCGATTGCATTGACGGCTGGTGGGCGCTGGGAGCTGGCTTTATTGAGGTTGGCACTGTCACGCCCAAGCCCCAAGAGGGTCACAGTGGCAAAGTGATGGACCGAAACAAAGGGGCGCAGGCCGTCTGGAACAAAATGGGATTTCCCAGTCGCGGGGTTGAACATGTCGTGCGCCAACTGAAGTCTCTCTATCAGCCTCACTTCACACCAATTTTCGTTAATATTGGGAAAAACAAGGCCACTCCCTTGGATCGGGCTTCCGATGACTATGTCAACTGCATGAAGCATCTTGCGGGCCTTGCTGACGCTTTTGTGATTAACATTAGCAGCCCCAACACAGAGGGCCTTCGGGAGCTTCTGGAGCCTGATAATCTGAATAAATTTCTCGAACCACTGGTCCGCGCTAATCAGGAGATTCTTGGCTCGCGCTCATCGGACCAGGGAACGCCACTGCTATTAAAAATCAGCCCCGATATCACGATCGAGGAGCTGAATAAGGTTTTGGAAATTTCCCTAAACCACAACATCGATGGCTGGATTTTGACTAACACCAGCCTAGGCATGCGCGAAGGTCTTCACTTTCCCTCTGATGGAGGGGTATCTGGTCTTCCCTTGGCCAAGAGATCAAAGGAAATGCTTTCCCAAACTGTCAATTATCTTGGCGACAGAAGGGAAGGCAAGTTGATCGTGTCTTCTGGTGGAGTCATGAGTCCGGCAGATGTTTTTGAGAGACTCAAAATGGGAGCAAACTTAGTTCAGGTTTATTCCTCACTGATTTTTAGTGGTCCGTTCTTTTTTAGAGATGTGGCTGAGCAGGCTGCTCTCAGCCCTGGCCTGAAGAGTTAACCGGTGGCCATAAAAAAGAAACGCCCGACCTGGATACCGGTAGTCACCGGGCTCATTCGCAAAAATGGAGATCTTCTCGTAGGGTTGAGACCAACCGGAGCCAGCATGGCTGGAGTTTGGGAGTTCCCTGGTGGAAAAGTCGAGCCTGGAGAAGATCCCATCAAAGCGTTGCGGCGAGAGCTTTCGGAGGAGTTGGGAATTGAAGCAGATGTCGGCGACCTCAAATTTGTTTCCAGCCATCGTTATGGGGAAACGAATATTCTGCTGATGTTTTTTGAAGTCTGTTACTGGCGTGGCGAACCAAAACCCATCCACCATCAAGACCTGCGCTGGATCTCCCTAAGCGAGTTGCCTAAGTTGGAATTGCCAGAAGCCAATCGAGCCGTCTTACCCAGAATTCGCGAAGCACTCGAATAGCAAAGGAAGCTAAGGCGATCATGGCACGAGTCTTACTGGTCACTCCTAACCTTCCCCCCTCGCCTGAACCGGAGAGCCTGCTCGGATGGCGCCTGGCGAATACCCTGGCCGAGAGTCAACATGAGGTTAAGATTCTCACTGGTCCCCACCCTTACCAGGACTTTCCCCAGTTCCATAACCGAGTTGAAGTGCTGCAAATCTTCAAGCGTTGGTCCCTGCTGGAAATGCCTCGACTGTTTCCGCTTTGGCTACAATGGCGACCTGAGGTTTTACATCTTCTGCCTCCACCCCGCCCCAGCTCCCTATGGTACAGCTTGCCCATGACCCCAGGTGCTTTTCCCATGTTGCCTCGCCCGAAGGTCATTGCTTCCTTTTGGCGATTGCCGGAGAGGGGGTGGGTCTTCCAGTCAGCCGCTCTTGATGCAGTTACCGTCGCCAACGAGAACCAAAGGCATCGCCTGACCTCACAGCCGGGACGCCAACCCTGGGTCGAAACCCTTCGCCTGTTCGACGGGCGTCGACCCTTTGCCTTTACGGAAAGGCTTCTGCCCTCTGACTTCAATCCTTATGTCTTCGTACCCGGCCCACTCACTGAACATGAAGACCCAGAACTACCATTGAGGTTGGCGATTCAGGTCTTACCCACTCGTCCCCACTGGCATTTCGTCATTGGTGGTCAAATGGATGATCTCGGCTTTAAAAAAGCCCGTGAGTGGTGGAATCAACTTGGAGCCCATGGAATAGTTGATCGCTTGTTCTTTACTGGCCCAGTTGAGGTGATGCAGATTACCGATTTGATTAAGGAGGCCGATGTTCTATTAACGGCCTCCCTAAAGTTGGAGTCTTTCCAAACGTCTCTGGCTCTTCAAGCCGGGCACACCTACGCCAGGCCCATTGTCATGAATACAGCCCAGGCGACCTATGATTCCTACACTTGGGATCACGAACACTCAGCCTGCGTGTGCTCCCGGCCATTTTCCGAAATGACGGCACAATTGGAATTGGTGATGGACAACCAGGTCATGCGCCAGCGTCTACATGAAAACCTCCTGAGAACTTCTCATGAAATGACGGATCATGCGGTCAATGTCTTGAGTCGACTCTATTTGGCGACAGGTCCTGCCTCGATTTGACCATATTTTTGATTGGTGAGCTTCTCCAGAATATCAAAGAACAACTCAACAGCTACAGCCAACAGGGCTGCAGGTATGGCTCCCTGAAGGATAACTCCTGGGTCGTTCAAAGCCAATCCCGTGACGATCGGCTCACCAAGGCCTCCGGCGCCAATAAATGCTGCAAGAGTTGCGGTCCCCACGTTGATAACGGCTGCAGTTCTCAAGCCCGTTAGGATCACCGGCAAAGCAAGAGGCATTTCGACGAGACGGAGAATTTCTAAGGGATAAAGACCAATTCCTCGCGCCACGAGACGCAATTGGGGATTGATGGAGGAAAGGGCCGAATAAGTATTTCTTAGAATCGGTAATAAACTGTAGAGAAATAGTCCAATAACTGCCGGCTTTACCCCTATTCCAAATATGGGAATCATGAAAGCCAAAAGGGCAATTGAAGGAATCGTTTGTAACAGCCCAGCTCCCACCAACACCGGGCGAGCCCAAAGCGAAGGTAGGCGAAACAATAACACCCCCAACGGAATGGACACAAACGCGGCAAGAAACATGGCCAGAAAGGTCAAACTCAAATGGCGCCCAGTTCTTCTCATCAGCAGAGCGAGGTCCCACCGGCCGGAAACCTGCCGACTCTCCCTAATAAGGCCTTTTTCCATCAAAAACTGCTGAGCAATTTCGGCAAACGACAAATGGCCCAATTCCGCCTGAGCGTTGAGCTTGATCATGGTGGACTCGTCAACTAGACCTCCCAGTGATTCAAGTGTGAGGCGAACTCCCTCAGGCAAACCCTTTCGCGCCAGAGGCGCGGCCAAATAGAGGGGAAAAAAACTTTTGTCATCCTCCAGAACCTTGAGGCCGGCCTTCTCGATCTTAGCATCCGTGGTGTAGACGTCCATTACGTCTGCATGACCTGCCGCCAGCGCATCATAAGCCAGGTTGTGCTCCAAACCATTGACTTCCATTCTCAGTGAGTAAACCTTCTCCAGTGCTCTCCAACCATCAGAACGCTTGATAAATTCGTGACTGAAAACTGCTTTCAGGTCTTGGTGAGCACTCAAGTCGCTGATCTTGTTAAAATCTCCCTCATGGGGATGATTTCCTCGCAAAGCCAATGCATAGGTGTTGTTAAAACCAAAAGGTTTAAGCAAAAGGAGCCCTTGGGTTTTATCTAGCTGATCTCGGAGATCGTTCCAAGCCAAGTTCTCCGTCCGTTTAAGAATAGCTTGCACAATGGTGCCCGTGTATTCAGGATAAACATCGATTTCACCTGCCTGAAGTGCTGAGTAGGCAATCATAGTGCCACCCAATCCGCTCATTCTCTTCACTTTGAAGCCTTTGTCCTCCAGAACCTGAGCCATAATCTCCGCGAGAATGTAATTTTCAGTAAATCTCTTTGAGCCAATACGAATCACATCGGAACCCATGGCCGCCTGAGATTGGAGAACCATCATAAGAACCAGTGTGGTCAGCCATTTACAGTGCATGAATGGCCTCCTCACTCATGCTCCCCTTTAAAGTCCCTTCGTCACTCACCACCGGTAAAACCGCGTGTTGGGAACGGAACATGAGCTTCAGTCCATTGAGTAAATGATCCCTCTCGTTAATGGTGGTTATCTGAGACAGCCATTGGGGGGCTTCACCCTCACTAGGAGCACATAAGGCAAGAAAGCCACCCATCTCGGTGACCTTAAAAAGCCACTGAACTTTCTCTGATCTCAACTTAGCCAAGAGATTCTGCCAGGACGAAAAGCTGGCAATCTCCTCATCTCCCCTCCAAAGCTGCCAATCTCCCCTGCCTCGCTCAATGACCTTCCATGGGTCGGGATTCATGACGGAGTAAACAAGAATATCCTCAAGCAGTTGGCCGGCCGAGCGGGAGTGAAGAAACTCTTCCACATATACTGAACTTGGTTTGAGCAGTAGCGTATTGGGGCGACCAGACTGCTCCACCCTCCCGGCGTTCAACAAAATCAGCTGGTCACTCATTTTGAAGGCTTCATTTAAATCATGGGTCACCAAGATGATTGTCAGTCCCAGGCGTTTTTGCAGGCGCAAAACCTCGTCCTGGATCTCGCGACGGGTAATGGGGTCGAGAGCGCCAAATGGCTCATCCATCAACAGCACATCAGGTTCCATGAAAATGGCCCTGGCCAAACTCACCCGCTGCTGTTGTCCGCCACTCATCTCCCTGGGGCGCTTGGACAAAAACTCTTTTGGCTCCAACTGAACCAGGTCAAACACTTCTTCCGCTCTTCGCAGAATTCTCCTTTTTTCCCAACCGGCCTGACGAGCAACGAGAGAAATGTTGTCCAGACTATTATAATGGGGAAACAAAGCACTACCCTGAATGGCATAACCCATTTGTCGGCGGACCTCCACAATGCAAGAATAGTCCAGTTCCTTTCCTCGGTAAAAAACTTGCCCCTCGGTTGGTCGCTCCAAGCCATTCATCAGGCGAAGACAGGTCGTCTTCCCACAGCCACTTTCGCCAATCAGGGAGTATATGAGATGGGGTTCAAACTCCAGGCACAATCCATCCAGGACTCTGTGGCCGCCAAAATTTTTTGCCAGACCCTGAAAACGAATGAGCGGTGATTCTGCCAATGGAAGCCCTTTCAACTGAGTTGACCTAGGTCGTATTCAAGAGATTGGTTTTCATTCTGCGGATCGAATTGCGATCTGTCCAGGCTAGTGGCATACTAGCACTCAATAGGTTTCTTTTTTACAGGGTGTCCAAAATTTAATGCCTAAACTTCCTCTGCCGGAAAAACTCAATATTTGCCTTGTCTCACGGAAATTCCCGATTTTGGGGCGCGCTGCCGATCATGGCTTTCTTTGGCCCATTGCTCGACGCCTCGCTGAAAGCGGCCATAAAGTGACCGTGCTGTCCTGGAAAAATCCCCAGGGCAAAAAGGAGATCCTGCAGGATGATGTGATGGCATTCTTCTTGGGTGAAGGGACATATCACACTCTCGACCAGTTTCCAGAATTGGTGCGCAATAAGTTTATTTCTCTCCACCATGAACGACCTTTTCACATTGTTCACAGCATTGATCGCAGTGGGTATTTGATTGGCAAAAAACGCAAACAACTCAAGGTGGCCATGGCCTATGACGTGGACGCCACCCATATGGCAGAGCTGTTTGCTCTTATGGGCTTGGCTCAGGAAACAGTGACCTCAGTCTTGCGAACTGCGGTGCTTGTCGGATCCAAATATCTGGTGAGCTATTATGGTCAGGATCGTCCTCTGCTGAATACGGCGGACGCTGTCTTTGTCACTAGCCCTCAGCAATCCATTGCCCTGGAGCGATACTATTTGTATCCCGAAATGAGGACCTATCGGGTTCCCTACGGCATCGAAATAACAGATTTGTCACCTCGGGAAAAGTCGGACGAGTTGAGAAAAAAGTTGGGCCTCCCCGGAAATGCCCACACGGTGGTGACTATTACGGATATGACCGAAATCGGGGAGATGCGAAATTTGCTGAGGGCCTTTGAAAAAGTCGCAGTCAAGAAACCTTCAAGTCGACTCATTATTGTCGGCCACGGCCCTTTGAAAAAGGATATCGAGTACGAAATGTTGTGCCTAGCCCTGGGAAGCAAAGTTATTTTCACTGGCGCGATTCCTAATACGGCCCTGCCTGACTACATTGCTTTGGCCGATGTATTTGTAAATATCAGTTCCCGCACCTCGGGATTTGAACCAAGCCTGCTGGAAGCCATGGCCCAAAAGAAAGTCATCATTGGTTCTGAGGTCAGTCCCATGGGTACCATCGTCGAAGATGGTCGCGATGGATTTCTGGTTCGCCCGGCCGATGTTCACTCACTCAGCACGCTGTTGATACAGGTGTTTTCCGATCAACTGCCAGCTCGGGAGATTGGTGAAAGTGCGCGCAACAAGATCCTTAACCTGTTCGATATGGAAAAGATGGTTAAGGAAACAATTGAGGCCTATCGGCGCACCCTTTTTTCCACTGGTCTTTATGAGCGCCCAAAGCCTGCCTCTTCCCGCCGGCAAGGGCCGCGGGTAAAGGTCCAAAGTCCAGATTCCCAGCTTTAAGATTCGGTCAAGAAGAGGCCAAATGGCGGCTGCATGGAGATAGGGCTCCGTTTGCTGCTTGGCATGATGTGTAACTAGTCTGATTTTCTCAAGAAAATGGCTCGAATTAGGCAAAATGGCTTTCCAATCGCCTCCGAGAGGATTACCATAAGTAAGTAGTTTCAATACGTTAGAAACACTGTCCGAAACGACCGAGAGTAGACTAGAACGGCGCTCTTGTGAATAAGGGGAGACCATGACGAAAGCGGATTTGATAAACGTCATTGCAGAGAAGGCAGGCATCACGCGAGTAAAAGCAGAGACTGTGGTGAACACCATTTTTGATTCCATGGTGGAAGCTCTTATGCGCAATGATCGCATTGAGATTCGTGGATTTGGATCTTTCGTCAATCGCATGTATGGCGCCTACAAGGGACGTAATCCCCGCACCGGCGAAGTGATCAATGTGAGTGAAAAGAAGCTGCCCTTCTTCAAAGTTGGAAAAGAACTCAAAGAGGACATCAACAACCACGAAAACGGCTAAAGGCTGTCTTCGATCGAAAAGGCACGGACCCTGCGAATGTCTTCAATTCCGGTCCCCGCCATAAAGAGACGTTCCAATCCAAGCGCAATGCCTCCTGATGGAGGCATTCCCGTTTTAAGGGCCGCTAGGAATTTCTCATCCACGGGCAAGGACTTACGACCTCTTTCAGTTCTTTCTCGATTGTCCCTCTCACAACGCCGAGCCTGCTCTTCAGGATCGTTCAGCTCATTGAAGGCATTGGCAATTTCCAATCCCTGCCAATAGAATTCAAATCGGTCGGCCCAGCCATCTGAAGTCAGGCGAGCCAAAGCCGCCTGGCTTGGCGGAAAGTGGGTCACAATTAGGGGACCCAACTCTGCTAACAATGGTTCTATTTTGGCTAAAAATAACAGATGAAAAAGATCATCCCAAGGCTCATAGCCTTCAATTGGGAGCTGCCATTTATAACACTGATCCGTTAAATCCCGTCGACTGGTTTCGGGAGTGAGATCAAAATCCAAAAAGCGTCGAAAGAGATCTGACATTCGACATTGGCTTATCTTTGGGCACACTCCCTCAAATGTCCCTGCTGCATACAGATACTGGAGCAGACCCTCAATGTCCTTGCCAATATGCTTGAGATCTGCAAAGGCCCGATACCACTCCAGCATCCAAAACTCCGGCTGGTGATGATCGGAGACCTCTCCGTCCCGATAGCACACCTTAATCTCAAATAGGTCTCCAGTTCCCATGGCTAAGAGTTTTTTGAGATGTAACTCTGGCGACGTGGGCAAGTAAAGAGTCTTTCCTCCTGCCGACCCAGTAACGACCTGAACCTCAAGCGGATCCAAAGTCGGCTCCATCCCGGGGCACACCACCAAAGAAGGCGTCCAGACTTCGCGGCACCCCGACTGGGTAAAATACTCTCTGACTCTTGCCACAAACTGAGACCACTTTTGGCCTGTCACCCAATACCCCGGTTTTCCGGGGTACTCATTCTGGCAGGGAGCCAAAAGTACCATTGTCTCTATGCGCGCCTGCAAGCTTCGAGAACCCCACTGGCAATCATTTAGGTCCAACCAAATGCAGTCCCCCGGCTGAATCACCTTCCGGCCGTCTACAACCTTGTCGTCCTTCCCCACCAGGGGCCATGCCCCTTTCAGCTCCACTTCCCAAATTTCATCTTGAGACCCCAGCCTAAGCAAACCTTCCCGGTCACTTAAGCTGAGGACCTTGGCCCCCAAGCGAAGCTCAGGCAAAAATTTTTTTTCCAGGTGTTTGAGGTCAGAAACTCTTAAAGAACCATCCCGCATCGAGGGGTAGGGCTCCCAAATGGAATCTAGATAGTTCTGACGATCAATCGATGGCATTGGCAACTCCAGTTGGACAGGTATGGCAAAAAGTTCGACAAATCAAGGGCAATTGCCTGCTCCGCCACGACTCAAGTCCAGCGAGCAATAAACCGATGTAGTTCCAGTCGCTTGCAGGATTCACCAAAACCCATTTTTCTTTGAGGACTTCTCCTGATGCTCGAACGGTACTCCACCCTTCTACTCGTCGCCCTATTCGTAGGCGTGGCACTCGTTGGCTATGAAACTTCCGAAGTTCGTGTAGAAACTCAGACCGCCGCAACACCGCAAAAGACTCTATCCAAGGGCGTGGCTAAGGAAAAATCGGGCGAATCTCTTACCGGAAAATGGCTAGATCGCCTCAGCAAAAAGACTGATCAGGCAAATGAAGGTCCTCAGTTTTCACCCATTCCCGATGGTGGGGATGGGTCACCTATCAGCATCGAAATGGTGGTTGATTCCTGGGCCAAGAAGTTGATTCTCCCCTCAGCCGATGCCCCGCGCTCGGTGGTTCCGGAAAGTCGCCGCTACCACCTGTCTCTCCACTTGCGCCTACCCAAGAGTTTCGTTCGCCAGTCCGTAGCCGTTGACCAGTGGGAGGAACTTACCTCCCTGGAGCCGGTTCCCAAGAGGGTTGCCTTGGCCCCCAACTCGACGCCATTGGCCTCGCAGTTTCGCTTCTTTGTCTTTGCCCCCGAGGATGCAAAAACCAAGAGCGACGGCAGCACCTCGCTTTTGGGTACTGCCGTGCAACTGGAAATCCTAGGTTTTGAGGTTCGCGGTGTTTCACCGACGGCCCTACCTCCTGAGTCCAACAACCTTTCTGTTGAGGTGGTCTGTATGCTACCTGCGGCGGCTCGGGATCTGATTCCGGAGAATGCACCCTATGCATTACTGGATCTTATTGCTGAATATCGCGAGTCTTCATTCTACCAATATGACTACCACCCACAGGCCGTGGCCATTCATCGGCAACCCGCACCGCCGCCGCCAACCAGCGCAGCTAAGGAAAACAAAGATATGGCGATCCATATCCACGAGGCTTCCGGCAAAGGGGAAATGTAAAATAACTGTGAAGTGAGCGGATCTACTTCCTCCCTGTGAGCCACTACTGTAGGCTGGTATCGTGATCATTTATGAAGTCAATTTGACCGTAGTCCAAACCCGATCAGAGGAGTTCGTCGCCTGGCTTAATGACCATATTGGTGAGATGCTGCAATTTCCCGGTTTTAGGTCAGCAAAACTTTGCCATGTGAAGGTTGGACCCGAGGTGAAGACCAATTCTCAATCTTATACTGTCCATTACCTCATCCAGGATCAAGCCGCACTCGACTCCTATTTGGAAACCCATGCCGCGCGGATGCGTTCAGAGGGGATAAAGCTCTTTGGCGGGGATTTTAGTGCGAGTCGAAGGGTTCTCTCACAATTGTTATTCTTACCAGATTAGGTGTCACCTTGACATTCTTCCCGTTTGTTCCCATCTTAGAGCGAGTTTAATCATCTCCCAAAGGAGCCAAACAGTGCCGCAGTTCGATCTCAATATGGAAAAAGTAAAGAAGGAAATTCGCAAATTGAGCGACCTCGACTATGTCAAAGAAGAGATTCGCCGCATTGCTGATGAGGTCCGTCATTTTGATATCCACGTCAAGCTGAGCCCAACGGCAAAAAAACGCTTGAAGGATCTGGAAAAGCGCTACGAGGTTTGGGTTCGCTCCATCTCCAAGGCCCAGAAGCAAATTGACCGGGAATTCAACAAGGCTATGCGCAACCTTAAAAAGACCAAAAACGACGTCACCAAGAAGATTGAGGGCGCCAAAAAGACGGCGAAAACCCAGCGCAAGAAGATTGCTAAGGCATCGACCAAGTTGACGGCGAACTTGAAAAAGAAAAAGGTCAAAAAAACCACCAAAAAGGCCACCGCCCAAAAGACCACAAAAAAAGCGACCAAGAAAAAGGCAACGGCCAAAAAAGCCTCTAAGAAGAAAACCACCAGGAAAGCCTAATGGCTTGTCACCGGGTCAAGGAACTTGACCCGGAACCTCCTGTTTCGCGGGCTGGTTCGGGCCCGCGTTATGCCTCATTTCCCCCTCTGAGAACCGCAGCTTCCATTGACAGAAGCAAGACACGGGAATATTTCTAGCCCGGCACAATCTCGCCATATATTAGGAGGATAAAGTCCATGGCAGGAAGTCAGAGCCCATCCGCATGGGACACTCGTTTTAGCCGCCGCCACCTAGGTCCCGATTCTGCTCAGCAGGAGACAATGCTGAAGACCCTGGGTCTTAAGACCATAGATGACTTGATGAACGGCACTATGCCGGGCTCCATTCGCCATAAAGGGGCTTTAGACCTCCCCTCAGGCCTCAGTGAAGCCGAATTTCTGAAGAAGGCCAGGCAGGTAGGGGATAAAAATAAGCTCTATCGCTCGTTCATTGGCCAGGGCTATTACGACTGCCAAGTGCCGGCGGTTATTCTGCGAAATATTTTGGAAAATCCCGCCTGGTACACAGCCTACACTCCTTACCAAGCCGAGATTTCCCAGGGCCGCATGGAGGCCCTCCTGAACTTTCAAACCATGATCGCTGACTTGACGGGCCTTCCGGTTGCCAATGCCTCTCTTCTCGATGAGGGGACCGCTGCCGCTGAAGCCATGACAATGTGCAAATCCGTCAACCGCCAGTTAAAATCGGATGTCTTTGTTGTTGATCAAAATATCTTTCCCCAAACTCTAGAGGTTCTCAACACCCGAGCTGAGCCCTTGCGAATTAAAGTATTAGTTACTGACTTGAAATCCTATGACTTCGCCGACCATCCCTTTGCTGTCTATGTTCAATATCCGGGAGCCACTGGTAATATCTGTGATCTGCAGCCCTTGGCAGACCGCGCTCACGATGCAAAGGCCTTGTTCATAGCCGGAGCCGACCTTTTAGCCCTGACGCTCCTGAAGCCTCCAGGCGAAATGGATGCCGACGTGGTGGTTGGATCGAGCCAACGATTTGGTGTTCCTATGGGGTTTGGTGGACCTCATGCAGGATTCATGTCGGTCAAGCAGGAGTACATTCGCTCGCTACCAGGAAGAATTATCGGCGTTTCCAAGGACGCCAACGGCAGTCCCGCTTTACGGTTAACATTACAAACCCGCGAGCAACATATCCGCCGTGAGAAGGCGACCAGTAACATTTGTACGGCACAAGTGTTGTTGGCGGTGATGGCTTCTATGTACGCAGCCTACCATGGGCCAAAGGGGCTTCGTGATATCGCCCAGGGTGTTCACCGTCTGGCCAAAACATTGGCCGCCGGGATTGAGCAATTGGGATATAAACTCTTGAGCCAAAGCTTTTTTGACACCCTGGCTGTTGAAGTGGGTAAAGATAAAAAGGCCTCTCTCCTGGAGGCTGCCCGACAAATGGAAATGAACTTTGCCGATCTGGGTGAAGGCCTTATCGGCCTTTCCCTGGACGAAACAAAGACCCTGGCTGACGTAGACGATGTTCTCAGCGTCTTTGCTGGCAAGGCGGTTCATCTGGCTGGTGACTTGATCACCAAGACAAATGTGGATTTTTCTGGCCTTGATCGCCAAAGCACCTACCTCACCCATCCCACATTCAATCGCTATCACTCTGAAACTGAAATGTTACGTTACATTCGGCGCCTGGAGAACAAGGACCTCACCCTGGCTAACGCGATGATTCCGCTGGGTTCTTGCACCATGAAGCTCAATGCAGTGACAGAAATGATTCCTGTAACCTGGCCTGAGTTCAGTGGCCTCCATCCCTTTGTTCCCATCGATCAGGCTCAAGGCTACATGGAAATGATTGGCGAGTTGGAGAGCTGGATGTGCCGCCTCACTGGTTTTGCTGGGGTTTCATTTCAACCCAATGCCGGATCTCAAGGTGAGTACGCAGGCCTCTTAGTAATTCGCAAATACCACCAGTCCCGGGGGGAAGGCCACCGGAACATTTGTCTGATTCCCCGCTCGGCACATGGAACCAACCCTGCCAGCGCGGTAATGGCTGGTATGCAAGTGGTTGTCGTCGGCTGTGACGAAAATGGCAACATCGACCTGCCGGACCTTAAAGCCAAGGCCGAACAACACAAAAATGACCTGGCAGCTTTAATGGTGACTTATCCTTCCACCCACGGAGTGTTTGAAGAGGGGATCATCGACATCTGCAGGACAATTCATGACAACGGCGGACAGGTCTATATGGATGGGGCCAACTTTAACGCCATGGTGAGTATGAGCCTGCTCACTGAAATCGGTGCAGATGTTTGCCACCTGAATCTGCACAAGACATTTTGCATCCCTCACGGCGGCGGTGGACCAGGTGTAGGACCTATTGGCGTTGCTCAGCACTTAAAAGAGTTTTTGCCGCAACACAATCAACAGCCCAGCTGTGGACCCACCACCGGAATTGGTGCCGTTTCAGCAGCACCCTGGGGAAGTGCCGCTATTCTCCCCATCTCTTGGGCTTACGTTTTGATGATGGGGCGGGAAGGATTAGAGCAAGCCACTGAGGTCGCCATCTTAAATGCTAATTATATAGCTAAGAAGTTAGAAGCCCACTACCCCGTCGTCTATCGTGGGAAAAACGGATGGGTAGCACACGAGTGTATTCTTGACTGCCAGAGCTTCAAATCCACCAGCGGTATCGTGGTTGATGACATCGCCAAGCGCCTCATGGACTATGGATTTCATGCGCCAACCATGTCCTGGCCAGTGCCGGGAACTTTAATGGTGGAACCAACGGAGAGTGAATCCTTGGCTGAGCTGGATCGGTTTTGCGAGGCCATGATGCAAATTCGCGAAGAAATTCGCCAGATCGAAGAAGGCAAAGGGGACAGAGAAGACAATCCTCTAAAGAATGCTCCCCACTCGATTGACCACCTGACGGCTGACAAATGGGATCACCCCTACACGCGGCAAGAAGCGGTTTATCCATTGGAATGGGTGAGAGAGCACAAGTTTTGGACGCCGGTTAGCCGGGTCGACAACGCCTTTGGCGATCGCAATTTGGTTTGCAGTTGCCCGAGTGTCGGTTCCTACTCTTAACGACTCAGAGGGAACTTCCAGACTTTATCCAAGCGCTTCTTGATTGGAAACTTCATTAGGCTTTCTGTTTTCATGGATGCCTCCCACAACGTGCTGTCCGTAGCTGCGCCCGCCTAGCCTTTAAGCGGGTCACTTACCCATCGGCCATTGGTCCGTCAGACTTCAGTCCTAACCCGAAAGTCTGGCACAAAATCCTGTATTCAAACCGAGGGCCAGCTCAGGCCCCGCGTAAAATGCACAGGACCAACATTTGTCGCGTAAATTGGTAATAGTGGTGAACGACTTTACGCAGCAATCAGGCGCAAAGTGACACTCACTAGACCCCTGGGGGCACGGGTGAAGGGGGGGGTGGTGTCGGTGTTGATGGAGGTGTCACACCGGGGACCTCAACACCAGGTGGTGGCGTGGGACAGTTTCCTGTTTCAGGGATGGTGTCACACATCTGGAGTCCCACAGGGCACGTGTTCTCCGGAACTCCACTGGTATCACAAATTCTCTCGGCAAGTTTTCCAATCTTGTGGTCGGGTCGGAAGGCTGGATCGGCAGGATCGCGCATCCAATACTCTGTTGGTGGACAGGATTCCACACAACATTGGCCTTCACGAGCCAGGAGACGACGGTGAAAGTCACGAACGATGGGATTCTTCTTACAGTTTCGCACCTTTAAAGCACAGCAAACAACACCACCGGCCGGAAGGTCACATCGGCGCAGAGTACTCACGCCAAAGTAAGCTTCGGTATCATCCTGATAGTAGTAACACTTCACCGGTGGACCAATAACCCCATCAGGACAGCAGCGGGAAAGGTGTTTTCCCTCAGCCCTGGGACAAAAGCCATCCAGCTCTTGTCGTTGGTGCTTGGAGTTACATACCGGAAAGGAAGGTGTTTGAGCCTCACCGCAAGGGGCACCGCAAACAAATGCCGACACAAAAAGGGTAATAAAGATCTTAGAGTTCAACTTGACCTATCCTTTTAAAGGTTAATTGCTCCATCGGGTTTCCTTGCTGACGGTGTGAAGGAAAAAAGGAAGCCTTCAGAGTCGTCGCAAAAACCTCACCAAAATCTCCAGCCGCAGCCGTCAAGGGGCGAATTTTATAAACAAACAGAATCACGTTTTCTCCGTCACCATGAGAGAGAGACTCTCCGCCGACCTCATCGGGGGTCTGCACGGCATCCGTCGGTACCAGGGGCATTTGTTCTAAGTTCACATTCCATTCAGTTTCTCCCAGCGCGCATTCGCTGCCACCAGAAGAAATTTTCTGCATGGTCAATACGGTCTGCAGGTGGCGAGGCAAGTTATCATCATAAGAGCGCACATCGGATCCTCGGGAATACTCCTCGTGATTGAGAATTAAGTCCCGATCGGAGTCATCAAAGGCATCCTTCATGTTGGCAAACCCTTTGCCTAAAATCTCAATGATGTCGGGAACACTGTCCTTGTCGGAATCCAAGCCCTGTTGAGGGTGTGCATAAAGTTGATTGAGCTCCAGGGCCAACAAGTCACAGTCCGTAAGGCCAAGTCCATTTTGAGTGGAATCACAGGACAAAGCTGCAGAGGAACAATCCACCGTCCCTGTAAGGGTCATACAAATGCCATCCATGATCTTACCGGCACTTCGCCGATCGCGATGATCAGATCCCAGGGCCTTCTCCACTCCATCACTCAGTCCGTCCATATCCGAATCGATGGTCATTTTACCTTCTTCAACCATTGAGTTGAGATTATAGACATAAAAGGACTCCAGATCAAAACCCTCCGGAATGCATAAGGCCGTCTTACCAGCTAAATGAGTCGGTTCCACCTTTTCATACTTTTGCATCAGCCTCACATCACCACAATTGTTGGTGAGGAGAACGACACCTAGTAGTGCCACACACAGACCTAAAACTGGAGACTTTGTCTTGGTCTTTATCATGGCGCAATCGCTCCCAGAAAATCAAAGAGGTCCTCAGTAATAATGCCCTCGTTAATGGGGCTCATCATTTCTTCTATGCGAGTGATACGACGACCGCGATCATCGTACTCCACTCTCTCCTGGTACCAGTAGTCGATCGGGACCATGTGACCAAAAAACCGCGTGGTCACCTCACTGGAGTTGCGAGGACTCAAGCTGTAAAAGATCAAGGCAATTTGCGCATTTTCGTAGTGGTTCATAACCTCGTGAGGCTGACCGCTGGTCGATTGATTCGTGCGAGAAGGCATGAACTTGGCGTCTAACTGCCAAGCGCCGTTCTTGCAGTTACTGGTGTCATCAAGAGGACCCACAAATCGGGAATCATAGTCGGCTACTTGATTTTCAGGTAGATCAGAATCTTTGAAGAAGGGATCTGTTCCCCGCAAGATCTCCTTGCGATTGGTGTAACCGTCACCATCCGTGTCAAAGGACATATCTGCAATCTTGGGGTTTGTTCCCTTTAGGATCTCTACGAAGTCAGGCATTCCATCTCGATCTGTGTCGATACCCTGATCCGGATGAATATCAGGATTGTCCAATTCCAGAATTTTAATATCGCAGTCACTGAGAGCCAGGGAGTTAAACTTGGCTTCATTGCAGGTCAAGGCACTGCGCTTGGTCTGACAGGCCGAAACCCCTCCCAGACGCTGACATATCCCATCCAATATCCCTGAAACCTGAGAGCGAGGGTTCTGAGGGTCCCAGCCCAAGCTCATCTCCAACTCATCTTCAACTCCATCCATGTCTGAATCTGCCGTCCACTTGCCGTTCTTACGGATTGTCGTCAAGTTGACCACCGCTGCAAAGTTGGGTTGATAATCGATGGCCAGCTGATTAATGATCACTTGGCAGATCGCATCTGGATTACCCGCAAATGACTCAAGCTTGGAGGCCTTCCCGGATTTACCAGAGTCGGCAATGATATCCAAAAAGTCGGCACTGTCGTCGTCTTTGCCGCCATAGTAGATCGTATGAAATCGGGTTTCCTGCTTGCGGGCCAAAGAGGCCTGCATAGTGAACTCGACATGGTCCAGAATGTCTTCGACGTAGCATTTCTCCCGGTCTGGCCCTTCGGGGATGGCGTTACAACCCTGACCCACTCCACCCTTGTCGCGGCCGTCATCTGGAGAGCCATCCGACATAAACAAGACATGGTATTTGTTGTTCACATCCTGGGACTCCAACATATCGGTGGTCACAATGTGCTCGACACATCCCAGGGCCTTTTCATAACTGGTCACGCCCATAATGCCCGGCCAATTGTTAGACTGTAGATGATTGGGTCGTTGCCACCTCTCATACCAGGTCTTTGTTGACTCCTGGCTGGTGGAAAGCTGATTCAGATGGCTCTTAGCTGTGGCGATATCCTTAAAATTGGCTTCACACTCCAGGCTTGTAGCACCTTTGTTGTTAGTAGTGACAATACCTGCGGTGTTGGAAAACCCAATGACCGCAAATTCGTTTCCTTGTTGATTGCCACAGGTCTCCAGAAAGGTCTCAATGGCCTTAAATCGATCGCCGGCATAATCGGTGGCATAACTGGGGTTCCAATAGGCCGCAAAGGCACCGTTTGGGCCCTTATCGAAATCCCAGCCTCCAATATTAGACAGGGACATATCCACAACAATCAAGTACTTGGTCTTATTTGGCAAAATGACTTCCGACTGCGGACAAATATTTGCCTTGAATCCACGAATGTTCTGCGAAACCAATTCCAAATCTTCCATGGGATTTAGCTTCACTTCAGAACAGCCGAAAGCGACCAGGGCAATCAGGTGCATCAGGGATAAAACTACCTTTTCCCCTCTATTTTCTGTCCAACAATTCCCCCCGTTGAACATAACTAAATTCCTCCTGCCGGATTCTGATCAATCGCGCGAATCTGTTTAAAGGCTGACAAATCAATGAGTCGAGCACCCGGACGACTAATAGAGAGAACCTCCGCTCTCATCAGCCTCCAGTAGACCAATTCCGGACTATCAGGATTGACGATTCGAGCCAAAGCCAGAATCGTGTTCACGTTCGGACTGCGGTTAAATCCCAGGAGCTGAAGCTCAGGCGGAATCACTGCATCTGCAAAAGACATATGTGACAGCACCGAACTGGGAGCACGCGAAAACATCTCGGCCTGGCCCAATGGATCAAAGGCCATGGTCTGAGCCACAGCCATTTGGTTAAGCATGACCTGGTGGCGGTCCACCAACACCCGACCCACAGATGGATCGTTGATCTCTTCATAATCAATCAAATCGACCGAATATCGAGTCAGCCATGTGGGGTTCACTTCCTTCAGGTGATGAGTCGGAGATAACCCTGCGGCGAAGTTGATTAAATTGGGGTAGCCATCTCCGTTGGTGTCTACTTCCAGGTCATTGCTGTTAGGATTAAACCCATAGATCCATTCCAAACTGTCGGGGATGGAGTCTCCATCGGTGTCGAAATCAAAATCATCCGTGCCTAAAACCATTTCCTCGCACTCGTTGAGAGAGTCCGAGTCAATGTCCAACTTCGTATTGCAGGCATCTCCTTGAGCAAACAAAGCACACTGTTCAGAAAAAAGTGGGTTTGTGGATAAGCTATCCAAACAGGCCCCATTGGTGCGAGCATTGGTGGGACTTGTTCCGTACTTGGCTTCGTCCACATCAAAAAGACCGTCACCGTCAGAATCCACCAGCAATTTGTTGTCCAAACTAACCCTCACGTTGGGATTAAGAACATAAAGGTGTGTCAGCTTAAAAGTCGTTAGCTCCTGAGATTGGGCGGCAAGATCAAAGGGAGGGCGAGGACTATTGATAAAGTAACGGCGAATTCGGTCCTTCCTCTGTAGGGCCAGGTCGATGAGCTTATCGAACATGGTGGCCGCCGGATGGACGGCATCGATGCGCTCCGGGTGGGTCTCAATAAAGCCAATTTTGACTTTCCCTCCCCCATAATATTTGGGAAGGGCCTGAATCAGGGAAATCCTAAAATCCAAGCTCTCCTCGGAGTTCAGGTTGTGCTGACCCCACATGAGCTCCATGTCGTTTCTTAGTTCAGTACAAACACCGGTGCAGCTGTCGAAATCGCCACTACAGGCATTACAGCGTGGGTGAATCTTGAGCACATCTTCGATATTCTTTTTGACGGGCTTCACTAGCCCGTCACCAAAGTAATACATATTGTAGGCGCTATAAGTGAGCTGCCCCAGGTCGTTAAGCATTCTCATGTCATCGCGAATGGTACGATAAAGATCGTTCATGATATCGCCCGGGGCCGTGGTTCCCATGATGGTGTTAAACCAACGCAGGATACTCGGGCTCTGGACCTGCAGGTAGTCGGACGAGTGAATGGTCTCCAACTCCACCAGAGCACTTTCCAAAATGGGGTCCGTCAGGGTGTAGAACTTCATCTGCATGGGAAAGCGCTCAAACAGCTTGGTCTGAGAAATCCCCCCCGAAACCGGAACAATCATTACCCTGGAGCGTTCCTTGACCTGATCAGGGAGATTATTCCGCAATTGATCCATCCAGGTGCGAAGGGCAGCCAGTCGGTCTCCAGCAAAGTCATTGCCACGATAAGTGGAGTACTGAATTGGGGGCGAGGCAAACAAATCAGGGAGCGGGGCTAACTCGGCCCCCTTTTGGATTGGCAGGCTCGCATCCACTTGGCAGTCGCGCGCGATGGTCCGACCATCATTGCGATCAGCCCGCGGATCAGGCTTGTTAGGGTCCCACTGATAGTGTGGGCTGTCGGTATGAAATCTGGGATCATTACCCACATCAAAGGGACAGGGTCCCGATACCATGGAGTTAGACATATCGACCAAAATCACATAGCGATGATGGGAAGGAAACTCCGTCGGGGGCTGCAGACGAAAGGGGAATCCTCGGCTTTCAAAGGACTGCAAGTCCTCCGCGCCCTTTAGGTGCACATCCGAGCACTGCTGAAAGGATACAATCAAGATCACCAAAGCTATGGCAGCTTTTAACCCAATGGCCCACTTTGTCTTGCGCGACATCGTCAGTTTTTTCAATTATTCACCTCTAAATTCCACAAAGGAAAGAGGCCAGTTCGCCTGCAACGAATCAACAGTACGTGAGAATTTCACTCAATGTTTACGTGTGACAACGAACCCGAATAGTGAAAGAGGCAGGACCACTCAACCCAAATTATTCTTCTTTTCCAGCCAACCAATAATGATGGTCTTATCCTACCACGACGGTTGGAAACAAAAAGAGGCACTCAGCCTGAATCTCAAAATGAGACACTTTTTCTTCTGGCATCAGGGCCAAAAAATTGACGTATTCCCAGCTATTTATACAGCTGTCAGAGAAGTAAACAGATGCCTCCTCTTGGTTAGAGGAGGACCTCAAGCCACTGCATCTTGTCTGAAGGAATGGCCTCTTTAGGTGTCATAAGACCCATTCGCAAGCCCTGCTCGGCACAGTCGCAGCCCTCATACAGGCTACTTCCAGAGGCCAAAACCTTCTCAGCAACCTCAAAGGCCTTACTGTTATTTTGCCTCATAGTTTGAATCACTTCTTCCAAAGTAACGTGAGGAATGCTGTCGTCCCAACAGTCGTAATCGGTCACGAAGCAACAGGGTAAGTAGGGAAGACCAGCCTCACGAGCTAGCCCCACTTCCGGACAATGAGTCATGCCGATGATATCAGCGCCCATCGAGCGGTACCAATTGGATTCAGCTTTAGTGGAAAAGAAGGGGCCTTCGATGCACACATATGTCTGCCCTATATGACGGTCGAAGGAGACACCGTTTGTCAGCTCCATTGCTTTATTGGCCATGCTTTGGCAGATCGGTTTCGCCAAGGAAACGTGCCCTACAATGCCGTCTCCACAAAATGTATGGGCGCGAACCCCTTTGGTGCGATCCATGTACTGAACCGGAATAACCATATCTCCCGGCTTGTACTCCTGACGGAGGCTGCCAATTGCGGAAAAGCTCACGATCGCCTTGGCCCCTGCCCGCTTGAGAGCAAAAATATTGGCGCGAAAGTTAACTTCACTTGGCAACAGCTCGTGATGGCTCCCATGGCGAGAGACAAAAAGACATTCGTGACTTCCTAGCTGTACTCTCTTGATTCCCGAGCTGGCAAGGCCGAAGGGGGTTTCTCTATCTACATCGCCAATTGCCTTGAAGCCATCAAACTTTTCGAAACCAGATCCACCAATTATTGCCCACATGATTCTCTCTCCCTCTCTTATCGATTCAATTTCGCCAAAACGCCCTGTGCGATATCCTCGGGACCAAATAATCCCTTATCCAAAATCCAACCCGTTACAATCTTAGCTGGTGTCACATCAAAGGCTGGGTTGAAAACCTGACAGCCCTGAGCTGCCCAGTCAACAGAGCCAAAGGCCCCTGATACGCCCCTCACTTCTTCAGGTTTGCGTTCCTCAATAGGAATCCCTGCTCCGGTCTGACACTCAAAATCCACGGTCGTGTAAGGGGCTGCCACATAAAAAGGGATGTTGTGGTGATGGCACAGCACCGCCACACCGTAAGTTCCTACCTTATTAGCAAAGTCTCCATTCAGAGCGATCCGATCAGCACCAACAATGGCCTTTTGGATTTTGCCTGCTGCCATCAATGAGGCCGCCATGTTGTCACAAATGAGAGTGTAGGGAATCCCCAGCTTGGACAGCTCATAGGTGGTCAGGCGTCCACCCTGCAGCAAGGGTCTGGTTTCATCCACGTACACATGAATCTTCTTTCCCGCCTCATGAGCCTGACGGATGACTCCCAACGCAGTCCCCACCCCTGCCGTGGCCAAACCGCCAGTGTTGCAGTGGGTAAGTACCGAGTCCCCGTCCACAAGGACGGCTTCGCCACTTCTGGCGATGCCGGCACACAGATCTACATCCTCGTTAAAGATCGTCTCTGCCAATTCCAAAACCGACTGAGCACTGTAGTTTCCCTTTACAAAGCTGGTCATTCGATCTACCGCAGCCATAAGATTAACGGCCGTGGGACGCGAATCTCTAAGTTGAGCGGCCGCCCGCATGAAATCCTTCTCGTCAGCCCCCATTTCAGCAAATTGGGCCAGGCTAAGCGCCGCAGAAACTCCAATGAGGGGAGCACCTCTGACTTTAAGATGACGAATGCACTCGACCATGTCGTCTGGATTCTGGCAGGTGACCCAAACTTCTTCATTTGGGAGTTTTTGTTGATCAAGAACCTGTAACAATCCTGATTGAATTCTTAATCCCAAGGAGTGCATATCTTTCATAACAGCCTCTCTCCAATTTGTTTGCGCAATTCTTTTAGTTGGCGAACCTCATCTTCCGGCAAAGAGGTCAGACCTCCGAGGCCCTGGGCAATGGCCAACATCTGAGCGGAATGTTCCAGGCGCTCCATTCCATTCACCGCCTCATCCAAATCTTCTCCCCAACTCAGTCCCCCGTGTCGACTCAATACCATGAGCCGGTGATCGGGAAGATAGGGTCTAAGTACTTCACCCATAGCACTGGTTCCCGGCCGAGCGTAAGGAACAATGGGAATACCGCCGGTGGTGAGGATGACTTCGGCCAGGGCTGTTGCTGGCAATTCTGCCAAGTCAGGCCTGGCCACTGACCAAGCCACCGCATGAGGTGGGTGGGCGTGAACAACAGCTTTGGCTTTGGGACATTGGCGATAGATCTCCAAATGCATGAGCATTTCGTTGGACGGCTTACCCGACAATACCTCACCCGCCAAATCAACGGCCGTCATTTCCTCCCGCTTCAAAAAAGCCTTTGCACGCCCCGAAGGAGTCATGATGATGTGTTCGTCAGACACCCGATAGCTCACATTCCCATCACCCGCCGCTAACATATTGCGATTGTACAGGCGCTGACATACTTGAATGATCTTGTCGTGGAGCTCAATTTCAGACGGGGATTCCATTGATAACCTTTCTCACTGAGCCAGTCTTGCCCTAGGGGTATAGGTGAGTCAAGGTAGACGGCTTCGATTTTACGTGTCATATTCCCCTCTCAGATGAAGTTACGAAATCTACCCCGCTTTACTATTCCTGAACCCCTCATTGAGCTCATGCGCTCCCGCCTTGAGGCCACAGGCTACCGACTTGATCGCCCCGTGCCCTTAGCGGAGGCGGTGATTGCTTTGAGTGATCTCTATAACACGAAAGGCGGAAGCGATTTAATTTGGAGGGAATCCTCCCACCGGGCCGCCTACTGGGCCTACTTTTTGCCCCTCAATTGGTTGCGCCTGCGGGCGGTGGTCGAAGAAGGGCGACGATTGGGATTCTTTGATAAGGTCGAGCGGATTGTGGACTTTGGCTCCGGTCCAGGCACGGGCCACCTGGTTTGGGAATTGTTGGAACCGGCAACTCAACCGACGGAATTTGTCTCTATTGAATCCTCTCCCTTGGCCCGATCCGAGCACCAATCCTGGGCCGATTCGAGGCAAACAAATATTCCGTTTTGTGTGATGGAGGGGCGCGAACTACCCCTTTCCCAGAGCGAGAAATCCTTGGCCTTGATGAGTTATTCCCTTAATGAACTCGATTCATTTCCGGATTCTCTTTTCTCCTACTCCCATGTTTTGATTGTCGAACCTTCGACCCGCCATAGGGGCCGGCAGTTGATGGAGGTGAGGCATAAGCTCATCGACAAGGGGTACTCTCTGTGGGGCCCATGTCCTCACCAGGAGGCCTGCCCACTACTTACCCAATCAAAACAAGATTGGTGCCATGATCGAATTCTCATTGAGCGTCCCGATTGGATGATGAGGCTTGAACAGCATCTGCCTTTGGATAATCGCAGCCTCACCTTTTCGTATTTACTAGCCAGTCGTGAAAAACCCGTTGCTCATCAAGGACTCTGTCGAGTCATTGGTGATACCCAGAAAGAAAAGGGCAAGACCCGACAGGCGGCCTGTCGCGGACCGAAGCGAGAATTTTTAGCCTGGCTGAAAAAAGAAGGAAAAGCGCCGATTATCCCACGTGGAGCATTGGTTCGCCTTTCTGGAAAATCTATCACCAAAGGCAACGAAATTCGTCCCCAGGAGGAAATCGAGATTCTCTCCTGTCACTTGCAAGAAAGAATGAGCGGGCGCTCAGACTAGGCGGCCGTTGTGGCACTAACCAGTAGTTCAATAATGTATTCAAAATTCTTTTTGAGATGAGGATTGTCGCGAGTGCTTGAGGCCATGGTTTTGCGGGCCAAATCCAAGGCGGTGATCTTAAGAGTCGGTGAACGAAAGCTGGGCTCAGACCCATTGCCGAGGAGAAACTCCACCATTTTGACGTTTCCGTGGTTAGCGGCAAACATGAGAGGCGTCCAGCCGTTATTGGTGGCCTGGTTAGCATTTAATCCACCCAATTCCCAAACCGCCTTCACCACCTCCACTTCGTTGGTTTGGCAAGCCGCAATAAGCAAGTTCATTCCGTCATTACTGACAAGAGTATGATCCGCTCCCCTCTCCACCAGAAGCTGACAGGTCTCATTTAACAAGAGCCTCACCGCCTTCATCAAGGCCGTTTCTCCGGCCAAGTCAGTCACATTAAGATCGATACCAGGTTGAAGAATCAAAATGCGAGCGATGTGCTCATCCTTTTGTTGCACGGCCACCATCAAAGGAGTCTTTCCCCGATTTGCCACTAGTTCTCCACCGCCCTCGGTCCAATTCGGGTTGGCGCCGCGTGAGAGCCACTTGTTCACTTCCTCCAAATTGCGCTCGATTACTGCCCGCATAAGCGGTGAATAGCCTTTGCCATCCAATACGTCAGGGGTCGCCCCATGTTTAATGAGCCACATCAACTGCGGTTCAGAATCATTTTCGAGAGCCCATTTTACCGAAGCTTGAGCGTCCGCACCCATATCAACGAAGTAATTAGCAACCTTGTCCTTGCCGATTGCAAGAGCCATGTTGATAATACTTCTGCCCTCTCTGTCCTTGATGTTGATGCCATTGTGTTCGCCAGCGATGAGAGCCTTGATGATTCGCTGGTAGTTGTTTTCAGTTGCAATCATCAACGGCGTTGATCCCGTGAGGGTGTCACAGATGTCCCCCCTCGCTCCTCGGTCGCGAAGAATCTCCACCAATGGCAGCATATTTTTTTCAACGGCGTAATGAAGTGCCGTTTTGCCAGTCTCTGGCTCTTGGGCATTGGGATTGGCACCTGTATCCAAGGCCATGACAACACCGGAGATATTTCCACCTCTGGCATTACTCAAAAGCAAAATCTCACGCTTTTGGTGATTGGGATCTTCCAGCTCACCAATGCGAAAGAACTTCTTAAAAAACTGAACCGCGTTATCGCGGAAATCATCAAATCCCACGCATTAATTTTATCTATATCATGGGGAAAATAGAATTGGCTTAAGATGGCCTTAACCTCAATTAAGTCCAAGGACCAGAGTCCGGACTCAACTTTGGACGGGACTTGTAAAGCCTCCCCTGAAAGGTTCCCTGAAGGCCAAACTCATCCAAGGTCAACTGGTAGGTTTCCATTTTACTGGACGCCCACCTGGGAGCCACTAGCTCGTCATGCCGACTGGAGACTGCCGCTAGGCGATGAACAGCAATGTCCGGACGCAGGTTTTCAAGAAATAACACAACCCTACGAATGTAGTCCTCGCGGGAAATGGGCACAAAGGAGCCTTCGGCGTATTGGTCAGCCAGGGGGGTGTTCTTCAAAACATGGAGGTTATGCAGCTTCACATTGTCGAGAGGCAAGGAATTAACCCTTTGGGCTGTCTCGACAATTGAAGAATCAGACTCACCAGGAAGACCAAACATGAGATGGATGCCCAAGTTCACCAGTGGTGCTTTTTCTCTAATTTTGAAGATCGCTTCGATCGACTTCTTTGTATCGTGGCCTCTTCGCATCCACTCAAGCTGACTGTCATCAAAACTCTGAACTCCCAATTCAACTCCTACAAAGTGACCGGCCTCCGTGGTGTCCTTCCACAAATCGAGCATTGCGGAGGATAGACAATCCGGGCGAGTGCCAACCACCACACCTTTGATTTCCGGATAACTCAGTGACACGGCGAACTGTTCGCGCAACAGCGAGGCTCGCCCAAAGGTGGTGGTGTAGGACTGAAAGTAAACCAAAAACGAATTCCCATTGAAGCGACGGCGAATTCGCTCGCGGGTCTGCTCAATTTGCTGGCGAAGGCTGTCTTCACGATATTCAGGAAAGGCCGCAGACCCCCATTGATCGCAAAATATACAAGTCTTCATACCGCGAATGCCCTCCCGGTTGGGGCAGGTTTCGGCCACACTCACCGGGATCTTGTAAACCCGCTGACCGAAAGTCTTTCGGTAAAAACAGCTGATCGCATTGTAGGGCAGCCCTTGCCAGTCATGGGGATTTGACATAAGAGGGTCATAGTCAAAAGGACAGGACTTGGCAATGGATTCACCTCAGGAAACCTTTCAAATCGAAATCACTGCAGATGGCAGCCCCACCCTCCGCCTGGCAGGCCCCAATGGCTTTGGCGAGTCCATGCACAACCTTAGAGGAGCACTGTCGGAAACCCTGTATATTTATCGACTTCCGATTGAGATGGCCCTGGGATGGATACTCCCTGAAATCCGCTTTTTCTCCATGGGGCTGGGGCTGGGCTATAATGAGCTGATGGTTAGTGCCCTCTGCCTTCTCCACGGCCAGAGCGAATGGAAGTTGGTGAGTTTTGAATCGGTCCCCTTGTTACGCCAGGCCTTTTTAAATTGGGTAACTGAGCAACCGCCAGCAAACGAGAACCACCGTCGACTTTATGCCATCTATGACCAGATCCTTGACGGTCTAACTGAGAAGCTCGATCTCTCTCAACCCTTCCAGTTTCGACAAAACCTTCGAACAAAGCTTGATGAGGGATCATGGATGGTTGAGGAATCATTTCTCCCGGACACTCAGGTAGCGTTCACCTGTCACGCCATTTTGTATGATGCCTTCTCCTCTAACACATCTCCTGACCTATGGACCGAAACTAATCTCCATCGATTTTTAGAATTAGTGGCAGCTGAGTCCTGTGCCTTTTCCACCTATGCCGCCAAAGGAGCACTAAAGCGAGCACTCACAGCCAAAGGTTTTCAACTTGAAAAGACTTCTGGGTTTGGTGGCAAAAGACAAAGCACTTTTGCCTATCGAAGGGCTAAATAAAGATTCCCACGGCCTGGGCCATTTGTACCCAGCGGTGATCAGAGTCAATCAAACGGGGTGGCTGCATAAAATCCGTAAGAGGTGCGGCCTGGACCAGACCATCTCGGTAAACAGCTGCATTCCCCCACTTTCCCTGATGGACAAGCTGAGCCACCTTCACTCCCATGGCAAGAGTGAGAAATCGGTCGGTTGTGGTCGGCGACTTGCTTCGCTGCAAATGACCCAAGACTACATGACGGCCTTCCCATCCGGTTTCGATTTCAAGCCACTTTGCAATAGACTGGGCGATCCCACCAAGACGCTCCTCTTGTGGAGCACCTTCGACTTTAAAAGCTACAGTTGGATGTTCACCCTTCGCTGCAGCTCCCTCGGAGACCACGCAAATGAGACCGCGCTGACCGGATTCATGGCGAGAATTAACAAAGTTCAACAAGGCATGGCGATCGAAGGGTCTCTCTGGTATCAAGATCACATCGGCATATGAGGCCATGCCACCACCCAAAGCAATCCAACCGGCTGTCCGCCCCATGGCTTCGATCACAATAATGCGTCGATGAGCATCCGCCGTGGCCCGCAAAGCGTCCACTGCCTCGGCCACCACTGAGCAAGCCGTATCATAGCCGAAAGTGATGTCAGTTCCTGCCAGGTCATTGTCGATGGTTTTGGGCACACCCATCAGGCGAATCTGATCCTTAAAGACGTGGAGGCCAGCGAAGGTACCGTCACCTCCAGCGACGACCAAGCCATCCAGGGCGAGCTCTCTGTATTTTGCTAGGAATTCTTCTTCTCGGCCTTCTGTTCCACAGCGATTAGATGTACCAAGGAAGGTACCTGCATGGGCATGAATGCCATTGACAACCTGGGCGTCGATTTCTTTAAAGCGTCCTTCGAAAACACCTTCGAAGCCATCACAAATGCCGATGACCTCGTGGCCAAAGTTAAGAAGACTTTTGCTGACAGCTTCGATGATTCCGTTCAGACCGGGAGCATCTCCTCCCCCGGTCAAAATGCCAATTCTCATGGATTCTTAATCCTTTGTGAAACGCCTTTGGTATTCGCTCCACAACCAATTAGAAAACAGCCGCACCTTAGTCAAGACTTCACCGCTCTGGCGGAACTCTTTCCTATTTTTGAGGACTGAGCGAAACTGCCCATCAGGGTTAGTGAAAGAGAATACGAGGTGAGTAAACTGGAAGGCATTTCTCGTGCTGTGAATCAAGACATTTTGCTCAGGCTGATAGATTTCCACAATACGATAGTCATCCGGATTTTTCGGGTTTTGCACAACCTTGATGTAAAATACCATTTCCTTCAGCTCATCGTCACCCAGCTCCCGCAATTTTCCTTCTCGAACACGGTCGACAAGATCAGGCAAGGCAACGAAGCGAAACCGGACTACTTCCCTGCCATCATTTCCAACAGGTTCCAGTTTTTCAGCGCGAAGCGGAATAGAGGTCGGATCAGCAATCCACCCCTCAACAACCTTCTTGTTGAGTTTCAAATAGTCGGCATATTCGTAGAGATCACCCTTAAGGGCGTCCAACGACTTGGCTATTCCACGGACCAAGGCCGACTCCGAAATGTAGAGAGCCGTCACTCGGTTAAAGAAGTCCTTGTCCTCTTGTGTTGCCAAGTCCCAATCTTTGCCAAAAACATTGGGTCCATTCTTTGAGTGAGTAAGGTAAAGATGTTTGCCAAAAAGAGCAAACTGCTTATCCCAACGAGCCTGGTTATGAGGCATGGTGCTCAATTCAATCGCACCCTGAAAGAGACCCCTTACCACGCCTGCCGCCTTCTCTTCTTCCTCCGCCGTCAATGCCAAGGAGGTGGGAATAAAAGACACCAATGCCACGGCGATGCCGAAGCCGACCAAAAATCTTCTCATTTTACTTCTCCGTTCCTAGATAGATGCCAAGCACTTTATGAGAGGTCCCTGTGAGCAAGGAGGGTGCCATCGCAACTGGCTGAATTCAGGAATGTAACTTGAACTGAAGCCAAAATTCGTCAGGGAATTTTTTCAGGGGTGGGGAGGAATCACAATCTCAGGCCCTCTGACCCGCCCTCACCCGCTTAAGAGCCGCCCAGCCCTCAGCCACGATCCAGAGCTCGAGAAGGAGGAGGGTGCTGGAAAGTCCCGTCAGCAGATAGTTGTCGCTTTGAAAAAAACCATGGATGCCAATACCCAAACCAAGGACAGTAATCACCATGAGGAACACAGCCGGTATTAGATAGGCCCAGGCCCTCTTGCCCTTCTCCAAAAGGTAGAGAGTGATGACTATTAAAGACAAGGCCGCCAACATTTGATTAGCTGCCCCAAACAATGGCCAAAGAATCAATCCTCCTTTTCCTCCAGCCTGAACCAGCATTAGGAAAAAGGCTGAACCGATCGCGATCGTTGCTCCAGTAAAGCGATTCTTAAGAATTGGGAGATTCCAGTTCTCCCCTAACTCGGAGATCACATAGCGCTGAATCCTCGCGGCGGTATCCAGGCTTGTTGCCGCAAAACTGACAATAAGAACACCAATCAAGGTGGCTGCAAACTCTTCAGACAAGCCTAGGCCAACGATGAACTGGCTGGAACCTCCAACAAAGGCACTAATTGCCGAGTATAGCCCTTTTGCTCCCTGCCAATTTGCATAGTGGTTGTGCCATCCTTCTATGCTTTTGAATCCAGTAGTTGCGGCAAGCGTGGCCAACAGAGCCAGAACTCCTTCTCCGAGCATGCCTCCATAGCCGATCGGGCGGACATCCTTCCAACAAGCTACTTGTTTGCTGGTGGTTCCGCTACTGACCAAGCCATGAAAGCCACTCACTGCTCCACAGGCAATGGTAATAAACAAGAAAGGAAACCAATTAGGTGCTCCTTCGGGAGCAAAATTAAATGCCGGTGCCACAATCGGCGGATGCACGATAATGAGTCCGGTGATGATCAGAGCCAAGCCCACGATCAGCTGATGGCTGTTAATGTAATCCCGGGGCTGTAGCAGAAGCCAAACCGGCAGGATACTGGCGACGTAACTGTAAATCAGTAGAAAAACGATCCAGGCCATTGTTTGATATTCGCCAAACCAAGGCTCAATCGATATTGGCACCTTTGTCCCCACCCAAACCATAAGATAAAGACTGACTAGTGCCAGCAAGGAGGGCCACAACAGTTTACCTTGTTTTTTGCGTATCCACCAACCAATGAGAAGTGCGACAATAATCTCAAAATTAATTGGCAATACAGTCGTGGGGTAACTGACAAAGAGATTGGCGATCACTAGAGCAAAGACCGCGATCACCAACCAAACCAGAAAAAATATGACCAACAAAAACAAATTTCTCGCGCGCTTGCCAATGATTCCACTCGCCAATTGACCAATTGAATGCCCTTTGTAGCGCATTGACAAAATCAAAGTTCCTAAATCGTGAACTGCACCCATAAAAATGGTACCAAGCGTGACCCAAATGATCGCAGGCACCCACCCCCAAATGACAGCAACAGCCGGACCAACAATGGGGGCAGCACCTGCAATGGAGGAATAGTGGTGCCCAAAAAGCACTTCCTTGCTGGTGGGAACAAAATCCACTCCATCATCCAATTCCACGGCTGGAGTGGGGCCACTCTCCTCATCTAATTTGAAAACGCGCTCGATCAAGTATTTGCTGTAAAATCGGTAGCCAAATACGAATGCCACCAACACCGAAACGGCGACGACTGCTGAATTCATGTTGCCTCCCCGATTCCATCATTAAGGGCAATTCGACGTCCTAAGTCAACTTTAGCCTGCCCGATGGCGCAAATGCTTTACCTATGGAAATGAACAAGCATAGTATGGGGCTGAAACCGACCTGAAGGAGCAAATCTCATGCTGCAAAAGATGGCCAACTTCTTTGACCGAATCATGCGCCAGTACACTCCTGATCCCTTTGTCATCGCCATAGCCCTGTCCGCCATCGTCATTATTCTTGCCAGCCTCACCACTCCCCACTCCACCGGTGAGGTCCTTCATCAGTGGGGAAGTGGCTTTTGGAATCTGATCACCTTTACTTTACAGATGGCCATGATTCTTCTCGGAGGATATGTCATGGCCACTTCAAAACCCGTTCAATGGCTTCTCCACCGCTTGGCCCAGTCCGTAAGATCGCCAGTTATGGCAATTGCTCTGGCCACATTTGTCGCAGGCATTGCCTCGTGGCTCAATTGGGGATTGGGATTGGTTGTCGGAGCTTTCTTTGCCATTGAGTTGGCAAAAGCCCATCCAGGCATCAACTTTCGCCTGTTAGTGGCCTCCTCCTACAGCGGGTTTTTACTCTGGCATGGAGGTTTGTCTGGCTCTATTCCCTTGTTACTGAACACAAAGGGTAATTTTACTGAGGACTTGATGGGAGGAAGGATCATTCCCTTGAGTGATACCTTGTTTTCACCCTTTAATCTTGTGGTCTTGGCTTCTTTGTTTGTCCTACTTCCTCTTTTGAATTCATTGATGGCTAAACCTGAAGATCCCCAGACATTTTTGTTCACCAATGAACCGGAAGAACAAGACAGAGTGGCTGAGACCTTCGCGGACCGCTTGGATGATAGCCCGGTTGTCACTATTGTGCTTGCCGCTATGGGCCTTGGCTTCCTTATGCAGCAGGTCCTCAGGGGAGAGTTTGCACTTGATCTCAATCGTATCAACTTTCTGTTTTTCTTTATTGGCCTTCTCCTTCATTGGAGGCCGCGGCGATTCTTAGTGGCAGCCCTTGAGGGTGCTAAAAAAACCGGGCCCATACTTATTCAGTATCCCCTATATGCTGGAATCATGGGGGTTATGGTCAAATCGGGATTGGCGGACTCCATGTCTCAGGTATTCGTTAATGTGGCCAACGCCAAGACTCTTCCTCTGTTGACCTTCTTTAGTGCCGGACTGGTGAATTTCTTTGTCCCCTCTGGTGGTGGACAATGGGCCGTGCAGGCCCCTGTCGTTATACCGGCAGCTCAACAGCTCGGAGCCGACATACCTTTAACGGCCATGGCCGTTGCCTGGGGTGACTCGTGGACTAACCTGGCTCAACCCTTTTGGGCCCTCCCCCTTCTCGCCATTGCGGGCTTGAAAATTCGCGACATCATGGGTTACTGCCTGATGGCCTTGTTGTTCAGCGGACTCATCCTCTCCGTCGGTCTCTTGATTTTCGCCTAGAGGCCACCGTCTCAATTTGAGATCGCACTCTTGCTAAGAATTCACTAGTAACTCGACAGGTGAAAAGTTTTTGGCAGTGGAATCCTCTGTATTTTGTATGAGTTAGGTCCTCAGCTTGCACATAGATGATAGAGTTGAGGAGGGGTGGATGGAACGCACTCTTGTTTTGGTCATTCTGGTTGGATTCTTTACAGCTCTCGCCCAAAAAGCTGACGCCAACAACGGCACAATGCAGGCACAGATCCAATGCAGTAGCTATTTGGGCAATAACTTTCGAGTTCATCAAGACAACACCTACTACAATTACAATGACGACCGAGGAACTGAGACCTTTCGCCTTGGAGCAAACAGCTGTTTGCCACAAAATGAAATGTCGACCTATAAGGCCCTTCATCAGGACATTTACCACTACCAACGGTATATGGGGAAGAGCGGCCTCGCTAACAATGCTCGCACGGAAATTGTCCAGTTCATGCTTTTGACCGCCGATCAGCAAACGGACTGCCGCGATCACAATGGCGGCATCAAGTGCACCTGGAAGGACGGGCGGGGAAACGATCATGCTAAAACCTTCAGTTCTCTAAACGCTGACCTGGTTAACATGCGCATGGACAAGGCGGTAAAAACTAAATGGGAGATCACCCAAGAGGAAAGAGCTGAGCAATCCAAAAAGCAGGCCGAAGAGGCTGAAAAACAGCGGGTGGCAACTATGGAAGAGGAGCTTGAGACCGCCCGCAAGCGCAATCAGGAACTCACTGGACAGATTAATCGCATGCATGCTCAACTCTCTAACAATCCTCAATGTCGAATTAACGCTGGCAATGGAAGTTCCGGTACGGGATATTCCTCTGGCTCTGGTACCGGCAGTAGCAGCTCTTCAATTTCGGCGTATGCCCGCACCTACTCCGCGACACCCACGTCTGGCGGGACCAATCCGACAGCGTTTGTTAACACAGATTCCAATGATGGCAACTATCTCGATCAGGTCGATACGGATTCCAATGCCAACTTTAAACGCACTCCCGCCTCCACAGAGAAGAAACAGTAATCGATATTTTACTTGGATTTGGACGCAGGAAGGCGGCGAGGTCGTAATTTCTTGCCTCTTTTCTTGGCCACTTTTTTGATGGGCCTATCGGCCAACGCCGCAACGATGTCCTTTTGGCATCCGCTGTTACAAGTAAATCCCCAGTCCGCTCCAGAATTGCGAACTCTTTCGATCAGAACATAGCGCCGACGAAACTCCAACAGCATCTGGGGAGAGACTAAAGACGGAGAACCAAATTCGGTCGAAAAGACCTCACGATTGCCATCGGGGTGGCTTACGGACATTCGAGATAGCCCAAGAGAATTGAACTCGTATTGAATCTTTCTCCCTTTGCGACCATCGCTCCTGACCTCCTCAGCCGCCATAGTCTCCTCAGAACCCTCCTTCCACAGGAGCCGCAACCAGGAGCCCATGCGATTCTCCTTGATTACGACTTCGATTCCTGAGGTATCGCAGCGAGGAATCTCATGAAGTTCTGCGTCCGCCCCAATCATGGCGTGAGCAAGGGCCATCTTAGCTGTCGCACACCGGGCCTGTGGCTGTGAGAAGTAGAGACCATACATCAGGGTTAAAAGGTGAACTGATCCTTTCTCCCTCGGCCAGGGTTCCTGTCTTTGATCGCGGCTTAACCACACATCGCCGATTAAAGAGGATCTTGCCGGAGTCAACAAACCTTCAATCAGCTCCAGGTCCCGCAAGACTCCACTCAGCGGTCTAATGTGAAATGGCTTGTCATTGACCAAAAACTCACCTGAATTCAAATCCACAATCTTGATCCGATCCTCATAACCTTTGTTCTGGTCTTCACTATCAGGAAAACCAAGCTGCCACTGGACGGAGTAAGAATCCGTATTTGTGCGGACAATGCTTTCGGGGGCCCACCTGATTCCGAGGTCACGGGCGTAGGTTTCAATTTTTCTTCGATTCACGGATTCGCGAGGCAAAAGACGAATAAGATAGGACTTGAAAGTCTCACCCTTGTGGGTCAGGGCTTTTGAACCAAAGAGGTTCTCACCCATTGCCCCCACTTGCTCCGCAAGACTCCGGGGCGGAACAAAAATCGCAAACAGCACGGTCGCGATTCCGAAAAATCGAAAACACCAATTGGACTGCAAAAAATTTGAGCCCAGACTTATGTCCGAACACCTAACCACAGGAAACCTCACGCCTATCTCAGACATATCGGATCAAAGTCCAGTCGAGTTTAAGCGCGGGCCAAAATACTGGGACAGTGGCTTGAGTTGAGTCGCACAGATCGGTCGGATGACCAATGCTGTTTCAAAGCGGGACGCCCATTAGGCGGCCCACTTTGGTTCTATGCGCTCTACCCGTTCTTGATTTTGGAAATCACCAACATCTTTATGCCGTCCTTTTCGAAGACCTTGCCTTTTACGTCCACTTTACCTTGCAGATATTTGAGCAAGGGCTTGTACGCCTCCACAAGGGTCGAATGGCCCTCTCCGGAGATCTGGTAAAGACCATCCTTGGTTTTAAGGCCAATGGGTAAACCTTTTTGGGCACAATCCTTGGCACAGTCGGTGTGAGACTTCCCCGAAGTCCCGTGTTTGATGTAGCAGGTGAGCCCAATCAGTTCTCCAGACAAACTGGTCTCCCCCGCGCTGTCAACATGATGGCCTTCATGACCTTTCATCTTGCTGTGGTCATGCTTTTCATCGGCCCCACTTGCTGACACCACGAACAACAGGGCAAAAGCCACTATTACAGTTTTCATTGCTTCTCCTTTGTATTTAAAATTAACTGAATTTCCTTTTCTTTCCAAATTGCAAAAATCGCTGGGTAGACCAAAAGCTCAAGGAGGAAAGAGGTTAAAATTCCTCCCACCATTGGTGCCGCCATCCTCTTCATCACATCTGCTCCGCTGCTTGCCGAACTCGCCAGAAAAATGGGAAGCAATGCCATAAATGTGGTCAATACCGTCATCATTTTCGGGCGAATCCGCTTTACCGCCCCCTCATGAATGGCCTGACTCAAATCTGCAAACGAACGGATACCCTCAGCCTTCTTCTTTTTTTCGTAGGACAAGTCCAAATAGAGAAGCATAAATATGGCTGTCTCCGCATCCACTCCCAACAAGGCAATCAGGCCAACCCAAACGGCAATACTCATGTTGTAGTCCAAGAGGTAAAGCAACCAGATGGCACCAATGGCCGAAAACGGTATGGAGAGGAGAACAATGGATGTCTTCACGGCTGATTTGGTATTCATGTAAATAAATAAAATGATGAGTAGAAGAGTGATTGGCAGGACCATTTTAAGCTTCTCTTTTACTCTGGCGATGCTCTCATACTGGCCACTCCAGTGAAGCGAATACCCCGTGGGAAGATCCAACTGCTCGGCGACGGCACGCTTCGCGCTTTTCACATAGGTACCCACATCACTGGTGTTTAAATCCACGTAGACATAGCCCGTCAGCAAACCATTGTCATTGCGGATCATGCCAGGACCGTTCAGCAGCTCAATTGTCGCCACTTCTGACAATGGAATCTGGTAACCCTTTGGGGAATCCAACAAAATTCGCCGAATCTCCTCTTTCGATTGGCGGAAAGCTCGAGCATAGCGAACATTGACCGAGTATCGCTCGCGCCCCTCCACCGTCGTGGTGACGTTTTTTCCCCCAAGGGCAGTAGCCAACGTCTCTTGAGCTTTTTGAATGGAGATCCCATGGCGAGCCAGAGCTTCACGGTTAAAATTAAAATCAAAAAAGAAGCCCCCGGTCACCCTCTCAGCGAAAACGCTGCGGGTTCCGCTCAAGCCTCCCACAATTCCTTCAAGCTTGATGCCGATTTCTTCAATTTTCTTGAGATCACCTCCAGAGATCTTGATGCCAATGGGAGTTCGAATCCCCGTGGTTAACATATCGATGCGACCTTTGATCGGCATGGTCCAGGCGTTGGTCAGTCCTGGGAACTGCATTTTTTTGTTCATCTCGCCAACCAACTCATCCCAGCTCATGTAGTTGGGGGTGATCCACTGGAACGGAAAAGTCAGAAACTCAGGCAAAAAGGAATACCAGCGATCGACCTTTCTCCACTCCCTCTGATCCTTGAGAACAATCACAGTCTCCATCATTGTCAGTGGCGCCGGATCGGTTGCGGTACCGGCCCTGCCGGCTTTTCCGTGTACCGTCAAGACCTCCGGAAAACTCTTTAGAATCTTGTCCTGCTGCTGAAGGAGCTTCTGTGCTTCTGTAACCGAAAGCCCGGGCATGGTCGTCGGCATATAGAGAATTGTGCCCTCATTAAGTGGCGGCATAAATTCTGATCCAAGCTGAACGAAGGCCGGCACCGTCAGGGCAATTAAGGCGACGGCAATTCCGACTACCAATCGGCGCTTCTCAACCACCCAGTCGACGGCTGGCCCGTATAGGTGAAACAACAACTTGCTAATTGGATGATCCTCTTCAGATCGCTCATTTGGCGCGGCCAAAAAGTTAAAGGCCCGCTGAAACCAAGAGGGGCCATAGGAAACCTCGCGCTTTTTGGTGAAGATGATCAGCAAGGCCGGTACCAAAGTAATGGACAACACTGAGGCCACCAACATGGCGAGCGTTTTGGTGTAGGCCAAGGGCTTAAAAAGTCGTCCTTCCTGAGCTTCAAGAACAAAAATGGGTAGAAAGGATACGGCGATCACGAGAAGTGAGTAAAAGCTGGCCGGACCGACTTCCTTAATCGCGCCAATCAAAACCTCTACGAGGGGCTCATTTTTTCCTGCTAACCTCCACTCCTCCATCTTTTTGTGGCAGTTTTCGACGACGACGATAGCGGCATCAACCATGGCTCCAATGGCGATGGCAATGCCCCCAAGGGACATAATGTTGGCCGAGACGTTCATGAGATTCATGAAAATGAAGCTAACTACAACAGCCGTTGGCAGAGTCACAATCGGTACCATTGCACTGGGCAAATGGAGCAGGAAAAGAATAATGACGAGGGCGACAACAATCATCTCGATAGCCAATTCGTGAGTGAGAGTTGCTACGGTTTTTCGAATCAATTCACTTCGATCATAAGTTTCAATAATCTTCACGCCTTCCGGAAGAGACCCAGAGAGACTGGCTATCTTTTTCTTGACGTCCTCGATCACCCGATTAGCATTTTCGCCAAACCGCATGACCACGATGCCTCCCACCACATCCCCGAGGCCGTCCAAATCCGCCACCCCGCGACGCATTTCAGGCCCCTTCACCACCCGCGAGACATTTTTTACATAAATGGGAACTCCTTGCTGATTAACGCCAATGACGATGTTCTCAATATCTTGTTTGCTGCGGGCGTAACCTTTGGCTCTCACCATATACTCGGTCCCGGAAAACTCGATCACTCGGGCTCCCGTCTCGCGGTTGCCTTCATTAATGGCCTTTGAAACATGGCTGAGGGGAATATTGTAGGCACGGAGGGATTCGGGATTTATCTGCACCTGGTACTGCATTTCAAAGCCGCCAAAGGAAGCGACCTCTGAAACTCCAGGTACCGACTGAATCTGATAGCGCAAAAACCAATCTTGAAACGAACGTAGATCGGCTAAGGAGTGCTTACCCGAGATGTCCTTGAGGGCATATTGATAAACCCAGCCCACTCCGGTGGCATCAGGTCCCAGCTCCGTTTGCACAGACTTGGGTAGCTGAGGCGTAATTTTAGACAAATACTCCAATACTCTGGACCTGGCCCAATAGATATCGGTCCCATCCTCGAAGATCACATAGACATAGGAAGCGCCAAAGGTCGAAAGTCCGCGAATATCTTTGACCTTGGGTACACCCAATAAGCTCGTGACAATCGGGTAAGTTACCTGGTCTTCAATGATGTCAGGGCTCACGTTCCAAGTGGAATACACAATGACTTGAGAGTCGGAGAGATCTGGAATCGCATCAATCGGGATCTCTTTCATGCTGATCCAACCAGCAACAAAGGCACATGCCACCAGCATGAGTGTGAGCCCTCGATTGCGCGAACAAAAATCGATAATCTTAATCAACATGGAAATGCTCCCAATCAGTGGTTGTGAGTTTGTCCAGACGCCATTCCCTTAATGACGGCCTTCAATCGGGATTCGGAGTCGAGCATAAAGTTGCCGCCCACGACGACAGACTCTCCCTCTTTCACTCCACTGGCCAGGGCAATGTAGTCCTCGGTTTCCCGAATCGGAGCCACAGCCCTGGGTTCAAATCGCCCCTCCCCTTTGCTGATAAAAACATAGGTCTCACGACCGGTGTCCATCAAAGCATCTACTGGAACTGTGAGGTGCTTACCAAGAGGCGCCATGATTGAGACATTCACATAGGACTCAGGGCGAATGCTCTCGTGGGATTCATTGAGTTTTATTCTGACCTTTGCGGTTCTGGTGTTGGCGTTGATCACCTCATCAACAGAAACCACCTTGCCATAGAGTTTTTTGCCCTGAAGAAAGTTGGCCGTCACTTCTACGGAGAGATCCTTTTTGATGTGAGGTAGGTCTACCTCAAAGACGTCGGCGTAGATCCAGTTTTCCTGCCCTTTGCCCGTCAGCAGTAGGCCTTCCGACTGGCTCCCTTTGCGACCTAGTTCCTGAATCTGTCCGGCGGACAAACCCAGTACCTGGAGACGAATCTTGGCGGAGTTGATCATTTCCCGGGTGCTTCTCTTGACCTCCTCAATGGGGGAGTCCTTCACCCGCGCCCACTGACGTATTGCCTCAAGGTATTCACTCTGGGCTGTGTAGAGTTCCGGATCAAAGGCAATGCGGCCAGGAGCACGAATGGACTTAAACAGGCTTCTCGTTTTGACCACGTCTGTTTTGACGCCAATTTTTTGTTCCTTATCCAAACTGAGTTTGAAGTGGGTGTGTCCCGCGGGTTCAATTGGCGTTGAGGCCTCGGAGTCTCCGTCCCCGCCAACATCTTCCCATCCATCTTCATCCACCTTCTTTGCAGGGGAATTCTGTTGGTGCCCGCTGTGGTCACCTGATCCCTCGTCTGTCTCAACCGGTACCAAATCCATACCACAAATGGGACAGGTACCCGGCTTGTCTGAAGTGATCTGAGGGTGCATAGGACAAACATAAGTGGCTGCCTTTTTCTGGTCCCCTTCGGAATTCTGCTTATCGGAGTGACCGTCGTGAGCTCCTTTGGTGCAACCAAATAGAGAGATGGCGGCAACCATAACCATTACCAGAAATATCCCACTGCTGTGGCGTTTGATGAACTTTATCATTTTACATCTCCTAAATTAGAAAGGCTTTTGCCAAGGGTCGCCTCTAGATCAGCCAGGCTGGCTACGAATTGCTCCAAAGACCGGTAATAGTCCGTCTTCACCTGATAAAGCGATCGCTCAGAGTCCAGCAAATCCAAAAACGAAGTCTTGTTGGCCCGGTAGGAGGCCCGCGATGAATTGTATGCCCCTTGGGCCTGGGGAATGAGGCTGGTTTGATAGATTTTCAGCGTCTTTTCTCCAAGCTGAACTTGCCCTTGTAGATCTTTACTGCGTGTGACGACCCTATTGGTGGCATCTGTCAGTCTATATTCTTCCGCCGCCTTTTCCGCTGAGGCAGCGGAGGCTTCGGCGGACTTTTTCCAAAAGAACAGAGGCACACTTAAGCTTATCGAGTAGATCTCCGAATCCTGAGGATTACCCTCGATACGGGTTTGGTACTGAAGCTGAATATCCGGGGCAAATTCCCAAGCCGCCAATTGGCTTTTCCATTTGGCGGCCTCCAGGCGAGCCGCCTGAACCTGCAACTCGGGCGAGGTGGAGTGGGAGGAACTGTCACCGCCTTCGGCCATCCTGCTGAGTTGAAAAACCGGAGGGGCTAATTCCAAATTTGCCAAATCCAGACTGCCCATTGCCGGATCACCAACAACAGCTTTCAGCTGTTGCTGGAGGGAATTTTCCTTTTGCTGCAATCTCAAAAGATCAAGCTCTAGTCGGGTCTGTTCAAAATGGGCTTTCATTGAGTCACTTTGTGATGTCCTGCCTGCTGCATACTTTTTTTCCGCCACCCGGGCAAACTCGCGGACCGCATCCATGTTGGCCTTGGTCAGTTGAATGATCTTTTGCGTGCTGAAGATGGAAAAATACAAACTCACTACTTGTTTGCGAAGGCTGTACTTCTTCATCGCCCACATTGAACTGGAGCTACTCGCACGACTTCTTTGTGCCTTGCCTTGAAGATAGTATTTCACCGGGAAACGTAACCGCTGAGAGATCACACCATACTTGGTTACATTCCCACGATCCAGACTGGAGACGCCTACCATCGGATCTTCCAGGCTGTACTGAGAAGCGATCAATGCCTCTTGAGCAGCGACGGATCTCTCTGCAGCGGCCAGTTCTGCTGAATTGGCAAATGCCAATTGCAGAACTTGATCCAAGGTTCGGGACTCCTGAGCGGTGGCCCCAGTAGTCACTCCGAGCACCAATGCCAGAACTATAAACAGATGTTTCATTGAAAACCCCAAATAAATTGATGCACATAAACTAGTTGAACCGACCAACAACATAGACTCATGCCTGTGCTGGGGGTTCAGCTTATCGAGCTAAATTTGGGAAGTTTTCAATTCCTAAAGACTTGGTGGGATATATAGAGCGGCACGTTTGGCGGACGGGCTGCATTTTGTGCAAGGACCAGCCGCACACTTTGTGAGAATTCAAAATTCAATTGAGGCGAAGAAGACAGCCACGGGGTTACAATATCATCAGCCTGGCTCCATCCCGAACCAAATGACATCACCTGTGGCGGAGTCGTTTGGTCCACAACCAGGCAATCACCCAGTCCACAGGATTTTGCATGTTCGCCTTGAGGTTGGTTAGTCTTTCCAGCCTGACGATGGCAGGGAGGAAGATTTGCCTCTTCAACATCTGACTTATTTGCTTTTTGAGCCTTCACCTGAGCCGGCGTGAAATGCATCATCCTTTTGGCTTGGCCATTGAACTGGCAGGCTGAAGCACAGGGCGCGGCAACAACCTGAGGCAGAAACCCCAGAGTGATCACAAAAATTGATAAAAAGCGCGCGCGAATCATTCATCAACTCCACGTATCATCTTATTATACCCCCATGGGGTATGTCAAGGGCACCATACGTCTCATCTTGAATCACAGTCTGTCACCTTAGATTCTCACTACTTACCGCGAGCACTGGAGAGAAGTTCCATAATTTCTCCCACAGCGCCGTCCTGATCCTTTTTATCGTCGGATGCCAGGGCTCGCTTTACACAATGATTCAGGTGTTGCTCGATGATCTTCTCCTCCAAGGCCCCTAAAGCCGACTTTACGGCCTTAAGTTGGGTGAGGATGTCCATACAGTAACGGCGCTCCTCGATCATGCGAGCGATCCCTCGGATCTGCCCTTCCAATCGCTTCAAGCGATGAAGGTGAGCCGTATGGGATGCTCCCTGTTTTTCACTCATCAATGCACTCCTATGGAAGTCTTCTTCAGTCGCAGACTATTGGTCACGACGGACACACTACTTAAGGCCATCGCTATCGAGGCGACAACCGGTGACAGCAAGAGACCCCAAAGAGGATAAAGTAAACCAGCTGCCAAAGGAATCCCTAATCCATTATAGATGAAGCTGAAAAACAGATTTTGCCGGACTGTTCTCATGGTGGCCCGCGAAACCTGCAGGGCATGAACAAGGGACAAAATTTCTCCTCGCACCAAAGTCACATCGGCTGATTCCATGGCGATATCCGTCCCCGTGCCCATGGCAAAGCCCACATCGGCTTGAGCTAGGGCCGGAGAATCATTGATGCCATCTCCGACCATGGCCACTTTGTGCCCTTGGGACTGAAGCTCCTTCACCTTTTCCAGCTTATCTGCGGGCATCACTTCTGAAAGTACATGGGTCAGGCCTACTTCTCGCGCCACACGCATCGCCGTGCCCTTGCTGTCCCCAGTGGCCATCCATACTTCAATGCCCATGGATTCCAGGGTCCTGACCGCAGCCTCAGATTCCGGCTTCACCGGGTCCTTGATTCCCAACATTGCTGCCAAATGACCATTGATTGCCACAAAGACGGCGGTGTTCCCGGCCTCTGACCATCTCTCCAATTTACCCTTGGCTTTGTCATCGAGAGCAACTCCGCTCTCATCCATCAAACGTAGATTACCGATCAACACCTCATGACTCAGCACTTGTCCCCGAACCCCTTTTCCGGTGAGGGATTCAAACTGATCCACCTTGTGGATTTGTCCACCTTCACTTTCAGCATAGTGACCAATAGCTTTGGAAAGCGGATGTTCGGAACTGTGCTCAAGACTCAAAACCATATCCCATAGTTGATCGTTTTCGGAAAAATAGGAGACCTTCACCACTTCGGGTCGCCCCAAGGTGAGAGTCCCAGTCTTGTCGAGAATAACAGCAGTGATGCCCTCAGCTTGTTCAATCGACTCGGCATTGCGGAACAACACTCCATTCTCGGCTCCTCGACCCGTGCCCACCATGATTGCCGTCGGCGTGGCCAAACCCAAAGCACAGGGACAAGCGATAATCAAAACAGAAACAAAGGCGACTAAGGCATAGGTAAGGCTAGGAGAGGGGCCAAAGGTCAGCCACAAGAGAAGGCTCGATAAAGCGATTAGCAATACCACAGGCACAAAAATGGAACTAATTTTATCCGCGTATCTTTGTATTGGAGCCTTTGAGTTTTGTGCCTTTTGCACCATCACAATAATTTGGTAAAGAAGAGTGGCTTTGCCCACCTTTTTCGCCACCATCTGCAGTGAACCCTTTTGATTGATCGTGCCACCAATCAACTGATCACCCTGGGCCTTTTTGACGGGCAAGGGCTCACCAGTGACCATGGACTCATCAATTGCTGAGATACCTTCCGTCACTTCACCATCGACCGGAATCTTCTCACCCGGTTTGATAATCAAAATATCTCCCACCACCACGTCTTCAATGGATTTCACCACCGGTTGACCGTCAATCAACACTGTGGCCTCACGACTCTTGAGTCCCATAAGTTTTCTGATCGAGTCTGAGGTCTTTCCCTTTGCCCGATTTTCCATAAAAAGGCCCAGGAGGATAAAAGAAGTAATAAAGCCAATGGACTCAAAGTACACACTTGCCTTTATTCCAGCACCGCTGATCCACTGCGGGAACAAAGTCACGACCCCGCTGTACAAAAAGGCTGCAATGGTACCTATACCTATCAGGGTGTTCATGTTGGCGTGCCGGGTTTTAACTGCCGTCCCGACAGCTCGCCAAAATCTTTCCCCACACCAAAGGAGCACAGGAACCGACAGCACCATTTGCACCCAGTGACTCAATGTGGAAGACCAAGACTTCACAAATGGAAAGACGTGCATAGCCACGCCAAAAAGAAGAAAGGTCAAAACAACCGACACAATCAAGCGACGGCGCAAATAATTCTCCTCTTTCTGACGCATGTTTTCTTCAGCCCGCATGAGATCTTCAGGTGAGTGGGACTCAACCAGGTCGTAACCCAACCCATGAACGGCCGCTGAAAAATCCACCTCAGAGACGGTGGTCTCGTCAAATTCAATCGTTGCAGATTTGGAGGCAAAATTGACTCGGGCGCTATTGATTCCCACGGTTTCCTTGAGTAGATTCTCAATCTTCGTGGCGCAGGAGCCACACCCCATTCCCTCGACAGAATACTCTTTACGCATACTCCAGGACCTCCAAAGAAGCCCTAATTCTAGTATACCCCAGGGGGGTATGTCAAGAAAATCCCCTGCAGCATTGCCTCACAAAGGGGAAGGGCCCAGTACTTCACTGCTGGGCCAGGTTTAGATCATCAGCACTTGTCGTTCCACCCGCCCCATGGATTGTCCTCACAGTCCCATGGATTGCCCAGGGTCTTGATTATAGTCTCAAGAACTGTGGGTGCCACTTGTTCATGGTCCAATACCTGATCGGCCTCGGTCGCGGAAGCCGAGAATGTCAGAAAGAAAACTCCGATTGATAACAGTAGCCTTTTCATGCGTTCTCCTTGATGTTTACCTCTGGATGAATTCCTAGATGGCTGGGCCAGTGTGACCGAGAACAATTCAAATTCGAAGACCTAATGCACAGTCTCTCCGTCACTCGTCCGCCGTTCATGTTCGGTTCGAGCTGACGTTACTCCTTGCACATCAGACGATCGGTTTTACACAGGAGCCTTACGCGATTACTGATACGCTGAAAGATATCGTCATGACTGTGACCAAGCTCATTGGGCGCAAGTCCCTGAAGGCCCGCTACCGACCGGCGCTTGGGGTCTTTAGTTCCTCCAGGAAGGTATTTGCGCAAGTCGAGTCCTCCATTGCGCTCCTTTTCTTCCTTGAGACTCTGATAGCTCCCATAGAACCCACTGCGGTTTTCAACTCCTGCGGAATTTGCCGATGCTGTGGTAAATCCACTGCGACCGCCAACGCCCTTTAGAACGTCGGTGTCATAGCCATCTCCGGTAGAGCCTAGGCCTCCGCCGCCGCCAAAGCCCACACCGCCGGATTCACTTCCGCCAACGAAACCACCGCCGTTGCCGGGAATGGAATTGGCCCTGGCCTGCTGATCGTAAATTCCAAATGGGGCATCCTGAGATTGAGCCTCCACTGTAGGCACATTGAGATCCGAGCCATCAACATTTCGGGCGCCAAAGGAGGCACTGCTGAATCCACTACCTGTCGCCGCAGCCGGCGACCTTCCTCCGTTAAGGCCGCGACACAAAGGATCCGTTTGGGCTGCCGCTGAGGCACAGCGAACACAAATGGGGTTGGAAGCATTGACCGGATCACTGCAGTCGCCATTGAAGGAGACGGGTTCTATAGGGGATTCTGGATTTTCCGTATTGGCCATGGCCGCCGACTCACACTCAGCCGCGAACTTGGATGCCGCCATGCTTTGAGCCGCTTGGTTACCCATACGTGCAACTTCGTTGTTATAAGAAGTGCAACCGTCTCTTCTACCCTGGGCATTGGCCACAAGGGCAAGGTACAGGCGTCTTTGTTCCGCCGAACAACGGGGCCCCTGTCCTCCGGCATTTTTCCATTGATCGTACAGAAGATCGCAGTCCTTTAGGACCTGACCATACTTGGTTGCGACAGATTGGCACTTTTCCTCACAGCTGGTTTTTTCACTGTAGCATTTAGCGCCAAGAGCGGTGTTGGCGGCGGCTCCACCAAAGGCCACTTTCTTCATCAAGCTGCAGTTGTCGGCAATTCCCCGCTGATCGTCGCCCTGGTTGCGCAAAGCCAAAGCTCCACCAGCGAGAGCTCCAACTGTATTCACAGTTCCTATTGACGGGCCATTAAGACCGCTGACACATTTGATGGGATCGGTACAACAAGTACTGGCACTTTGCTGAGAGTTTTCGCAATAGGCGCGATCCTGTTCGGCTTCCTGTTCACTTGGCATTCCCGTCGGTAGCTCTGTGGTCTGACTGACAATTGGGGATGTGGGTGCCGCCTCTCCGGGATCCTGAACAGGAGGCGTAGATTCACCCCGGGGAGCCTGAGCTCTTCGCTCTGGGTACAGAGTTGCAAAGTCTGTGGGGTTGGGGAATTGAGCCAAATCCCAACAGGTCCCGCACTTATCCAACCCCTGAGAGTAGTAATATCTCAGGTTCTCCGGCGTTTTTCTGAAAGCGGAAACAAAGCCACGAGCATCCATCTGTCCGCAGTGGCCCCGGTGCTCGATCAAACCTGTCGGGCACCTCGATAATTGATCTTGCTGACTACCATTTGCTGATTGGGTCTGGAAACATACACCTACGAGACTCACCCAGAGAACCAGCGCCCTTACACTGGTCCTCCGCGGGAAGCAGAGGAATACGATCATATTTCACACCTAACATGCAGCAAATACCCACAAGGCCGTGGCCCATGTGTCTCATATCGGACCAAGGTCCGTATCACTTTAGGACAAAATCAAAAGGGGCCCGAAGAGGCCCCTTAGATAACTGAAATCACTTGGGATTTCTATCTACAAAATTCAGTTCAGAGTATCGTATTTCTTGGTCTTCTTGTTGTACTTCTTCACCTTGTAGGAGGCGGTGTCAGCTGAGCTGTAGCCATTGGGACCGTCATTAAATGTCTCAAAGACAGCAATGACGGCGATCTCGTCTTTGGCGTCATCACCCCAGTCCTGTTGCACGGTCATAAGGATGTGGAAGTCGCGGGCCTCTTCATCGCTGCCCTCACCAAACACCAGGTGAGCAACAGGCAGTCCACTCATGCCCCAATCACTGTCGCTATTCATTAAAGAAATATCACCTTTGGTGTATTCGAATTCATCATTTTGGTTGAGAACCTGAACATTGCCATTCGAGCGAATCAGAAAGTGCAGAGCCGTATCGCTGTCGATTTCCAGAATATAACGACCAGACAAGCCTTTAATGACTTCGTCCTGATCCAGGCTGGCAAAAGCTGAAAAGCTGGACACAAATAGAGCAATAGCGAGAAACAAACGTGTCATGGATCCCCCCAAGTTAGACGTTTTGATGAGTTTCAGACCCCTTCATACCTGAATCCCGCCAGATTCCCTCCCCGCAAGCCCCACTTGAAACAATTTCCCCCGGTTTTTTCCGAACCTCCTCTAGCAGCTGATGAATTTTCAGCCCTCGGCCCGCAAATCCAGGCCCCCAAGGGATTGACTCAAGGCTTCAAATCATCCATTCTCTGCCCCATGAATTCCCAGGGTCTGTTTACTTTAAGCACCTCCTTTACCTTTGAGGCCGCTCACCGGCTGGTACACGGCTATTCAGGCAAATGTCGCAATCTTCATGGCCACTCCTTTCGCATCACTTGTTCGATTGAGGGGTCCGATTTGGATCAGTATGGAATGGTTAAGGACTTTGCCGAATTCAAAGTCCTCAAGGCCTGGTGTAAAGATCATTGGGATCATGCGACCTTGTTGTCAGAGTCTGATACCGCCACCATTGAGTTTCTTACTTCGACAGAGCAGAAGTTTTTTTGCTTTAAGGAAAACCCAACTTCTGAAGTGATCGCCCGCTACTTATTAAAAAAGTCAGAAGAGCTTGGCTTCCCTTTGACCTCTGTCACCATTGACGAAACCTGCACTCACTCGTGCACCATTCGACGCTAACCGGGAGAGTTGACCATGGATACATTTCTGGATTCAAATCTGGAACCCATTGCCCTCACTAAGACTGTTAAGAAAAGTGGCTGTGCCGCGAAACTTCCGGCCGGGGAGCTGAGCAAAGTTCTCAAGTCTCTGCCATTAAAGCGTCCCGACTCGCTGATTGTGGGAATGGAAAAATTTGACGACGCGGCTCTTTGGGATCTGGGTGATGGTCGACTGATGGTGAAAACTCTGGATTTTTTTACTCCCATTGTGGATGACCCCGTGGATTTTGGGCGCATTGCTGCCGCCAACGCCCTCAGCGATGTGTACGCCATGGGCGGAACTCCTGCGCTGGCCTTAACCATTCTTGCTTTTCCCACAGCCCACTTGCCCATGGAGATGGTGAGGTTCTTGATGGCGGGTGCGGTGGAAAAAATTGAGGAAGCGGGTGCCGCTCTGGGTGGCGGCCACAGCATTGATGACGATACTTTAAAACTTGGATTTTCTGTCACCGGCTTTGTGGACAAAAACCGAGCTTGGACAAACGCGGGGGCTCACCCGGGAGATGTGCTGATTCTCACTAAAGCCCTCGGCACGGGCACACTGATTAGCGCCAACAAAGAAGGCAAAGCTGAGGCCGAATGGATGAAGGCGGCCATACAGAGTATGAGCCAACTCAACACAGTTCCTCAGCTATTAGCTGACTTTGATATTCATGCCGCCACCGATATTACAGGTTTTGGATTAGCTGGACATGGAATGGAAATGGCGATCGCCAGCGGTTATCGCCTAAACATCAAGACCAGCCAGTTGCCAGTTCTGCCTGGCGCCTTGGAAATGCTCAAACAAGGGATCTTGAATAAGGCCCACAAGACCAATTTGGATTACACCAAAGACAAAGTTGAATTCTCCTCACAGATTCCAGCAGCCCAAAGGTGGTTATGTCTGGATGCCCAAACCTCTGGTGGCCTTCTATTGGCCGTTTCACCTGAGGATCAAGAAGGGATTTTACGCCAACTCAGAACCCACTTCCCCATGGCTTGCGCTATTGGTGTGGTTTCTGACGTTCCTGCTGAGCCCTTTGCTATTAGTCTCGATTAAGTGCCAGGCGTATTTTTCAATTTGGTACCAAATTACAGCGCTTTTTCCATGATTATCTTGGTTTCACCCTCATCGTCCGTGAAAGTGCCAATAATTTGAAAACCTGATTTGAGGTTGAGGATGATCATCTCCTGCCACTGATTCTTAGTTTGAGTGCGAAGACCCTTATAGCCTTCGCTCTTGAGCCAGGAGTGCTGAAACTCCATTAGAGCACGAGCAATGCCCTTGCCCCGATAATCGGGATCAACTCCACCCATCCAACTGTAATAGTGTCCAGGCTTGCGTTCGTAACCAAGTTTAAAGCCCACCACCTGTTCACCGGCAAGAGCCACAAAAAGACTAGGACGGTGCTTGGTTCGGATCTCACCAGGCAAATGACAGGCGTGTGCCTGACCGAATAAGAGCCGATCCAGCTTCATCGCACCACTAAAGTGAGGATGCTCCACTTTAGCCAAATTGACCCTCTTGATTTCCCAATCCATCGCTCGACTCCCAATAGGTACTGGTACCTAGAAATTTGACAGCTGGCGAGCACTCTACGGCAGTTGCTCCCATTGGACCAGAAAAAACACCCCTCATAGCCTCTCCTCCCCCCGCCATTTCGATCTGAGTGGACCTGATCTTGAAATATCACTTTGTCAGGAGAATTTTGCTTATGGAAAAGCGATTAAAAATGTCATTTGCGGTGTTAAGTAACGTCATCCTTCCCCTTCTCGCTGGGATGGTCTTTGCACTATCCACTATTGCCTGCTCGGGAGTTCGATTCTCCAATAAGGGCGGCGAGGGCCCAGGTGATTACTTCGGCAACAATCAGCCCGGCGGCCCCGGGGTTCCGGTTGATCCCAACTCCATTCCCCTTTGTGAGAACATTGTTGTCCAAGGATTTCAAGGCGTTTGCTTGATCTTTAGAGATCGATTCGAGAGAAGTGCTATTGTCGACCACGACGACTTTCGCTGGGAAACCATCATCATGGACAATGGCTACAACGGTTCCAATGTCGACGCCAAAATCGAAAATTCTAACCACCTGGGACCTGTGGCCGATGGCGATCGAGCTATCTTGTTCCGAGGTCGCGAAGGTGGATCTACTCATGAAATCTACCTGATTTCACATCCCTTTGATTTTTCGGGCTTCGATATGGCCTATATCCAGTTCGAATACTTGCCCATTCACCTGGAAAGCCAGATTCAGCTCACCTATAATGGAAGAAAACTTCCCGAATCCGTGAGGGTGGACCTTTGCCAAGACACCGACGAGAAGTGCGGTCTTAGCGGCTCTAATCGCCATGAAAGACTGCGCGACATCACCCCCTGGGAAGCCTTTTTTCCAAGCGACCTGGCTTTTGGACGAAATCTGAATATTCGCAACTTTCAACTATCTGACTGGAAACTGGGTCAGGCCTATATTGATCTCAAGCAGTTTACCAAACGTCAGGAAAAATTTGTCTTTCGCGTGGCGGCCGCCATGGACGAAGGCTACAATGGCAACAACCGCAACAACCCAATGGAAGACGGAATCATCTTTGACAACATCATCCTCGTCGCCGTCAAGAGCAATCCCGATCCAGACAATCAGCCGTAAGGTTGCCCTATTGGGCGACCTTAACCCCTGAGGCAACGAAGCTAAATTCCTTCTGCGGTGATTTAATGGCGGCAATTTCCGCTTGGGACTTGCCAGCGTCTTTAGCGAAGTGGCGGGCTTGGCTGACCTTAAGGGTCTTTTCAGATAGAAGTCCCTGAGCCAAAACCTTCTTTCCCTTTAAAGTGACTGGAACAAAAAAGCCATAGTCCTTGAAAGTCACCCGAGCCTGATGATCACCTGACGTAATCGCCATCCAGCAGCCTTTATTGGTGCATACCTTCTCAACCGTCCCGGTCACAAGGATTTCCTTATTGCCAACTTCCGACAACTTACTAATGGCCACTGAAAGTTCGACCGGCTCCTTCATCGTGATATCGGCACCATAAAAAGGTTTCTCTTTGACCCCATTGGCGAAGGCCACAGACGCGAATACCAAAACTGCTAACACCACTCCAGGAACTTTCATTCTGGCCCCTCCTAACCGCAACACTTTTTATATTTTTTGCCACTTCCACAGGGGCAGGGATCATTACGCCCCACCTTTTCACCACGCTCTACCGTCTTCAAACTGGGGTTTTTGCCGTCTGAGAAATACCACTGGCCATTGCGTTTAACGAAAGTACTCAATTCGTGATGCTCCTCAGGGCCATCTCCCATGTCGTAGCTCACCTTGAACTCAACCGTCCCTTTTTCATCCTCAGGCCCACCGCCTGTGGTGCCAACAACGTCCAGACCCTTCCACTCAGCGCTTTCCGCCCAACGACGGTTGGCTTCAGGGTCCAGATCCTTTTTAGTCTTTGGATCATGAGTTTTATTGACGAAGTCCATATCCACCCGGGTGAATGCCGTATAACGAGCACGCATCAAGCGCTCAGCCGTTTCTGCCTTTTCTTTGCCGCTTAATATCGGCTCACAACAATTTGAAAACTCAGTTCCACTTTGACAAGGGCAATCCATTCTTACACTCCCAATCGCCAGAATTCTCAGGTGTCATTATCACCCACCGTCAAACAATGTCACTTCAATTTTACTCGTCGAAACTCCACCCGATCCAAAGGATTTATGGGGAACCCCTGGGTTCTCTCACTGACAAGGTATTTGTTGCTGGACGAGTACACGGCAAAGGCCGGAACCTCTTCAACGCTGAGGATTTCCTGAATGCGTTTGTAGTATTCAAAGCGTTTTTCAGGCTTCAGCTCGGCCGCTGCCGAATCTAGGAGCTGATTAAATTCCTGCCCCCCCCAGCCAAAGCGATTAAATTCAGAGTCGCTACGAAAAACCTCAAACATAGGGGCCGGATCAGGAAACAAAGCGATCCACCCCATGCGAAAGAGATGAGGGGCATCGGAGTTGATCTGGGCTAAGTAACTCTTCCATTCTTGGTTTTGGATCTCAAGCTCAATACCCAGATTCTTCTTCAATTGAGCCTGAATGTTTTCAATAACCAGCTTGTGATTGGAATTGGTGTTGTAGGAGATCACAGCTTTGGGAAACTGTTTACTCCTCCCATATCCAGTTTTTCCAAGGAGGATTCTCGCCTTGTCTGGGTCAAAGGTCATTCCAAAGGTATCACTGTAACCCAACATATCGGGTGGCAACCAGGCCCGATTGCCCATGACGTGACCACCTAGGACCTGAACAATCTCACGTCGGTCTATGGCCATGGATATGGCGCGACGGACATCTGGATTGTTGAATGGCTCCTTTTTTGTATTAAAGCCAAGAAAGTTAATGGAGTACTCGCTGCTTGTCTTAAACTCAGCCTTACCCTTCAGTCGATCCAGTTCGCCAGCAGGAATGGTGGGCTGAATATCAATCTGTCCAGTTTCGAACAGATTCACACCCGTGGACTCGTCATTGATGATTCTTAGTAGAACATTCTGAATGGGTGGCGGCGTGAGAAAGTAACCGATGTTTTTCTCCAGCACTAGGTAATTGTCGTGTTTCCACTCCTTGAGGTGGTAGGAACCCAGCGTCGCCAGATTCTCCGCTTCTGTCCACTTATCCCCATATTTGGCAATGAGATCTTTACGGATAGGGATGGCATTTTGAATCGCTAGCAATTTAGGAAAGTAGGCTAGAGGCTTGTTGAGAGTAAAGCGAATCTGATACTTACCTTCAGCTTTCACTCCCACTTGGGAGAAGTCCTTAAGAATACCTTTATTGAAGTCCTTCGCCCCCACGACTTCAAAAAACCAACTGGCACCCGATGCGGCTGTTTCGGGTTGAAGAAGTCTCTCTAGACTGTCCACCACCTGCTGGGCTTCGAACTCCTTCCCATCTGACCACTTAACCCCTTCGCGGAGCTCAAAAACCCACTGGTGCCCCTGTTTTTCTGCATGCCAATCTACCGCCAGGCGAGGCTCAAGGGGCAAATCATTCTCACTCAAGTCAAAGCCAAGCAAGGGTTCCATGACATTAAATATCACTATGGCTGAGGCCACATCAGTGGCCTTGTTCCAATCCAGGGTCGGAGGCTCAGTGGTCAGATTGTAGATCAGGGTCTCCTCATATTTGAGGCCGGCCACCATTTTGACTTCCCGTTTTTTGCTCGTACAGCTTGCCAGGGCCAACGCCATTGTCAGCGTCAAAAGCCTTCCCATGTATCCCATAACCATGCGCCCTCCGTTCACTTGCAAAGGTCATCATCCCGTCTAACCGCCTAAAACGCATCAAACTGAGACGAATCAAGGTCCCATTGTGTCCCAAAATGATTAAAAACCCAAAAAATAAAATAGTTTGAGAGGAATTGGCGCGGGGTTTCGTCTTGCTGTATGGAGACCAATCACCTGTCCGTTCCTTCCAGGGCTCTCGTAATTTCTGCTGTCCGTTTCCTGAAAATCAAATTACCGCACATGTAATCTGAATCTCTGCGCGATTAGGCAGAAACCACTTTGACGGGGGTAGACCATGGGGCTACGGCTTTTAGGGCTTTTAACATCAATTATTTTTGTCATCGGCTGTAATAGTGACGTTCGTTTTGGCAGCGACCAGGACGCAAACGGCAAGGCTGGATGCACGCCAGTCACCTCGGTAGCAAAGGCATTTGCCTTTCCAGATAACTTAGACCCTGTGGTCGTCGCCTGCGACGGCGACAAAGAATGCGCTGTCATTTGTCATGTCCCTCCAGGAAATCCAGATAATCAACATACAATAGTTGTAGGGCTTCCGGCTCTCCGCGCTCATATCACCCACAATCACAATCGGGGACCAGATGCCGAGCACCGCGATTACCTAGGTGAGTGTGTGCCGCGCAACCCAGGTGGAACCCCTCCCATTACTGGTGACGATGACGACGACGATGATGACGGAGGCGTCGGCGGTGGCACTCCCCCTGGCGGCGGCGGATCAGGCGGCGGAAACCAACCCCCGTCTGGTGACGATGACGACGACGATGATGACGGAGGCGTCGGCGGTGGCACTCCCCCCGGCGGCGGCGGATCAGGCGGCGGAAACCAACCCCCGTCTGGTGACGATGACGACGACGATGACGGTACCGGCGGCGGAACTTCTCCTGGCGGTGGCTCTGGAGGCGGTGAAACACCTGACAACGGGGATGGAACCACTGATCCCAACAAAGATGACGGCTTGTCACCTGATATGTGTGTGTAATTAAAACTGAGATTTAAAAACCGACTACGCAACCCAAGAAAAGCGGGCCCACCAAGGAGGCCCGCTTTTTGTTTCACGAGTCTCATCCCTCACCCTTATGGGCCAACCAAATCAGATCCCTTAAATTCATAAAAATAGGGCCAGTTCTTTCCCGTAAAGTAAACCAAGTCTTGTCGGGAGTCGTAAGCAATACCATTAAAGGCGAAGTGCCGGTCACGGCACAAAAACATCCCCGGAAGTTGAGAGTCTGGAGGACAGGCCAGTTCATGAGCCGACGGACTGGTGGCCAAAGCCTTGTCGGCGAAGGTCTTCATCTCCGTGTGGTCGGGATGAAATTGCAGCACCTTTTCCACGTACCCAGTTTTTGGGTCAATGACCAAAACCTGATGACCGTTATAATACTCCCCCGCCCCATTCTCATTGCGAACATCAATAAAGACATTGGCCAATAACTTGTTGCCAACCATTTCCAGTTCATTGATTTGACTCACCGGTCGATCACCATTGACCACCTCGATAAAACCCACTTTTTTCAAGTTTGTGAGATCACCGGCATCATAGAAGGTGATCAGACTTGAGCCGTCACTGAGGAGCAAGAATTCCTTCGCACCTTCCTTGTAGACCGTAGCCCCCCAGCCCTCACCTTTTCTCTGGTAGGCTCGCGGTTTCTTTTTTCCTCCAATGACCCTATCCTTTTTGTAAACAAAATACTTCTCTCCCCGCCATGAGAACTGAATCAGGGAGTTTCCGACCAGTGCCAATCCTTCGGCAAAAAAGTTTTTCCATATGCCAGCCATCCAGCCGGTGGCATTTTCCTCCTCGGGAGTGAGATTGTCTCTTTGATAGAAGTCATTAAGATAAGAGAGCTCCCTATAGCTGGACGTAAGCTGGGTCTGATCCAAAGTGTATTGGATGAGAGACGAGTGGCGCCACCACCCTACGCTCTCAAACAAGGTCCCCGTCTGTTCATCAAAGACTAAACCCTGGGTGAATCGTGGTAGCTTCGAGTATTTCTTGTATTTCGGAGCGTAACTGCCCTGTTGGGAATTTTCGTTGATTGGCTTTAGCTCGACGTGAACCACCTCAGCCGGTGGCGGAATAGTCTCTCTTTGGACACCCGCAGATGAAGACATGTGCCCCACAACACTGCCGCTGGCCAATGCCACCATGGCTACCAACCATACACTTTTAAGTACTTTTTTCACCGTACCTCCTCTTTCCACGACTTCGACTAAGCCGCAATAAAACAGGAGAAGGGCCGGAGAACGAAACAACGCCTTCGAGAAGGAGGAGTCTGTTAGCTGTCCATAGGGGTGACAACCAACGCCTTCAACTTATCCATTTACATCAACCGAGGCCGATGCTAAAAATCCACCCTGGACCGCAGGGGTCAATATCTTCTTGTTTTTTTATTGGGATAAATCTACGAGAATCAAAGTATTCTGGCGATTACTTTCATTAACTCCTGTGGTCCTTTTTTATGTTCCGTCACCTCCGGCACCTCCGCCTTCCCGTCGACAAGACGGGATATTAAACACCTTATCAAATAAGAAACTCTTACCGACCTCGCCCGAGGTTCGATAGATCTTTAACTCCAATTCACGAGGGACTTCTTTAGGCTCTCTTAACCATCTAGAACAAATCTCATTAGTCGACCAATCCCCGCAGACTAATTCACCCATCTCATTGGCAAATAGGTAGTCGTACTCCGTCCGCCAGACATCCTGATCACCGCCGCTGCGGTAATTGACACGGGATTCAATACCAACCAGATCCCGGGTCCGCAAAACCCCACTAGTTAGACAGGTGTCGGTAATAGGGACCGACATGCGCAGGTTACGATTGACTCCAACGGTAACACTTGGCTGCTCTACATAAAGGCGCGGGTCTTTGAGGATTTCCTTCCAATCCATGGCCAAGGCAGCATCTACCCACAGAGTGGCAAATAGGATGAGCAAGGCCTGGCATTTAAAAAAGCGAGATATCATTTTGGACCCTCTTAGGTAGACCGGTCGTAACTTACAGCCCCACCCTGGTCAAATGACAATATGAACAAATATTTCTTGTACGAACAAATTGTTCGCAGTAGAGGCTAAGTCATGAACTTGGCGGACTTTTTGATTTCCTGGAGAACGAACTCTGGGTTCGATTCAGCAACGAAGTTTTTCAATCACCTTGGTGGCGAGGGTGATCTGGGAATCAGTTTGCGTCATTATCAGCAGATCGAGTCTGGTCAGCGCACTCCCAGCTTCAAACTGTTTGCACTGCTATTTGGTCGCATGGACGATGGGCTTAAGCGTGATGCCTTGCTGGCTATGTTCCGTACAACCTTTGACCTCTATGAACAGGGTGATTATAACGAGGGACAGCAGGTCATTAGATTCCTTGAACAAAATCTCTTGTCGATCCGACCAAAAAAATCCACTGGACTGTGGCAACTCAAAGGCAACACATCTATATATTCCGATCGGCAGTTGAAGTACTTAACCGAAAATGAAGAGGCTTTTTTACTATTCAAAAAGGTTTTGCTGTTTGGAGAAGTTGACCGTTTTGAAGTTGATGACGAGAGCCTGGTCAAGAACCTGCAAACACTTGAATTGATTCAGGTCACAAACAAAAAAATCAAACGATTCGGGCGGGTCTATAGAATCCCTTCGGTGATTAACAGTCGTCCACGCAGTGTTGCCAAAGGCACTGACTTTATTATGCGCCATATGTCGAGTTACGTTTCTCGTGAAGGCACAGATAATCAAGCTCTGTGTTCTGCAATGCAGCTTGTGCCATCATGGGCAGCGGACCAAGTACTAGACAGATTGAATCAATTTAAGGACTGGGTTCAATCTCTTGCAGCGACACGAGTCGACGAAGAGTGTGTTCCCTTTGTCTTCGTTGGCTTTGCGAAAAAATTAGAACGCCGTGAGATGTGAAAAAATAAAATTACTTCGCAGTCAAAATTAATCTTGCTCAAAGAACAATCTCCTTTTAAGCCATAAGTACCCAATAAAAAAACATGTCGTTATTTACGACAAACAAAAAGTAAGGAGATAATTATGAAAGTAGCAACTCTTGTTGCCCTACTGGCACTTGCTCTTCCCATGGGTGCTTCCGCACAACACTACAGCAACAATGATCTTTGCGATGATATTCTGTATAGCCGCTGTGACAACCCCGTGATCCCCAGCCCCTCTGAGCCTTGGGATGGAGAGCAGCGTGGCGACGATTGGAGTCCGGAAGTGAAGCCCTCCAAAGGACAGCCCTATGTTCCTGGAGCTTACGATCGTGATGATGCAGACGACATGTTGAGAACAATCAACGACTGATTTACATCCCGCAAGATTAATCAGTTGTTGGATAGGAGGAAGGCGCCCCTTCCTCCTATTTTCGTTGTCGCAGGACCTACCACAGGTTCTTTAGCAGTGCGGGAGACGAATTCTAAAGGTATCTTAGTTTTTGAGTAGCCAGTTTCTGGGAATGTAAAAGTAAAAAGATCCCGTTCCACGAGCTGGACCCCAGTCCTCAACAAATGTCGGATCGTTGCTGGGCTCTAGTTCCTCTTCTTCGCGAAAGACATCGTAACCTCTAAAGTCGACTTTGATTTTAGTCGCATACTCACTCTTTTTTTCCACAGTGGCATTCATGGTGATCATGCCCTCGTCCTGAGTGATGGCCAAAGACCAGTCCTTTTCCCCTGTCCACTTCATGAGATCCGCAGAGCTGTCCTCAGCATAGTAGAATGTATCCACTTCAAGCCCCAGGGCACACAGAGACATCAAGTGGACCTCGACAGATTTTGCTTGGTTGGGAGATCTCTCGGCCCGCTTGGGCTCAACCGCCATCACGCCGACCACCTGGTTCAGGTCATTGAACAACAAGACAGGAATCTGGCCGGCAATTGAGATGTCTTCAAGTTCGGAAACAAAAAACTGGGCACCATCGTCGCCGTAGCAATTCTTAAGAACTTTTGAACTCGCGGCTGATGCCTGAGCCGCACTGGCAAATACAAATAGGGCCAACAATACCTGACGCATTTTCCCCTCCCGGATTTTATAGGTGACTGCTTATTCGTTGAGTTTAGATTTCTCAATTTAGCTACACCCGGGAGAGGGGTGGGGATAGGGACAGCTTGGACTTAGAAAATTTACTCACCTATTTCACCCACAGGACCGAAATAGCCAATAATTTCCTCACTTAAACCAGCCTCTTAGTTCCCTCTTGTCCAAATTTTATGTGTGAATTGCATGATCTATAGGGGGTCCCTTTTTCACGTCCCGGGGGATTATTTCTGCTAGAAGATTTTGAACATTAGGATAAATACCGACCCGGTGGTGCGGGTCAGACAAATGGGGTATCACAAATGAATAAAGCTATTCTTGCAAGCCTACTTGTGGGCTTCGTCGTGTTTTCCATGGGCACAGCCCTGGGTGAAGGTGCCTACTGCTATGAGTACGGCACAACTCGCATCGGGCGGGTTCTACAAAAACAAATCATTGAGGCCTATGATGGCGAGGAGATCCAAGGACTCCAAAGAGGCCGAAAGACATTCGTCTTTGCATCCAAATCCAAATTTAGCACTTGGACCTCAGGAACCTACACCATCAGGTATCAGGGGCAAAACTACGGACTCTTTCAGATCAACCTGGTCACTCAGGATGAAAACGTAGCTAAGCGCCTTGAGCTGGTCATGCAGGATGATACCATCGCTCTTTGCCACTCAGGCCAGGACTACAGTTTGGTCCCCACACGTGTTCAGCTACCCGTGCGCGACTTGGGATCCTTGGCCGTTGAAGGCTTTCTTTCCCGTGAAGATGATGTGAACTCCAGCAGGTACTTTCGCATTCTAAACCAAGTGGAGCTGGTTCGCTGCAATCCCGGAGACGGTCTAATCGCCTATGGACTGGATACCAGACATGGTATTCCGGCTCCCCAGTGGATGGGTGGTACATTGAAAGCGGGCTGCGGTAGGCTATAGAGATTTTTGCAAGAACACGCTTCACGGGTCGGAGACCCGGTCAGTTGAGCCTACTCCCTGCGGTCGCTCAACTGACTGCCTGACCACCCTCATGACCCTAGGTCTCGCTTCCAGCTCAACCTGCCGCCACTGGCGGCCGGGTCATTCGCTTCAAGTCCCTCGCAGGTCCCCAAATAAAAAAACCAACCACATGGTTGGTTTTTTTATTTGGTGCCCTGCGAGGGACTTGAACCCCCACGCCTCTCGGCACTAGATCCTAAGTCTAGCGTGTCTGCCAATTCCACCAGCAGGGCGTGATCTTGTTTTGTCTCCCCACCCGGGCTTTGTCCGACATCCAGTCTCGCGATGTCTGCCAATTCCACCAGCAGGGCGTGATCAAAAATCAATAAAGTTGTAACCCCAAAAAAAGGGGCGAGCAACACTTACTTGGCGATCAGTTTTTTATAGTCGGGAGCGCGCATGAGGTTGGCCAACTCTTTTTCAGTGTCCATCTCGATGCGAATCATCCAACCATCATTCATAGGATCGTCATTCATAGTGCCTGGCTCATCCATCAGTGAAGCATTCACTTCAATGACGGTTCCAGAAACAGGAGCGTACAAATCGTTGGCCGCCTTCACACTCTCTACTACACCGAAGGTTTCGCCCTGAGTGACTTTGGCACCTTCTTCGGGAAGCTCAACGTAAACAATTTCGCCCAACTGATCTTGAGCAAATTCTGTGATACCAACAGTGACGACGTTCTCGTCAACCTGAGCCCACTCGTGATCTTTGGTGTAGTAATTCTCTTCAGGAATGTGATAGTTCGCCATGCTTTTCGCCTCCCAACGCCTTTTTAAAAGGAACTCCCAATTGCCAACTTCTTCTCTTAGGCCTTCGTCACAAAGGGGGTCTTCACAACCACTGCTTTGAGCTTGCGACCACGAATCTCCACCATCACCTCAGTACCGGGTTCGGCCTGCTCTTTGGCCAAATAGCCCACAGCAATATTGTCACCACGACTGGGGGAAACCGTGCCACTTGTTACCCTGCCGATTTCTTTATTGTCAAAAGAAAACAAGGAGTAACCCTGTCTTGCGATCCCCCGATCCAGCATCTTGAGACCAACCAACTTATGGCTCAAGCCAGCTTCTTTGCCAGCCACAATCTTGTCCCGACCGATGAAATCCTTGGCCGCCGGCTTCACAACCCAACCCAGCCCAGCCATATAGGGGTTCGTCGTGTCGTCAATTTCGTGTCCGTAAAGCGGGTATTTCATCTCAGTTCTCAGTGTGTCCCTGGCTCCCAAGCCCACTGGACACACTTCCAAATCCTGACCCTTATCAAGAAGCAGGTTCCACAGGGCCATGGCCCTTGCCTTCGGAACAAAGATTTCAAAGCCCTCCTCACCAGTGTATCCCGTGCGGGCCAGGTAAACCTGGTCGCCATCAAATTGTGCGGGGACAAAGTGAAAGGACGCCACTGACTTCATGGTCTCACCAAATAGGCGAGACACCAGCTCCACGGCCCTCGGGCCTTGGACGGCAATTTGCCCCCAGTCATCACTCTCGTTCTTGAGTTCAGCGCCCTTGTTGTTTTCCACAATCCAAGCGTAATCTTTGTCGGCATTGGAAGCGTTCACGCAAAGAAGGTAATCCTGACCCTTCTCCAAACAGTAGACGATAAGGTCGTCCACAATACCGCCTGCAAAGTTGGTCAGCAGAGTGTATTGGGCCTGTCCGTTTTCAAGCTTTCCCACATGATTGGTCGTTAACCACTCCAGGGTCTCAAGGGACTTTGGGCCCTTCACGCGAATCTCTCCCATATGAGAGACATCAAACAAACCCACGTTCTTTCGCGTGTTCAAGTGTTCCTGGCGCAAGCCCTGATATTCAACCGGCATCCTCCAGCCAGCAAATTCCACCATTTTGCCCCCAAGGGCTTCATGACTCTTGCACAGAGGGGTTTCTTTCACCTCACTCATATACGCCTCCACAACAGGAAAAGGACCACTTTGCTCCCTCCCGGCAGGGCTGTCAAAGCCCTAGCGGAGCCTCGCCCGGAGTTGACAAAATTCGCCAATGACTCGTCGCGTGAGGCGCGAAATTGTCAAAAAATGCCTGGAAATACCAATAGATAGACCTCCAGCCTTGGCCCTGATCTTGCTCTTTGGATCTCCGCGGAGGTATTTTTGGCACGTTCCAGGATTAAACCCACTCTAATCAAACCCCTTTGGGCCCTGGCTTTGGCAGCCTTAATGGCCAGCTGTCAGGGGGGAATGCGCTCCCAGAACACCGGGTTAGTCGCCACTGAAAGCGACGATCCACACCTCACCGGGGCCTCCAAGATTAGCTACGATCCACAGGAACAGATCACTCACCTGGTCCCTTACACCGGTACTGGCCATACAGAGGTGATGCGTGAAATCCGTCGGCAGGTAAACCCGAAAACCTTCAATCCTGATTTGAGCAAGCAGATCGCCTACGCTCATGTGAACATCATTCGCGCAGCCAACGCCCAGAAACCCGAATCCGTAAAGGTGGTGATTGGTCTCAGGCCGGAGGGCGGTGGTTGGACAAGACCTCTGGAGTTTGAAGGGCCACTGAAGCCCTTGATTAACGGATCTCTCGGAAACGCTGGAGTACTGGTCAAGAATTCGGATCAATATACAGAGGCCCGCTACCAACTAGCTCTCGCCTGTCGCGACATCCAGTGCGACGAGGTTCAATTGATCCTACAAAAGATCGACCTCAACATTCCTAGCCACCAGGCGCCCACAGTCTCCGACGAAACTGGAATTCTCTACACCCGCCACGAAACTCAGTATCGAGTGCGCGAAACCAAAGGTACGAATTCGACCCCAGTTCTTACTGCCCTCACTCAATCCGGCGCAACTGAAAGATCGGCAATTCAAGAGTCCGTAGAAGTCCTTGATGGACCGGCCTATGTTCGCGTTCGTGTGCCTGGAGATAAACCCGGACAGGATGTTCTGGTCGTCGAGGGTGAACTCCTGCGCACCACCGATCAAACCTCGGATCTACAGAGAGCAGAGGTTGGCGACCACCCCCTTAAGGGAGTCCTCCTGGGCAACAACGAAAAGGGGGATATTGCCATTCGCCTTCGATCCGATGCCGAGGGCAAAGAGGGTGAGGTGACAGTTTTCTTTGAACGGCCAGGAACAGACCGTCCACCAGTACAACCTGAATTCAAGGTTGTCGACAGCGAAGTCTGGTCGAGTCACCCAAGCGCTGTGATTGCGGTGAATTTTTCCGATCCCAAACTGAGCAAAGCCCAAGAAGTGACTCGGCAGCTGGAAAAATTTCGCGTTAACCCCTACGTTCAAGAGTTTATTCAGTATTGGACCGGGGCAAAAAAATACCGCCAGTGTGGCAAGGGCGCCTCTTACAACATGAAACCTCGGGCGATGAACTTCTTCCACAAGATGAAAGCCCTCGTCCCCTATACCACGCCCATCTTTCAACACCTGGATGTGACTCCTGAAATGCTCTATATCAGTGCTTTGGAATCCCAGTTTGCCATCTCCGAGGGTTGGATTATTGAAGCCACAAAACTCCCCGCAGGTGCGAACCCTAAGTACTACACAGCCGCTGGTCCATTTCAGATTACCGAGACCGCCTCGCGCTATTTGCGCAATGAACGGTCGCCAAATCTCAACTTTGTGACATTTCCGATTCAAGAGGATCGCAGTGTTAACCCCCAAGATGACAGGGGGTTCTTCTTACCTACGACTTATGCCGCGGCCTCATATACTAAGGACCTCATGGGCTGGTTTCCGGAACACCCGGAGCTATGGCCACTAGGCTATACCGAGGGGCAAGGGGCTCTCGCCGTTTCAATGAAATGCTCCTTGATGGACACTGCTGAAGAGAGAGAGTCATGTAAAGCTAGCTCCAATGCAGGAGCAGCGATGAACCAGCGTGACCGCTACAGAAGCGCCACTCTAGACGACATTGTTCGCTTCAAGATGGCCCCTTGTGCAAAGCTTGATTACGTTTTGCTTTACTTGGCACTGAAGTTTGTGGGCGCCAATATGAGTGAATTCAATCTGCAGTTTGATCAGGCCAAGGTTCCCAAGGAACTTCCCAAACTCTATCGTGAAGGCCAAAATCAAGAAAACCTGATTCCAACAATGCTGAAGTAAAATAAAACACCTTGGCCAAGTGCTATTTGTTTTGGTTGAGCTCCGCAAGCCTCAAAGTGTTCTCCAATAGCATGGCAATGGTCATGGGGCCAACTCCTCCCGGCACGGGAGTGGCAGCCTGAGCCCAACCTTCCAACTCTTCGAAGCGTACATCTCCGCACAGCTTGGATTTACCATCAGAACCAGGCTGACGGTGAATACCGACGTCGATGACAATGCTGCCCTCTTTAAAATCATCCTTACCCAACATGCGTGGGCGTCCTGCGGCAACTACAACAACGTCCGCATACTTGGTGTGAGAGGAGACATCTTTGGTGCGCGAATGACAAACCGTCACCGTGGCATCTGCTTGGGTGAGCAAGTGCGCCATGGGCTTACCTACAATATTGCTGCGACCAACAACCACAGCGGTCTTACCGGCCACGGTGATTTTGTAATGCTCAAGAATGGCCATCACACCGGCGGGCGTGCAGGAAATCGCCCGAGGTTTTCCCATCCACAACAAGCCCATAGAACTTGAAGTTAAGCCATCTACATCTTTGTTGGGATCAATCCAGGTTAGGACCTCATCCGCATCCAAACTCTTTGGCAGAGGAAGCTGCACCAGAATGCCGTCAACCTTGTTGTCACTGTTGAGCTGATCAATCAGGGATTTTAACTCTGAAGGTGAGGTTGTTTCAGGAAGTCGATGCTCATAACTCTCCAATCCTACTTCTGCACAGGCTTTGATTTTACCACCCACATAAACCTGGCTTGCCGGGTCATCACCCACCAGGACCACGGCCAAGCCCGGTGTGTGACCAGTTTTCTGGGAGAAGTCCCGAACTTTATCCTTTAACACCGCTCTGCGCGCTGCACTCACCTGTTTGCCGTCAAGTCTAAGCATGATTTCTCCCTGGGACATGGATTGGAATGGTCCCTTATAGGCTGAAAAAGCCATATTTCCAATGAGCCAAGTGAATTTTCAGGACCCTCGACGATGACCATTGACCCGCCTTGTAAAATCCCGTATTTATGAGGGTTACAGCCACAATCGAGATCACTTAGGGGTGACACGATCATTCGGGCATAGGTGGCTTAACAGGGAAAGGGCAATAAAATATGGCACGAGTTAAACTGGCCGAAGATGGCAGCTCCATTGACTTCCAAACCTCCGACACACTCCCATCATCACTTAAAAAGTTTCGTCGTAGCCCAGAGGTTGAGGGATTTTACCGCTTTGTCTATGAAAATGACCTGCGATTTGAGGCTGGGGAAATCCTTGATAAGATCATTCTTCGTCGCCGCCAGGAAAAGAAAGCCAGCAAACGCAAGAAATCTTAATCCGCAGTTTTCCGATTATCGGACACTATTCGGACAGCCAACCCGTAAGCCCCGGAATATTCCTTTCGGGGCTTTTGCATTTTGATTGCATGGACTCCACGAAAGATATTTCCCACGAGGAGTCCAAATGCAAAACCTCAATGCACCTGTGCAAAATGAACGTGGCCAAAGTCTAATTGAGTATCTCATCATCGTCGCCCTGATGGGCGTGGCCACAATTGGCATTGTCCGCACCCTCCAAGGGGCTCTCAACTCCCGGTATGCGAATGTGGTTCATGCCCTACAAGGGTCTAGCAAACGAGAATCCAGCGTCGAGGTTCAGGATTCGGACCTAAAACGCAAGGACCTCTCTGACTTCATGAACGGAGCCGCCAGGCGCAAGGATCGGCAATGAGGGGACTTCCCAACCAGGCGGGTACGAGTCTTCTTGAGTCCACCCTGATCCTGTCCATGTTGATACCGGTATTCTCCTTAGGCTTCGGCATCAGCGTGGTGGCGGGGCTGAAGAGTATAGGCCATCAGGCGCTCTATGAAAGTCTCATTTGCATTGCCCAGGGGGAAACTCCTCACCATTGTGAAAGGCAGCTGAAAATGCAGTTACGCCGCATCATTGTCTGGGGTCGGTGTGAAAATCTGCGCCTTCATCGAGGACCCTACACAATTCGCGGAGATCTGACGTGGAGCTTTGGATCTCAACTTCGCCTCAAGCTGCGCCACCAAATTCCACGCCGACTGGAGAAAGCAATATGATAGAGGCTCCATTTCAATCTAATAAAGGTTTTGCCCTTGTCGTCCTGGTCGGATTGCTTCCCATACTCCTATGCCTACTTCTCATATTTAGTGTCATGGGTCGTGCCCTGCTCAGCCAGTCCCGCGCCCGTCACACCTGCAGGACAAAGACGCTTGAGACTCAGGTCCAAGTGGCGCAGTTACTGCAGCAGCTTCTTAGTTACAACGATCGAGCGCGAAGGTTGCGCCTTAACCGTCGCTCAGCCCAGTCGGCCCTGGCCCTAGCTCATTTGAGTTCACCCCAGTTGGTTCCTTTGGCGAAAGCCAATCTACAAAGAATTACCTATCAACAGACACTTCTCGGATCCAAGCAAAGGGCCTTGATTGCTAGAATGGATTCTGCGTGGGAACAAGGGGAGTACCGTCTTCGTACGGCCCTAAGAAGGCAAAATGCCGACTCGCTTGTGATTATTCACCCGCGGTCCGCTTTCGTTCCCATGCCCCCCACCTCCCTGTCACCCAGCTATGCTCTTCTCCCCGGCGCCCGGGACCTTCAAAGGCAGGGTGCTAAGTGGAAAATCAGGATTAATCCCCTCATAGGAGGATTTGAGAATTTTCACCTGACGTGGCCTGCAAGCTGTGCCTCAACAATTGTAAAGGAGAAGGACAAATGGGTTCCTCAACTGATTGCGGTCAAGTGACCCTTGAAGTCCTATGGATCAGCTTGGTTGTCTTTTCACTTCTCCTGTTTCTCACGTACTTCTCATTTCGCGTGGACGAACAACAATCCAAGCAGCAATTTCAATCCTGGGAGAGTTCCAAATGGAAAAAATGAGTCCACTCGCATGGTTTCGTGGAATCTCGCGCAAGAAGCAGTTGGTTGTTATGATCTTACTCAGCTTCTTGCCGGTTGTTTCTCAGCTGTTCACTAATCAATCGCCCACCCAATCACCTGAATCCACTTCCCCGGAGTCAATCGACACACTTATCCCGAGCGGTTCTGTCCTGATTCCCATCCAGGTTGAGAATTCCGAGTCTTTGGACTCCATTCTCGGACAAAAGGGGATAGTCGATCTGCATAGTCCGGCAAGAGAGCCTGGAGGAAAAAACAGAGTGGTGGCGAGGCGCCTACCCATTCTGCGCGCTCCCCTCAATCCCCAACAGTTTGCAGTTTTAGCTCCTGAAGACCAGGCCCAACTGATTGTCCGGGAACCCGGACCCTTTTGGGTTGTTGTACAAAATCCCAGTCGCTTTGGAACACAATTTGAAAGGGCTTCGACCAAACCCCGCAAAAAGCGAGTGATCGTCGATGGAGGAGTGGAGTGATTAGAACTATTATGTCCTGGATCTTTGCCCAATGCATTTTGGCCAATTGTGCATGGGCTCAACCATCACCACAAGTGCTTATTTTACCCCATGGCAGTGATGAGGTCAGTTATGCGGCCTATTTGCACTCTGAGCAAAATGTGATTTCATTCTCCAAACACCTTCTCGATGGCTGGATTGCCATCACTGAAGCGAACAAGATTCGCCAAAAGACAATGACCTTGATGGAGAAGCTGAACTCCCAACCAGCTCCTCTCCTCCTCAAGGAAATTCATCAACACCTGGCTTTAGCCTTTACAAAGAACTGGCCTCAACAAGTTCGCGAGAATCTTTCACGTCTATGGTTGACGGCCTTCTCTCTTGAGCCTGATGGAGAAAAAAAGCGCAGCCTACTCATGGGTCTGTTGCGATTTCATCCCGACTTCAAACCCTCCGGCTCCCAATTCTCTCCTCCAATCCTGGAAGTATGGAAATCTGAAACTCAGAGGATTCAGTTTCTTAGTTGGACCATTGGTGGCGAGTGGGATGGATTCCGCTACCTCGTTATTAACGGTCGGGTCGTAGATCTTAATGTCCAAAGGGAACTCCTCATTCCGGCACAGGAGATCCATTTGACAGCACTTTCAAATCAGTATTTTCCCATTGATCAAATCATCAAGGGCGCAGAGCTGATCAAGTGGAAACCGAAAAAGGAAGTTCTTGTGACCGGTCTTTGCGGACAGAGCACGTGGAATCACCGCCTAGACTTCAAGATAAACTACGCGGCATACTTTTCGGATTCTTGTATTGAGGAACGGGAAAAGGTGGGCGTTGAGCCGGCGTTCGGCCTGGCAACTCTAAAGCCCCGGCCAAATCCATCTTCGATACAACTCGAGGTTCCCACGCGATATTCAACCATGACTGAGTCAAATTCCTATTGGCCTTGGTACCTAATAGGTGGTCTCATCCTTGGAGCCGTGGGCATTCAGCGGTTCAACAGAAACCGGAACAATCAGCCCCAGCAGCAGCCGACCTACAGGCCGCCGATTTCTCATCAGGGATTTTGATGTTGGAATCCTTCAGCCCGGTGCTGGCCCGATTTTCATTGGCCTTCTAAAAGAGGTGGGTGCCTTTAAAGACCACCGATAGCAACTCTCCCTCTTTGAACTGACTAAAGGTGTTGGGCACCCAGGCCTTATCTGGGTGGGAGTGATAATCAAGGGCCGAGCCCAAAAGAGGGGGTACGCCCTGTACAGCACTCTCATCCAGGGCCAAAAGATTGGTACGCAGGCTGGCTTCCTCGATTGGGCTATCCGACCCAAAATCAAAGGCCACTTCACTTTCCTGTAACAGCCGCCAGGGAAATACAAACCGCTCAAGGTCCCCCAACTTTTCGCCTAGCCAACGCCTGTCTGATAGCCAATGACAGGGCTGGATGTGACAGGTGATCGGTCTCCCCGTCATCTTTTTCGCGGTTTCAGGCCTTAACATTTCCACATGTTCCAGATGCAAGTGACCTTTATATCCCTGAGTCCACAGTTCTTCGGCCGCCACCACGACCCGATGGACGGCCTCATCACCGATAGTGTGAATAGCGATGTCGAATTTATTTTCCCAGGTGAGCTTCATGAGATTCTGAAGCTCAGACCTATTCAACAGTTCCAGGCCCATCCCCGATCCCGAGGGGTAATCGGCACTGATTAGGGCACCTTCTGAGCCTAAAGCCCCATCATAATAAATTTTAAGTCCCACGGCTCGAACGAGGGGAACATTCTCCGCCCGAGCGCGCTTAGCCAAATGGAGAGCCTTGTCAAAATCCTGAGGATCGTCAGCTGAGAAGTACTGTTCAACCGCCAGAGTCAATAGACCTGCTTCAAATAAGTGGCAAGTTTCATCAAACTGTATCTCCGAGCAAGATACATCGCGAATATGGGTAAAACCAGCACGGTTAAAGGTTTGCACTCCCTGCAAAAGAGAGCTGCGAACTTGATTGGAGTCAGGCTCCGGAATAAGTTGGTCCACCATTGATTTAGCCAGGTCAATCAAAATACCCGTTGGTTTCCCCTGCTCATCTACAACAATCCGACCGCCACTCATTTCAGGAATATTTTTGACCTGCCCTTGTTCATCAAGAACTCCAATGAGTTTTAGAGCCTTGCTATTCACCCAGGCTGCGTGGCCATCGGCCCTAGAAAATGAAACCGGGTGATCCGGAAACAACTCGTCGAGAACATCTTTGGTGGGGTAAGTCTGGTCCTGCCAGCGATTGTTGTCCCAACCAAATCCCACCAACCAATCGCCGAGAAAGTGAGCCTGGGAAATCTCACATCCGCGAATTCCACCTGCTGACTGAAGGTGATGCAAAAGCAATCGCGTGGCATTTTGCCCAGTGGCTTGCCAGTGCACATGGCTGTCATAGCAATTGTCGATTTGGGTGTGAGACATAAAACAAACCCCTGAAAGACGTTTCCTTCAGGGGTATCCTTTTTCTCAATCAAGCTCAATGGCTAATGCGATTTAGCGAATGTTTCGTCCTCGCGGATTTACGCCAGGAGTTGTTCCACCGCCTCCAGGAAGCGGGCTGGAACCTGGGTAAGGCAGAATCTCCGGATTGCCCGGCATCAAGGTGCCAGGATAGTAGCCACCACCGTATCCACCCATGGAGATCATCTGAATCTGCATTTGAATGCGATACAGCTCCTGCTGGAGGTTAGCTACAGTTTGGTAACGAGCCTGCATCTGTTGTTGCGCCTGCATCTGCTGTTGCATGTAGATTTGCATTTGCTGGAAGTACATCTGCTGCATTTGCATCTGCATTTGTCCTCCCATCATGCCCATCATACCCATTTGGCCGCCCATCATACCCATCATGCCAGGCATGCCCATCATGCCCATCATACCAGGCATTCCCATCATACCCATCATACCCATCATACCCATTGTACCCATCATACCGGGCATTCCCATCATGCCCATCATACCAGGCATTCCCATCATGCCCATCATACCAGGCATTCCCATCATGCCCATCATACCCATCATACCGGGCATTCCCATCATGCCCATCATACCAGGCATTCCCATCATGCCCATCATGCCCATCGTACCCATCATGCCCATGGTACCCATGAGACCAAAGCCACCCATCATACCGGGCATTCCCATCATGCCCATCATTCCAGGCATTCCCATCATGCCCATCATGCCCATGGAACCCATGATGCCGAAGCCACCCATCATGCCAAAGCCGCCCCCCATGCCGGGCCACATGCCGCCTCCGCCCCAAGGACCTGGCCAGCCCCAAGGGCCCATTCCGGGCATAAACATTCCGCCGCCAAGGCCAAAGCCGCCACCCATCCAAGGAGGATAGCCAAAAGCTCCGCCCATGCCGCCATACATGCCGCCCATTCCACCCATCATGCCCATAGGGCCATAGGGGAATCCGCCACCAAAGGCGCCACCTCCGCAGCCGAACCCACCGTTCACTCCACCCCCGAGAACTCCATAGAGTCCGTTCATCAAGAATGGATAACCGATGGCCGCCGTCATATAAGGACTCGTGGGCCAACCTAAACGAGAGTTTTGATCAGTGGCGTATTTGGCCCCTTTGTAGGCCAGCACGCCGCCGAGCACAGACAATCCAATGGAACCAATGGTCTCCCACATGGTGGGAGAACGAGCATAACCACGACGACGAGACTCACACCAAGGACACCAGGCCTCAGAATTCTCGTCTTCCATAGAGTCGTAATACTTAGACTGAAGGCGCTCACGCTCCCGATCCAAAGTGCGATCGAATTCGCGAAGGTCTTCCTTCATCTCCGCCAATTCAACGGCAAGCTCACTGAACTCTTCAGCGGTTTCGTAGTAGTCTTGAATAGCGGCCTTACAATCCAACTTATGTTCAGTCGAAGCCGAACTCTTAATAAAGGGGCTATTACATACTTCAGGATCCACGGCGCCGCCGTCTTGAGCATAGTCAGGCCACCAGTTGGAATATTCAACCGGATCACAGCCTTCGGTCTGACCCGCATTACAATTACCAATTTTTCCATCACCATTAACGTCATGCTCAACAGGAACACAAAAAACAGAGGCTGGTGGATAGCTCGCAGAGCCGCCAATATTGCGTCCGATCCCGCGACTCACTCGCATCTGATCTGCGCGAGAAAGACCTGCCGAACCTGCCGCAGAAACATTTCCTGGATTACATTCTGTAGCGTAACTACCGGGCCCCCTGTCGCGATCACCTAAATGTTCCAGTACAGCGCTTGCAGCCTGAGACAAAAGCGTTTTACGAATGGCTCTTTCGTAACCCTTCATGCGCCTGCGCAAATCATCTTGCCGCTTTTTCTTGCGATCATAAGACTTCTGTTTTTGGGATTTCATTCGCTTGATGTTTTGAATTCCATCATCGTCATCAACCGAACCTTCAGCGCCGCCGTAATCGTAAGGGCAAGCCTGCATTCCGCCATAAACGCCAGCGCCCCATTGCGCCCAGGCCTTGCCTGAAAACACAAAGGCTGCCATTACAAAAATGAGGACAAGTCGTCTCATAAACCAGAACTCCTCAAAAATATTAGAGTACTTGACTCTCACCTTATCGACCGCCCTAGCAAAAGGCTTGACTCAATTCTAATCGATCAGGACCTAAAGCCTGTTTCTCTTTACCAAAGTCGAGTTTACTTTTGTCCTTACCGGATGCCCTTTTGCCGTGATGACGAATCTGGATTGCTTCACCAACACCTCAATTCTACACTATATTATCTGATGAAACATTCCATTCTTTGCGTTGATGACGAAATAGATAATGTAGATGCCCTGGAACGCATCTTCAGAAGGCATTTCAGGGTATTGAAGGCAACTTCAGGGGCCGAAGGTCTAGCCTTGTTGAAAGAAGCGACAGATGTCGCAGTTATTATCAGTGACCAAAGAATGCCCAAAATGACGGGTGTCGAGTTTCTTAAAAAAACGATCAAGACCCACCCGGACGCCATACGCATTCTTCTCACTGGCTATACCGACATTGAATCTGTGATTGATGCCATCAATTCCGGAGAGGTTTACCGGTATTTGACCAAGCCATGGGACTCTGTGGACTTGGCCAATACCATCAACAAGGCTATCGAGAAATTTGATCTACGAAGAGAACTGGTTGAAAAAAATAAGGCACTCGAGGCCGCCCTCGAGGAACTTAAATCCCTGGATCAAGCGAAAACTCAGTTCATGGTACTGATCAATCATGAGCTCAAGACGCCACTTACAGTTTTGTTGAGTTTTCTGGAGCTACTTCAAGAGGGCACACTAGACGATGAACAGCAGGTCTACGTCAATCGCATCGACCAGAGTGCCAAGAGACTCAAGACCATCATTGACGAGGTGCTGGAATTGGTGTCGGCGGAAACCGGTCAAATCAAGATTTCGTCGTCCAAGATCGATATCCAAGAGATGATCACTGACATTCACGAAAGCTGGAAGCTTCGCCTCGAGGGCAAATCCCTGGGCTGGAGCGAGAGTATTGAGGTCGACAAAATAAAGACGGATCGTACTCTGCTGGTCAATATTCTCAACCGCCTGATCGACAACGCGGTCAAGTTTGGCACCAAAGGGAGTGATGTCGAGATTCAAGTGACCTGCGATAGCGAGGCTGATTTCTGCCTGTTCAAGGTTCGCAACAAAGGCAAGGCTATGACCAAGAACACCATTGCCAGGGTATTGAAACCTTTTACACTGGATGAAGACCTACTTCACCATTCCAAGGGGTTGGGAATGGGTCTCAGCTTATCTCAAGCCCTGCTTAAGGTGCTTGGTAGCGAAATCGACATCACTTGCCCTAAGGGTTACATTGAAGTCTCTTTCCGGCTGCCGTCCGGTTAACGGATTCTAAGCTCACCAGCCCCCTCAGCTTGCAGCATTTGCTGCTACGTTTGTTGCAATTCCGGGTTTCCATGAACCACCTCCTCATTTTCCTTGTTCTTTGTTTCATCTCTTCCGCCATGGCCGGTGAGCCTTTGCTTCTCAACAAAGGCGAGTACACGACAATCAATGCCCCCATTGGTGCTTCGGTACACAACTCTTCTGGAAAAACCGTGCAGATAAAGGACCAGGGAGCATCTTTGCAACTATTGGGAAAATCCTATGGCTCCAGTCAAATCAGCTTTGGAGGCACCAAACTCGATGTACTCGTAACCACGGGGAGTCAGAAGACTTTTGCTCAGGATGCCTTAGCCTATTTCAGAGATCGACCAGGATTGATTTTTCATGCCCAGCACCCCTGCCATCTGGTGAGCGGAGAACTTCTCAGATGGAGTGACTGGGTCGCTCTTTCCGCGATGACCAACTCCAACAACGGGTGCTATACCTTTGAGGCTCACATAGCTCCAGAAATTACTTCTCAGGTCATGACTCAACTCAAAAGAGAACTTACAAAAGATGGGCTTCACACCCCAAGCATCTCTCTCCAGGGAAAAGTTCTGGTTAGGTATTCGATTGAAATGGAAAAAAGCAGGGGGCAGATTTCTTCTCTCCTGAATCCCTGGGGCCTTAAGGCCGAATTTAGTGAACACACAATTTCACTTCGTCCCCTGATTCGCGTGCAGATTGTAGTCGCAGAAGTCAGTCGACAAATGGCCCGACAATTGGGACTGAGCTGGCCCGGTAGCTATGCTGCTCACCTCACTCCCCAATTTCGCTTGGCTGACGACTGGCAAGTCACATTGTCCGCCCTGGAGCAAAGTGGCGTTGGCAAGGTGTTGGCCAGCCCCAGTCTTCTCACCAGAAGCGGGGATTCAGCGGAGTTTCTGGCTGGTGGGGAAATTCCCCTGCGCGTAACACGTTACAAGTCCCGGCAGGTGAGCTGGCACAAATACGGCGTTAGTCTTAAGGTTCTCCCCCGCGCAGACCATCGTGGTTATCTCGATGTGGACCTTTCGGTTGAAGTCTCCAGCCCGGACCCAGGGCTCAGCTCGGACGGTCTTCCTGCCTTCAAATCCCATTCAATCAAAACCCATTTTAACCTCAAACAAAAGTCGACAATTTCCCTTGGGGGGTTGATTCGCAATGAACAAGGTGAGTCCTCCTCAGGATGGCCCGGACTCTCACGCATACCCATTCTGGGCTATTTGTTTTCGAGCAAGGAATTCCTGGAAAATCGTTCGGAAATGATGATATTTGTTACCCCTGAAATCGTCACCTCAACTGAAGATAAGTCTCTCATCGAAAGACCACCTGGCCATGGTGACTGATATTTCTGACCTATGTGAAATCGTCGAGGAAAAGATCGGTCACGTTCCCCAAGTTAACCTGCGTTCCATTGAGGACGATCAAGGCCATGGCGGTAGCCAGCACATTTTAGAGATCTTAAGATCCCATAGCTCTTCCCTGGCTGAAGCAGAGTTAAATCGAGTGATCGAGGAGTTCTGTGGTGATGGACCAATTGGATTCCTTTTGCAGAGGGAAAACATCAGCGAAATCTTGATCAATGGCCCCAGGGAAATCTGGATTGAGGAACACGGGAGACTAAAAAAGGCCGAACACCAGTTTCATTCCCCTGCCACCTACAAAAATTTTGTTAATCGGATCTTCCAGGAGGCAGGGGTTCACATTGACTTGGCTCAGCCCTCTGTCGACGGATTCTGGCGAGGACTGCGTCTTCATGCTATCGGCCCACCACTTACCTCCGATGCCCCATGCCTGAGCCTACGCAAACACCCCAGTAACCCCTGGAGCGTGGATGAACTCCAACGCGTCGGCTGGTGCGAGGCAGACACCGCTCACAAGCTGCGCGAGCTCGTCCAACAACAAAAGACTCTGGTGTTTGCCGGATCTACTGGTAGTGGCAAAACTTCAATTTTGAGTGCCTGCCTGCGAGAAATTCCAGGTCACTGCCGGGCTCTCATCTTGGAAGACACTCCTGAAATCTCCATTCCAAACTCAATCTCCCTGCGCCTATTGACCCGTCAGGATCTGCGCAGCGAATACCCTGTCTATGATCTCAGCGATCTCATTCGTCAGTCTCTGCGAATGCGCCCGGACCGCATCATCCTCGGGGAAGTCAGAGGTCCTGAAGCCAAAGACCTGGTGCTCGCCCTGTCCACGGGCCACAAAGGAGGAATGGCCACCCTACACGCCGATAGTGCCATCGAGGCTCTCCTTCGTTTGGAAATCCTCATCCAACTCGGGGCCCCACAATGGCAGGTGGAGACTATTCGTCGATTGATTTTTCATGGAATAGATTATGTCATTTTGACAGGACGAAACGCAGAAAAGCGCCAGTTTGCTGGCGCCTTTCGTTTAGCATCTCTGGAGTCCTGTGGGTTTCTGCTCGACCGGGAGTTTTAAGCACTGACGTTCAGATAGCTACCCGGAGGCATAACATCGCCTTCGACCATTTCACCGGATTCTGGATCCTGGTAGAGAGTTTGACCCGAGGGGCTTACAACAGGTTCCATGGGCTCACTCAGACCGAGATCATAGCGCTGGTCGGGCTCCGGACTCATCCGACGCATAAAAAAGCCATCCGAGAGGCGACGAACGATCTCAGCTTCCTGCTGAACCTTGGAACGCCCACTCATGACTTCAGCATGCTTTTGAGCTGCCAACTGAGCTGTGGTGACCGAGGTATCCCGACGACTCGCTCCCGATGACCCCTCTGGCCGACCAAACGTCGGTCCCCCTGGGCGGGCAGCGTGGCCGTCCCTCATATCAACAGCAGCAATTCGGGGTGTATTGGGAAGAATCCCACTGATCTTTTGCATTCCACACCTCCATGTGCGGCTTGGTGAGAACCTCATGCTCTCACCTTTCTTATCGGTCACGGGAGGCTTTACCAAACGGTCCGATCGTCTAATTCTGCTACACGACTCGACTTAAGTAAGGGTTCCTCAGGAACCCTTACCTTCGGTGATGCTCTTTTCAGCGGCACTACCCAGACGAATACCCAGCTCAATAAGCTGATCGCGACCCACGGTACTTGGCGCATCCGACATAAGACAAGTGGCCTTTGCCGTTTTGGGAAAGGCAATCACATCGCGGATGGCATCGGTGTCGCACAAAATCATAATCAGTCGATCCATGCCCCAAGCAATACCGCCATGAGGAGGAGTGCCATACGACAGCGCCTCAATAAAGAAGCCAAACTTATGATGAACTTCCTCTTCACTTAAGCCAAGCGCCTTAAACAAAGCCTTTTGCACTTGCTGATTGTGGATCCTGATACTACCACCAGCGATTTCGTGACCATTGCAGACAAAGTCGTAAGCCTTGGCAAGAAGTCCCGCATATTCTTGTTCATTTTCCTGATGGAGAGTCTGGAGGAATTCATCCTTCGGAGCTGTGAACGGATGATGGCGAGCCACCCAGCGCTTTTCATTGGGATCAAATTCCAACAACGGAAAGTCAATAACCCACAAAAAACTGTCGCTGGTTAAATCCACTAAACCCAATTGGTGACCCAGATGATCACGTAATGCCGCCAGCGCATGACAGGAAACCTCAAAGTCGTCGGCCACAACAAATACTGCGCCGCCTTTTTCTCCGCCCGCACGTACAAACATATCTTCAAGAAGATCGGCGCTCAAAAACTTGGCAACTGAAGAAGTCAGGCCACCGCCTTCGTCTGCCTTGATCCAAACCAGACCTTTTGCCCCGTATTGCTTGGCCATGTCCGTCAGCTTATCAATTTGTCCGCGACTAAAAGATCCCGCTTTTGGCACGGCCAAGGCACGTACCGCTCCACCACGAGCCAAAGCGTCTTCAAACACCTTGAATCCGCACCCCTTTGCAAGATCAGCCAAATCTTTGAGTTCCAAAGGATTACGCAAGTCCGGCTTGTCGCTGCCAAAGCGATTCATCACTTCAACGTAGGTCATCCGCGGAATCGGGCCTATATCTTTGCCCTTAATCTCCTGCCAAAGTTTTCGCGCCAATGATTCGTTAAGTTCCAACAAATCATCCACATCGACAAAACTCATTTCGATATCAATTTGCGAAAACTCAGGCTGGCGGTCGGCCCGCAGGTCCTCATCGCGGAAACATCGGGCAATCTGAAAATACCGATCCATGCCGCCAACCATGAGAAGTTGCTTCAGAGTCTGAGGACTCTGAGGAAGAGCATAAAAATGGCCCAAGTGAACACGTGAAGGCACCAGGTAGTCCCGAGCCCCCTCGGGAGTGCTCTTATAAAGTATGGGGGTCTCCACTTCCAAAAAACCATTGTCCGACAAAAAGTTCCGCACCAGGTGCGCGACCTGATGGCGCACAATCAGATGACTTTGCAACTGAGAAGAACGCAACTCCAAATAGCGATACTTAAGTCGCAAGTTCTCTGACACCTTGCTGTCGCCAATGTGAATTGGGGGCGTGGCAGCTTCAGACAAAATCTGACAAATCTGGGCTTCTACTTCCACCTCTCCAGTGGCAATCTTTTTATTTACCATTCCGTCAGGACGAGCTCTCACCACTCCTTTGAGGGCGACCACATATTCATTGCGCAAATCTTTGGCCTGAGCTGTCTCATTCAAACTCGGATTTAGGACCACCTGGACCAGCCCTGCCCGATCGCGCAGATCGACGAACACCAGACCTCCGTGGTCGCGGCGGGTGTCCACCCAGCCCATGAGAATGACTTCCTGACCCACATGCTCTTTTCGCAGCTCACCACATCGATGGGTGCGCTTATGCTCGCTGACAAATTTCACTGGAGACTCCTTAAAAAACTTCACCCAATCTCTCACGATCACAAGGTCCGATCAAGAGCGAGAGCCTCTTCCCGGTCCACTCGGTCGAAGAATCCATCGATCAGCCCCTCCCGCATGAACTAATTTTAGGGGGGCCTTTAGGGACTTTTATGACCCTCGTCCACCAATGCCTTCCCACCTGGTGCCAATTTCGAACCAAATTCTGCATGCGGCAGGGAAAGAATGGACAGCTGGCCCGGATGGGACTATCTTCGGTCCCATGCCTAAAGTTACAGTCAGTTGCCAATCCACAGTGAGTTCCAAGGAAGCCTTCGACCGAGTCCGCAAGATTCTGGAGGAGGATCAAGAGCTCCACAAGCTTGATGCCCAATACAAATGTGAGTTTGATGAGTCCAAGCTGAGTGGCCTGGCTACGGGCAAGCATTTCAAAGCCTCAATGGCCATTTCTGAGGGAAATCCGGGGTCTAACGTACAGATCACGGTCGAACTCCCCCTGGCCCTGTCGTTAGCTAAAGGCATTGTTCAAAAAACTTTGCAACGCAAACTGGATCGGGCTCTGACCTGATAACGGGGACTATGGCAAAGAAGGCCAAGAAGAAGGCGGCCAAAGGGAAAACGAAGGGCAAGAAAGTCACGCAAACCAAAGCCAGCCGAAAAAAATCCAAGTCCAAAAAGACCGCCAAAAGACCCGCGTCTGTTGGCAAAAATAAATCCTCGGCCAAAAAATCAAAATCCACGAAAAAGATCACTAAGAAAACCCGTAAAACCGCAGCCCCAAAAAGAGGAAAAAAGATCTCGCTCCGCGCTGAGGAATCCAGAGCCCAAGTGCTCACACCTGAGATCGTCGACGATCGCTCCCGCCATCAGGATGAACAAGAGTTTGAGGAAGAAGACGCCTACATTGATGACCGGGAGGCTCTGGCCCAGGAATACGACCTAGACATTCCAGAGACAGAGGACCCAGGAAAGTCACTGGTCCCAACCGGAGGACAAGCCCTATCGCTGACCGACCCAGTGGCCCGCTATATGGCCGAAGTCAGCCGCTATCCCATGCTCACCCGAGAACAGGAAGAAGAAGTGGCCAAACGCTACTATGAAACCAAAGACCCTCGTCTGGCTGAAGTGCTGGTAACATCAAATCTGCGTTTCGTGGTCAAAGTTGCGGCCGAATACTCTAAGTTTGGCGCCCGCTTGATTGATCTTATCCAAGAAGGAAATGTGGGTCTTATGCATGCGGTGAAGGAGTTTAATCCCTACAAGGGTGTGAAACTTATCACTTATGCGGTTTGGTGGATACGCGGGTACATCCAGGAATATCTGATGCGCCAATATTCTTTAGTGCGCATCGGGACCACGCAGAACCAACGCAAGCTGTTCTACCAGCTTCAAAAGGAAAAACAGGAGTTGGAACGCCTGGGAGAAGAAGCTGGAATCAAACAGTTGAGCGGTCGCTTGGGAATTCCCGAACAGGAGGTGGCAGATATGCATAACCGCCTTTCTGGTCGAGATGTCAGTCTCAATCAACCCCTGGGACCTGAAGAAGGATCGCGGCTGATGGATTTGCAGTCAGATGACTCGTCGGCCAATGAGCTGGACGCCATGATTGATCTTAAGGAGCACTTGGGACTGCTTAATGCCGCCCTTGATCAATTGCGGCCCAATCTCACTGATAAAGAGACTTATATATTAGAGAACCGTCTCCTTGCTGATAACCCCATGACATTGCAGGAGATTGGGGAGGGCTGGAGTGTGACAAGAGAAGCCGTGCGCCAAATGGAGGCACGGCTTCTGGCCAAAATCCGCAAGACTTTGCTGGAAAATGGCATTGCCGACCCTACAGAATCTTCACCTTAATTAGAAAATATTACCGAAACGGTTCCCCTTTGGGCCCGGACGCCCATCAGTGAACTTGATAAATTCCATTCACAGCTAATAATTTTACGACCACAAGGCTTTCCCCTATGTTGGCCCCGTTGCGGCGCTTTGCCGGAAAAGAATCAAAATTCTAGGGGGGAAACCATGAAGAAGTTAGTACTTTGTTTGCTTGCTGTTGCCAGTCTTGGAGCCAACGCTCTGACACCTATGATGCATAATCTTGAATCCGGAGTTTGGACTCTCCGCACAAAGGGAGAAGTGCCCAATCCCAATTGCGACGTCTACACCCAGTTGACCCTGGACAAGGGCGAGATGATCGGCCCCTTTGCTCTGTTGGAAAATGGCGTGGCTGGATTCTGTGAAATCTATGTATTTCCGAATGAGCGCATTTATCACCTGCAGCTGAAGAGTGTTTCATGCGGTTCTGGTCACTACGAGGCCTCACGCATTACCGAAAGTGGAATGGAAAAGCTTACTGTGATTGACCATCGCACCCGCATTTGCCGCGATCTTCCTCCTGCTCAGATCCTCGTGACCATCGAGTCACCTGAAGGTCAAAAGCAGGTTCTCTTTGGAAATCCAAGCCGCTTCTAATTGAATTTACTGCATACAACTGGGCTGACGTCCACTGGGATGGCCCAGCAAAAATATCTAGGGGGAAATAACATGAAAAAATTGATGATTGCTTTAACGTTACTCGTTTCATCCAGTGCCTTTGCTAGTTCAGTGATCGCACAAAAGGAGTTCTGGGCTGGTTTTTCGCCAAATCCTGTTAACTCCAAGATCTCTATTATGGACGACGGAACTTCGGTTGCCGAAATCCGCTACGTTATGGAAAATAAAGTTGAGTTCCATGATCTGGCCACGCTGAGCCCTGCAGCACTTAAGTCTCTAAAGCTACGCATCGCTGATGTGACTCCCGAGGTTCTAAAGGACTGGGAAGAAGATCAACCCAAGTGTTTGGATGCGCCTTCAAAGTCCTACAAGATGGTGAAGGCCGATGGCACTGAGCTTCAGTTCTATCGTTGGGCCAGCTGCCACGAGTGGGTGCTGCCAAATGCGGACAACCTCTGGAAGGCAGAGCCCATCAAGACTCTTCTTGATGGCCTTGAGGCTTTGATTGAGTACCGTTGGGAAATCCAGTAATAGTCGCAGACAGCTGGAAATAAAAAAAGCCGACTGATTTCTCAGTCGGCTTTTTTGTCCTGATACCAAACTTCATATTATCCCGCTTCTAGCTCCTGATCTTCAAAGTGCTGGGCAAGCTTAGCCCGCAAACGGGCAATCGCCTGAGCATGAAGCTGAGAAACACGGCTCTCGGTCACGCGAAGGATCATCCCAATCTCCTTAAGATTGAGGTCCTCGTAGTAGTAAAGCGACAACACCAGACGCTGCCTTTCGGGCAGGTCCTCAATGGCCTTGGTTACCACCTCTTTAACCGATTTAATGTTTAACTGCGTGTAGGGGTTATTGAGTTTACACCCTTCAAGCAGACTCAAAATCGACTTTTTGTCCACATTACTAAATGTGGCTGCATCATCAATAGAGAGCACGGAAACCGGGCGCACCTGATTGACGAGATCGTAGAACTCATCCATCGACATTCCCAGCTGCTCAGCCACTTCTTCATCGGTGGCGGAGCGACCAAGCTCGGCTTCCATTTGGATCAAGGTGCGATCCAACATTTTAGCCTTATCGCGCACCGAACGGGGAACCCAGTCCTGGGCACGAAGCTCATCCAAGATAGATCCTCTAATACGGAATTCTGCGTAGGTCTTAAACTTGTTGTCCCGAGTTGGATCATACTTTTCAATCGCGTCCATGAGACCAATCACTCCACTGGAAATGAGGTCATCAAGCTCAATATTCGAAGGAAGCCGGATCGCGATCTTCTGAGCGATAAACTTAATGAGGGGAGCATACTCCATGATCAGCTTGTCTTTCTGCTGAGGCGTAAGTTTGCTCGGTTCCTCTTTATATTTCTGTAACAAGGAATTATTATTGTTATTAGCCATCAAATTCCCACCTTACCGACTTTCAGTTTATCAAAATGAGAACAGGGCAAAAAGTCCTATTCTTTTCATGCCACGCCCACCAACTGTTGCCAAAAGAACTGTATTCCACCTTTAACTTCATGCAGATGCTCAAAACCACTCAGTTTTTTACTTATCTGGCCTATGGCAATACTGGCCGGAGAGCGAGGGTTATAATCAAGGGCCAACTGTTGCAACTTTGTTGCTTTTCGCAGACTTGGGTCTGCTGGCACAAAGCCGCGGTAGACGAGGCTGACACAAAGGAATCGATCTGCGACCTCGCTGAGCCTTTGGAAAACCTGCATAGCCTCTCTTTCGTCTCTCACCATATTGCAGACAATTGAAAAGCGATTCTCACGACATCGCTGATTCAGGACCTTGATGAGGGAATATGCATCTGTCAGGGACGAAGGGTCTGGAGTGACCACCACAACAATTTCACCGGCGGCCGCGTTGAGGTACAGGACATTGTCGTCGATCCCTGGAGCCGTGTCGATCAAGAGAAAGTCGTAGTGCCCTGGCAATTGGCTTACCTGGTCCATGATCCCCTGCCTGGCAGCTAGAGGCAGCCTTTGCAGTTCATAGATTCCGCTTCCGCCGGGAATCAAATCAAGATTAGGTCCGACCTGACAGATGATGTCCTCCATTTTAGCGCCATCAAATAGAACGTTGCGAATGGACTTGGTCGCACGACGCCCAAACATAATGTCCAGATTGGACATTCCCAGATCCCCATCTAGCATCAGCACCTTCATCCCGGCCCGACTTAGGTAGGTCGCCAAATTGGCTACCATTGTGGATTTGCCCACACCTCCCTTGCCAGAGGTGATGCTGATGGTGCGGGTGACACCCTGTCTTGAACTGATGGCATTCGCAGATGCACTCATGGTCTTCCTACTCCTTATGGCTTGCGGATCTTAGTTAGTTTAAAAATCAAGTCGACGACTCTTTCCTTGGTGGCCGCCTCAAGATCCTCGGGCACCTTGGGACCAATCCCGAAAGAGTGCAGAGGAACACCAAACTTCTTCTGAAAGTTAAAAATCAACCCATGCTGAACAGACTCATCCAAACAGGTGAAAATCACGTCTTGAAAGCCGAGGGTCATATAGCGACCGGCGATTTCAAAGGCATCCGCGTCCTTGGCCAATACGGACTGAACATAGTGTATGCGACGGTCTGTCCCCTCAGGAGGAAGAATATCACGTAAAAAGTCCAACTCGCCAATTGAGCGCAGGTTCATGCCGGGGAAGTCCACTAGAAAGTGATCAATGTGACCCAGCTTTTGCTGAATCACTTCCCAATCCCGCTTGCGACGAACAATGGCAAAGGGAATGTTGAGAATCTGGGCATAGATTCTCAATTGCTCGGCCGCACCCACCTTGCCATAGTCGGTAGTCATAATCGCTACCTTCTTTTTCTCACAAATCACCAGATGACTGGCTATTTTAACAAGAGAAGTGGTTTTACCCTGTCCCGATGGCCCAACAAAGGCATGGTACCGTGCCCTTGTCCTGTGTTCGGCGATTTTGATTTCATCCAACAAATACTTGGCAACCCAGGCATCGACAAAGGGTGGCTTCTTGAGCTGGCTGGAATCCAGACGCTTCATGCACTGTTTGAGGATCTCCACCGTGTTTTCCTTGGATATCCCCGCACGCTTCAACTTTTCATAGGCCGGGGTCAATTCATAGGGAATTCCATCCTCGGCCCCTGGGTGCATGGTCACAAAATTTTGCGGCACCTGTTGGAACTTTTCCAGCATCCCCTTGAGATAACTTATTTCGCCTCTTAGGGCCGTTAGCTCAGCAGTGTCACGCCCACCAACTTCTGCCTTGGGGGCCGCTTGGGCTCGAACCGGCCTGGTAGACTTTTTTTCCTCCATGGTTGCCAAACCTGCTGAAAGTGCGCTTTTTACGGCCGAGCGAATCCGTTGGGCGGCCACCTCCTCGTCAATGACTGGAGGTTTGGGCACGGCAACCTGAGCCTCTCTGGAGGCTGCTGCCTCCTCACCCTCGTCGCCAATGTCAATGTAGGGGATTGCGGTAATGGGTCTCCGCATGACATCCTCCATTCCTACGAAAAAGGCCTTATCGATAAACTTCTTCTGAATTCTCGCTGGACTATTATTAAACTTGGCACGAATTTCCTGGTTCATTTTCTTTTCCGCGAGAAGCTTTTTGCGCAAAGTCTCTTCCGATACTGCCGCGGTCACTTCGACACTGGTCTGCCCTACCAAGCCAAATCCCTTGTTGTGATCGCGGGCGGCGAGAATAATGGCCTCCGGACCAAGGTGGAGCTTGACCATTTCTAGGGCTTCCTTCATCGAGCGGGCTTCAAACTTCTTAACTTGCATGAGCAATCTCCACTAAGCCGACCGACGACACGCGGGCATCTGTCGAGACCTCGCTGTGAGACAGAACAATCAACTGAGGAATAAACCGTGAGATCAGCTTGTACAGATGCCGTCTGATCGTCGGGCTGGTAAGTAAAATAGGCTGACCAGCGATCTCCGGATGGTGTTCTATCGTCGTCGAAATTCCAGTAATCAGATTTTGCGCAACATGGGGGTCCATGACCAACTGAACACCCTGCTCCGTCTGCAACAGGGAGTTGGCGACCAACTCCTCAATATTAGAGTCAAGGGTCATCACCGGCAGGGCGCCATCATCGCCTTTGTACTTATTAGTAATGGCACGACTTAGGGATTTGCGCACAGCTTCTGTCAGCACCTCAGGGTCCTTGGATTTAGAACCTTCGTCAGCCAATGTCTCCAGAATGGTGCGCAGATCCCGAATAGAAACCTGCTCTTTGAGAAGGTTCTGCAGAACGCGAACCACTGCACCAAGCGGCAGAACATTGGGAACCAGGTCATCAACGACCTTGGGATAGGTTTTTTTACAGTTTTCAATTAAACTATCGGCCTCTTGCCGTCCGAACAATTCATGGGCATGAGTTCGCAGAATCTCAGTTAAGTGAGTGGCCATGACAGTGGGAAGGTCCACCACGGTGTAGCCGCTGATTTCGGCCTGTTCTTTCTGTGCCTTGGAGACCCAGAGTGCTTCCAGGCCAAACGCCGGCTCATGGGTGGGTATCCCATTGATAGGATCAATAACACCACCGGGATCCATGGCCAGATAACAGTCCGAGCGCAGACTGCCACCTCCAACTCGATTTCCTTTGACAAGAACACGGTATTCGCCTGGCTCCAGCTGGAGATTATCCCGAATGTGAACGCTGGGGATGACAATTCCCATATCCAAAGCAAACTGCTTGCGAATGCTCACAATCCGCTCAAGGAGATCGCCCGACTCTCCAGACTCAACAATGTTGATCAGGCCGTATCCCACTTCCAATTCAACCAGATCAAGTGGCAGCAGACTTTCGACATTTTCCTTCTGGGGTTTTAGGGCCTGCTCTTCATCAACCCGGCGCTGGATCTCCTCTTTCTCCTCCCCGTATTTGTGAATCACCCAGGCGACCACGCCCATGATGCCACCGAGGAGGAAGAACGGAGTGCCAGGAAGGCCAGGAATGAGTCCCAAAAAGCCGAGAATCGAGCCTACAATTGCAACGGCACGAGGCTTGAGGAACAACTGGTTGGCTATTTCTACGCCAATGTTGTTCTCAGTCGAGCTACGGGTAACGACCGTACCAGCGGCAGTAGAAATAATCAGCGCCGGGATTTGACTGACCAGACCGTCTCCAATAGTCAACATGGTGTAGTATTCAGCAGCCGTAGCCAGGCTTAGATCTTTTTGAAAGATACCAACCAAAAGACCACCCACAATATTGATCAAGGTAATAATAATGCCCGCGATCGCATCACCGCGAACAAACTTACTGGCACCATCCATGGCTCCGTAAAAATCCGCCTCTCTCTCGATCTCCTTTCGTCGGGTTCTAGCCTCATTCTCTGAGATCAGTCCTGCATTTAGGTCGGCGTCGATGGACATCTGCTTACCGGGCATGGCGTCCAAGGTGAATCGGGCGGCAACTTCAGCAATACGGCCAGAACCCTTGGTGATGACCACAAAGTTAATGATCACAAGAATGACGAAAACAATGAGACCAATGACGTAGTTGTTACCAACGACAAAGTTTCCGAAGGCCGAAATAACCTGACCTACAGCCGTCGGACCATTGTGACCTTCAGTGAGAATCAAGCGGGTTGAGGCCACGTTCAGCGAAAGGCGGAACAAGGTTGTCATCAACAAAAGACTCGGGAAGACGCTAAAATCTAGGGAGCGATCCGTGTAAATGGCGACCAATAACACTAACAGGGCCAAGGTGAGAGATAGAGTTAGGGAGATGTCCATAAACCAAGCTGGCAATGGAATCATCATGACGGTCAATATACCGACCAACCCTGCGGCCACCAGTAGGTCGATGTTCTTTGTCAATCGCTCAAAGCGTTTGATAAACTGAAATATCTGATCCATTTAGTTCAACACCTTTTTCTTCAGCTTGTAAACGTAAGAGAGCACCTCAGCTACTGCTGTATAAAGTTCCCGCGGAATTACCTGTCCCAGCTTGAGTGTCTTGTAAATCGTCCGCGCAAGGGGTTTGTTCTCAATAATGGGAATATTCTTTTCCCTTGCGATCTCCTTAATTTTGTCAGCAATGATGCCAGCGCCCTTTGCCACTAGCTTGGGTGCCACGGTGGTGTCGTCATATTTGAGGGCCACAGCAATATGTGTCGGATTGGTAATGATGACGTCAGCCTTGGGCACGGACTCCATCATCCTCTTGTTGGCCATCTCTCTTTGCACACGACGAATTCGCGCGCGAATAAGAGGATCACCTTCGCGTGATTTTAGTTCTTCCTTCACTTCCTGTTTGCTCATGCGCATTTTCTTTTCCAGCTCCCAGCGCTGAAATAAGTAGTCGAAACCCGCAAGGACGGCCATAAAGAAGCCGACTCCGCCAAATAGTTTAAAGAACACGTCACCCACGTAGACAAACATTTGATTGACTGTGTAGTTCACCATTTGCGGAACCACCACAATCTCCGACCGCAAAATCAAAGCCGCAATTGACCCGACGATGAGTACCTTAAACACGGCCTTAATGCCTTCAGCCAAGGATCGTAAACTAAAGACCCGCTTAAATCCCTCAACCGGATTTAGTCTTTCGACGTCGAACTTCATGGCTTCTTCGTTTACCAAAAAGCCAACCTGCAAGGTGGATGAGGCAAAGGACAAAAGCCACATCATGCCAAAAATGGGTGCGACAATGATAAAGCCCTTCATACCCGCAAACTTAATAGCTGCAATCCAGTCGCCATCGCGAGTGGCCGCCACCAGGTAGGTGCCAAACGAACTGGTAAACACGGCGTGGATTTGCTCTAAAAAGAACCGGCCCAGCATCCAAATGGCCAGGACGGACATAAGAAGGACAAAAACAGAACCAAGCTCTTTGGTCTGTGCCACCTGCCCTCTTTTGCGGAAATCCTCGCGACGCTGCTGAGTCGCTTCTTCCGTTTTTTCGTCCTGATCGCTATCGGCCATGTTCCTTCCTAGAACCGCTAATTAGTTAAAAATTCCTCATCATTTGAAACACCCGCTCTGCCGTCAGATCGACCAAATCGTGCATTTGCCAGATAATCAGTGGCAGAGAAACAAACATCACCATAAAACCAACTAAGATGTTCACCGGTAAACTGGTGATCAATACATTAATCTGGGGAACCGCGCGGCCAATCACCGCCATGGCGATGTTCATGAATAAAATGGCGATTAGAATTGGTCCGGAGATTTTTACGCCTATTGCGGTAATTTCATGAATGATGGCTCCCATGTGGCCGAAATAAGTCGTTGATATCAGCTCACCGGAAAGCGGGACCAAGTGAAAACTGTCTCTTAATCCACCAAGGAAAATATGATGACCATTAATGGCCAGAAAAAATAAAGTACCCACGCCCACCAAGAACTGGTCGAAGGCACTCGACCTGTCGCCTACGGCCGGATTGAACAACTGAATACTGGAAAGGCCCATGCTGACGCTGATGACCTGACCTGCTACACTCAATATGTAAAAGAACGAGCGCGAGAGAAAGCCAATCGCCAATCCAATAAATACCTCACGAATAGCATACCAAAAAATCTGTTCTGAGCCGACGGTATCTTGAATCGCGTGCCAACCCACTGTCGGGAAAAGCACAACCGCAATGATCAACCCCAATAAAATCTTAACCGGACCCGGCACCGAGTCTACGCCGAATACCGGCCATGTAACGAGAAAGGCCGAGATCCTCAAAAGAACGAGGAAGAAAGCAAGAATTTCAGTTTCATTAAACTGATACAGACTGGGCAAGATCTACTCCCTCACATAATGAGCAATGTTCTGCAACAGCTCAGTGGTAAATTGACTCATTACATCCAGCATCCACGGGGCGGCTAGCACCACCACCAAAGCGACAATGGCCATCTTGGGAATAAAAGTCAGAGTGGCTTCGTTGATCTGGGTGATCGCCTGTAGCACACTGATAATTAAACCAATCACCAGAGCGCCACCCAGCATCGGTCCTGCTATCATTGCCGTCGTTTTAATTGTCTCTTGTCCGAGTTTTAAGATCAGCTCTTCCGTCATTTCCTATCACCCAAAACTTTCTACGAGTCCGCCAACCAATAAAGTCCATCCATCGACCATCACAAACAGCATAATTTTAAATGGCAGAGAAATAATTACCGGTGGGAGCATCATCATACCCATGGCCATAAGGACACTTGCCGCCACCATATCGATTACCAAAAAAGGCAGATAAATGATGAACCCTATTTGAAAGGCCGTTTTTAGCTCTGAAACGATAAAGGCTGGAATCAAAACCTGGGTAGGAACGTCCGCACGAGTTTTGGGTCTCTCAATCTTGGCCATCTTGACAAACAAGGCTAAATCACTGTCGCGGGTCTGGTTGAACATGAACTTGCGCAAAGGTGCCACCCCGGCGTCAAAGGCCTGCTCCTGGTTAATACTTCCCTTTAAGTAGGGTTGGATGGCGTTTTCGTTAATTTTTGTCAGAAATGGCGACATAACAAACAAAGTGAGAAATAGGGCTAATCCTATCATCAATTGATTGGGCGGCATCTGTTGAGTACCAAGTGCCTGTCGAACAAAGGACAGGACAATGACGATTCGAGTGAAGCTCGTCATCATAATCAAAATCGCCGGGGCCAATGTCAGAACGGTTAAGATCACCAAAATCTTGATGGCATTTACCATTTCATTGGGATCGTTGGTGGTCTTGAAACCCAGATTCACCGACGGTAGAGTGACTTGAGCAGATGCGACGTAGGAAAAGCCAAAGACCCCAAGCGCAATAAGCAGAAAGGAAAATATGCGCCCCTTTTTCACAAAGACCTCATTTCCTTTAGGCGGTCGGCAATCTGACTCTGAATTCGACCAAACGAAAACTCATCGTCCTCGCTTGGGGGCAGCTGCTTGTTGGAAGCTACAATTTGAGTGGTTACCTTGTCCACGATTTGGTCTTCCCCGATTCCAGCTCTTGTCATCTCCTTGGCAAAGGAGTTCGGGGTATCCGTGGGTATTTCTTCATCCAAAAGGGCTAGTGTTTTTATCAAATTAATGTTGTGATCGGTGACACCGATGAGAATGCTCTCTCCTGCCACCTGAATAATGGCCAAGCTTTTCTTCGGCCCCATGTGATGCTGAGTGAGAACCCGGATTTTAGTCTGATCCTGTGCGCCTACACGATTGCGTGTCCAGTATTTTGCTCCGATCACCAGTGCGCCGGCAAAAACCAGGACGACAACAAGACTCATGGCCATGCGCCAATAGGTGGAACTTTCTTCCTTTTCCGATTTGCTGACCTTAGCTTCAGTCAAAACAGGGATGTCCTTTTCGGCAACTCCCTCAGTAGGCATTTCAGAAATCTCAGATTTCGCGGTCGCCTCTTGTTTCGCAGGGATTACTTCGTCTGCCTGCTTGGCCGTGACCTTCTTCTCAGGCAACTTTGCCGGGAAATCCATGTCTTTGCTGAGAATATCTGTGGCGCTAGATGTCTGCACTGAACTGGCTTCGACGTCCTCGGGTACGGCCATCTCCAATGCCTTTTCCAACTCCCCATTCAGATCGTTGGGAGGAATAACAGGAAACTCTCTTGCCGTGACAGGTGCAGGGGCGGCTGCCGCCACACTGGAATCAACCACCGAAACAAAGACCGAGTTACCCTTGGGCTCTATTTTTACCCGACCCTCCAGGTCCTTAGCTGGATGAGCGGGATAATAGATGATCCGAGATCGAAGAAGACCGGCGTTTACCTGGTAAGTGAAAATACTTTTGATTTTCTTGTCTTTGACCCTTTGCAACTCCTTGCCCTGTTCATAATAAGCCTTGGGGAGGTTGACTTGTACTGTGTGATTTATCAGTTCAACGGTCACGCCATCAGCCTTGTAAGGGCGGTCAAATTCCAGTTCCAACTGAAAACCACTGCCGGTTGCCAAATAACGAACATCCTGCAGCTCCGCCTCTTCGCCAGCATAAGCATTGCCGACAACAAACCCACATATGATTGAGAACATCCATGTCCAACGAATCACACCGCCTCCACAAATTCAGCATTTGGACGATCAATTACCTAACTGCTCAACACGCTCGGTGGGAGAGATAATGTCTGTCAAACGTACACCAAACTTTTCGTTGACGACCACGGCCTCTCCCCGTGCAACAAGCTTATCGTTAACCAGGACCTCCATGGGTTCACCGGCCAGCTTGCTCAACTCAATCACCGAACCCTGCCCAAGGTTGAGCAACTCGCTCACCACCATTTTGGTGCGACCGAGTTCAACTGTAACCCTCAGTGGGATGTCCAGGATCAAACCGAGGTTACTGTCTGAATGATCGGGCATTGCGTCTTCCGCTGCCTCCTCAACCCCCTCAGCCTCAGCTGCCATCTCGGCCATTTCAGCTTCGAGATCCTTAACGGCATTTGAACTGTCATCAGCCATATCTTCCTCACTTCTTTGTGTGTCTGGTCACCTGCACAGCAACTGTGCCATGATGAATTCCGTAATAGCCCTTAAACTTCTTAACTTGTTCCACCTGAACATCCAGCTCACCAGTCGCATCCTGGTCGAGCGGGATGACATCACCGACTTTAAGTTCCATGAGCTCCTCTAATGTAATAGAGGACTGACCTAGGTTGACTTTGAGCTCAACTCGGGTGCCCATCAGCTGATCGGTAATGGTATTAGTCCACATCTTTTTATCAGTTTGGTCAGACTCGACCTGAAAACCCGTGGAAAGCTTTTGCTTGATGGGCTCAATGGTCGAATAAGGAATCACCAAAGTAATAGTGCCGTTGGCGTTCTCCAGCTCAACGTCGAATGTCGAGGCAATAACGATATCTGTGGGAGGCACAATACCCACAAACTGAGGATTGATTTCTGTTCGCACAAAGGAACAGTCGATCTTTTCCACAGAAGACCAGGCACTTTCCAAATCCTCAATCGCCAAATCCACAACTTTACGCACAATGGACAGTTCAATGGGGGTGAAGTCCTTACCCTCAATTTTGGTATAAGGACGGTCAGCTCCTCCAAAAAAGTTGTCCACCAGAGCGTAGGCCAGTTTACTTTCAATCACAAATAGGGCTGATCCCCTGAGATTGTTAAAACGAAGGACCGACATGCAGGTTGGCATGGGCAGGGTATTGATGAACTCACCAAACTTTAAAAAATCCGTACTGGCGTGGTTAAGCGAGGCAATTTTGCGTAGAGCAGATGACAGAGACACGCGGAATGCGCGCATGAACTTTTCGTAAATGACATCCAGCTGCGGCAGTCGACCGCGGATGATCCGGTCCTGACTTGTTAGATCATAGACGACAACGACTTTGTCATCTGGACCGCCCATTTGGGCCGCTTGATCACCACTTTCACCTAACTCGCCTTCGGAAACCGCGGCGAGTAGCGCATCCACTTCACTTTGTGATAAGACCTGGCTCATCCTGACCCCGGTTTAGTTAAAAATAAACTCAGTAAAATAAACTCTCTTAATCTTTCCGCGTGTCAGGAACAGGTTGACCTGATCGCGGATCTCGTCACGCATGGCTTCCTTGCCGTCACGCGTACTAATCTGCGCGTACGTCTTACTGGACAAGGTAATAATTATGATGTCGCGAATTTTTGGCTTCAGATTTTCGATTTCCGCCTGAACCTCATCCACGTCAACTTCCAGCTCCATATTGATTTTTAAGAGCTTACGGCCCCTGCTGCCGGCAACATTGACAAGAAATGTTTCCAGCGGAATCAGCTTGCCGATAAAGTCCTCTTCAAGCTGTTCCTTCTTTTGGGTTTCGCTCTCGCCCTGGATCACATCGTCAATTCCAGGCTGGGCGGCTTCCTTTTTCTTTCCCAGGTATATCATTGTTCCGACGCCAGCCACGATGAGCATGTTCACCACAGCGAGAATAATAAAGAGTGTCGGCTTCTGCCCCGATGGTGCCGGTGCAGCCTGGGCCTCCTGTTGAGGTGCCGGGTTGGTCTCTGCCACTTTTGTCCTCCTTGACATCCGTCGGGTTCGCCAGTCCTTAGCCATAACCGGACGGAGGAATCCCACATGAATCTAGTCCCTCAACCGACTGGTAGAGCAACTCAGATGCCAACTCGACTTTGTATGAGGGTGGGAAAACTCAACCCACGATTGTTTGCGGTAGAGCGTTTTTTCCCAGTCCAATGGCGCGGGTAAAATATTGCCTAGGACTTCTGTTAGGGACGAAAACTTGACAGGACTGCAGGCACTACTGACGCTGGTGGCAGTCGCCCAGGACCTGGATCATGGGTTGCTGGATATGGGGATTCACAGCCAGGATGGAGTCCATTTCCACCGCAAAACTCTCACCCCAATAGTTGGTGACCAGGCCACCCGCCTCTTTGACCAACAGAGCTCCAGCAGCCGTGTCCCATGGGTTGAGGTTTCTCTCCCAAAAGCCATCGTAGACACCATCGGCCACCTGACAGAGATCATAGGCCGCGGCTCCCGGGCGCCGCACTCCGCGAGTCATTTTTAGGAGAGCGGAAAACGCTTTTAGCTGCTCTTCAAAAGCCTGATTGGACATACCAATAAAACCGGTGGCCAGAAGAGAGTCTTTGAGCTGGGTGCGCCTACTCACCGACAACTTCCTCTGACCCTCTTGTTCTTTTACAAAAGCTCCCTTCCCTTTAACCGCATAGAAGGTCTGTTCCAGCTTGGGCACGTCAATCACGCCGACGACCAACTCGCCATTGACCTGAAGACCAATCGAAATACAAAAAACATGGAATCCGTGAACATAGTTAGTCGTGCCATCCAACGGGTCGATGATCCAGATGGGTGTCTTATTATTTTCCAGGACTGGGCCTTGGTGGGAAGATTTAAAACTTTGTTCTTCGCCCATAATTTGGTGCTGAGGAAATTTCTCAAGAAGACATTTGATGATGGCTTCCTCGCTCTTAAGATCAGCCTCGGAAACCAGGCCGGCTTGCTCCTTCTCCTCAACCTGAGTTAAGTGTCCGAAATAATCCAACAATATTTCCCGACCAATTTGCGCAGCCGACAATGCTTGCGCCAGCGCGCTGTCCAAATCCAGCCCTGAGTCCGTCATTGCAACTCTCCTTCAATTCCCGCTTTGGCAGGCTCGTCAAGACTTTGACAGATTGACCCCCTCCGTCTAAGCCGCTACCATTAAAGAGTCAAGAGATACTCTTTGGAGGGGATTCTATCATGCTGAATCAAGTGGGCGGATCAAAAGCCGACACAATCGTTAAGCTGGTTCTGATTTTTTTCATCTCGTTGCTTTCATTTTCAGTCGGAACCTTTGTCGGCAAACAAGTTAGTGACAGTGATTACAAACGGGCGGCTCTCGAAGAAGACTACAAGAGCTTCCGTCAGGCGGGTCATGGTGAAGACCAAAAGGTCGATCACGAAGAAAAGGTGACCGACGAGGAACTCACCAGTTTGACTGAAGAGTTCGTCAAAAAGGAAAAGGCCGCCATTGCCGAGAAGAAGCCTCGTGATGTGGCCAGTACTAAAGATGATCATCCTGAGGCCAAGGTTGAAAGCCAGCCCAGCAAAGAACACGCCGGCTATAAAAAGTACTCTAAGGGTAAGCCCAGTGAGGAATTCGTTGCCCATGACAAGGCTAAGAAAGACGAAGTGGCGGCATATAAAGAGAAATTGAAGGCGGCTGAACATGAGAAAGAGTCACCTCATCAGGTCGACACCAAGGGTGGCTCTCACGAGGCGGCATCCCATGAAGCCAAGTCTCATGAGACAACTGCGGCACATTCACCTTCGCCCGTGACCAAAGAAGCCCAGAGGGTCGCTGATGGCAAGGCTCCAGTTGCTGATCCTGCAAAAGTAAGAACTCCAACGAGTGTTCTACCCTCTGTTGCCACCTCTTCAGTTGGCAAATACACCGTTCAGGTGGCTTCTTATGCCACCGAAGAAGAGGCTAAAGCCCATGCCTCTGAGTTGAAGCAAAAAGGATGGAATGCCTTTTATGTACCCGCTGACGTTAAAGGTAGAACCTGGTTTCGAGTGAGTATTGGCCTGTTCACTAATCAGAAGAGCGCCATGAGCTTTCGCGAGGAGCTGATGAAACAGTCAGCAATTTCCTCAGCGATCATCCAGCGGATTGTTCAATAATTTAGACTGAGACGATGAGTATGGTTCTAGGATCGGCGTAAAACCCGATCCTTTTTTTTGGTTCCAGGTCCTATTCGTGGTCACACCGCATATCAATCAGGTTCCAGGTCCTATTCGTGGTCACACCGCTCCTAACTTGAAGTTCCCTTTCTATTTGCATCCAAAATAGACATCGAATGGTTAAAACCACATCATGCCACCCATTCAGGCATAACTATCGTCTCAGGTAAGGCACTGGCTATCGGTAGTCGGATTGATATGCAGCGTGACCACGAATAGGACCTGGAACCTAATTGATGACTTAGAGTTTTGTCTTATGTCCGTTAGAAAAAAGACAGTTGTAGGAATTGTGACGACCCTGATTGTGTTCGCCGTGGTTTACCTTTCAATTCTGTGGTCATTTGACCCAACTACCTGCGGAGGCAGATTCATGACTGTCGAGTGCCTTGTGAAGCACCCGGAAAATGTTTTAGACTCTGATCCCGCCCAACAACTGGAAAAGATCAATTACCTGATGGCCTCTTTGAGAGCTGCAAGCTGTAATCCGTCCTCTACGGCGAGCCTGCTTGAACTTAGGAAGTATGTATCTAGGTGCTCACACTGTGTTGAAATGTTTCGTGAGACGCAACTGCAACTGGCTACCCAAAGTCCCGATTGTTATCTTGCTGCTTTAGGGACGGTTTCAGTTGCCAAGAGTGAAATTCGATCGGACATGGCTGACTGGAGCAGTCTTGAGGGCGCCTCGATTTGCGGGGCTTTAGCAGATTTCCATACCTCCAAGAAATTTGGGCCGATCTTGGAGGATTTCTGCAACTAGGGAGTCGGGTTTTGGGGAGCCCGTCTACACCGATTAATTGTAAGTAAACAAGATGTGGGCATATAGATTTAGGGAAGAACGTTACTATGTCTTTGAAGTCGATACTGATCGTTGGTTATTTTGGTGTGAGTTTTTCTCTCATTATCTGGTCCGAAGTTGCCGCTAGAACTCAACCTGAATCGGGACTTTTGGGTCTGGGGTTATTTGGTGTACTGACGTTCCCAAGTTCATTTATCGTAGGTTTAATCGCGAGCGCATTTAGTTCCTCCTTCGGACCGATGTCATCTCACGTGGTTGAGAGCCGGCTCGTGGAGGGAATCATCCTCATCGCTGGATATTATCAATGGTTTTACTTGGTGCCTTTGGTTTTTAAGAAAACTCGCAACCTTTTTTAGTTAAGTGCCTTAGTTAGACACCTAAAACCGGAAGCCCACGAGTACGCCGAGGAGCCAGCTGCGGCCAGGGTTGGAGTTCCACCAGTGAAACTGGCCGGTGCCCTCCAGGAATATTTGATCAGTGAACCAAAACAAATAGCCCACTCGTGCTCCGAGCTTAAAGTAATCGGCCGCGACATCGTTGCGCGACTCCGAATAGAGTCGGGTCTTTACCTTCTGATAGATCCAGCCAGCACCAAGGCCAATGCTCGATTGCCAGGTCGGACGGCGTCGACCCATGTACTGGGCCCAGCCCATGAATTCGTATCGCTCTTGGCGCACCTGAAAAGTCGAGTTGCCGTCAGACTCACTCATTTGACGAAACTCACCGGACAGTTTGAGTTCAGGTAATAGCAGGTAACTGGCTTCAACACCCGGAACAGTGATGCGCGAGTACTGTACACCGTTGGGCTCCAACTCATAGATGTTGTGAAAACCCACAGCAACACTAAACTCCGCTTGCGCAAGAGATGCAGTTAACAAGGTCAACAATAGAGCGAGCCACTTTAATTGCTTCATGGACTCTCCTCCCTCTCTCCACATCGAGAGGAGAATCGAGCCCAGGAAGCCTTTTGTAGATTGTTTTCAAGAGGCTTGCAGGCCCATGCGGGCATTGGATTTTCTGCCGGAAACAGGGACTCAAAAACCCAGTTAGGGTCGATCACCTGATCACCCTTATGCTGAGAAATCCTTTGTGCCAATAGAGGAAGGGAACCCATCAACTGGCGGGCAAGAGAGGCTTCCATATCTTCGCCTTGTGTCTCTTGGGAAGCGACACCGGATTCGAGAACTTGCTTGAGAATGCGCGCCACCCTTGTACCCACACGGTAGATCTGGCAAGTGGGCTTAACACAGTCGCCTTTGACCTTTCCATCAATTCGGCCCTTGAATTCAGTGGCATCCGGAAGACCACTTTGACCCTCGTCCAGTTGGCGCACGTGATACTCACGCACAAAGGTCTTCACCATGAAGCGAGGGTCACGCGTATAGAGATAGCCCCAGAAGTCGGCCAAGCCCTCGTTCCATGAGCGGATCAAATACACATTGGTATCGCGGATTTCGTTACCTGAAAGGTCACTGCCAGCTGACCAGTTTTCCTGGAGATAGCGAATTGCCCGAGCGTGAAAGTGGGCGTGAAAATGCTCGTGGGCAAGGACTCCACCATTAAGGGCCATGGGTAAACCATCAACGGAAGTGGGAGCCACCAAAGTCACATCCCACTTGGCCACATAACGAGCATTGTTGTGCTCACGATCACCCGTCTTAGTTCTCATATTCATCTCGATGCCCACTTTGCGCGGCCAACTCAGGTCGGAGTCGATTCCCAACTCCTTGTCCCACATCATAAAGCGTTCGTAGTGAGCGTAGACGGCAATGGCCATGGCACTCTCGTAATCGGCCGCCACGTAGCGCCTTTTACTTTTTTTGATCAGCCGTGGGCGAGCCACTTCACCCTGGAAGTCTCCGTCTTTGATTCCTGATTTGAGGTAGATTTTAGCGGCAGCGCCTTCCAGCCTGTCCGCATAGCGGATGGTGTGAAGCTCCACCTCTTGCATACGGTACTCTCCGTCCTGGCCCGGCCATGGCAGGAGATAAGTGATGGGACCTGATTGGTGGTCCTTTTCACAGGCAGCAAGCGTGATCCCAAGGAATAGGGCCAGGAGGAACCAGCCATATCTCTTTGCATTGACTCTCGACATTCGTGCCAATCTCCTCCATTATGCCCTCACTCATCCAGGGCAAAGTCGCAACCTCGGGACTATATTATGCGGCGCATCAATATAAACGCAGACCCCCTAAAACGCAAGGGGGGAATGCCCAGCGGGTGAAAAACCCCCTATTTGAGGACATTTAAATGGAGCATGAAATATTTTCAGGGTACCTCAATCCCTCCCAGGCCGAGGCCGTCAAGGCCATCGAAGGCCCCCTATTGATTTTGGCGGGCGCTGGGTCGGGGAAAACCCGGGTCCTCACCTACCGAATTGCTCAGCTTATCGCCCTGGGGGAGGCCACCCCTAATCAGATTTTAGCCGTCACCTTTACCAACAAGGCGGCCCGGGAGATGGAAGGGCGAACCATTCAGCTCTTGAGTGATGTGGGAATTCCCGTCTACGAACAAATGTGGATCAGCACCTTTCACTCGATCTGCGCACGTATTTTGCGCGAGGATATTCATCACCTGGGCTATCAGCCCTTTTTTGGCATTTACGACGATGCCGATCAGCTGAGCATGATCAAAAAAGTTTTGAATGCACTCAACATCAACGACAAGGTTCATCCGGCTAAAGGATTCCAAGCGCGCATCAATCAAGCCAAGCAATTGGGCCTATTGCCTGATCAGGTGGGTCGGCGCAAGGGCTTCTTTATGGACGACAAGAGCCTTGAGGTTTACACCCGCTACGAAGTGGAAATGGAAAAGGCCAACAGTCTGGATTTTGGTGATCTTCTGCTTAAGACCTACATTCTCTTTCGCGATTACCCTGAGGTCTTGGCTCGTTACCGGGACCGGTTTCAGTACATTCTGGTCGACGAGTATCAGGACACCAACCACATCCAATATTTAATTGTGAAGATGTTGGCTGAAGGGCATCGCAACTTGTGCGTTGTGGGTGACGAAGATCAAAGTATCTACAGTTGGCGGGGTGCCGACATCACTAACATTTTGAGCTTTGAGAAAGACTTCCCGGAAACCAAAGTCGTTAAGCTTGAGCAGAACTACCGCTCATCCAAGACAATTGTCTCTGCAGCCAGTGCCATGATCCAAAACAACGATCTCCGCAAGAATAAAACCCTGTTCACCGACAACGATCAGGGCGAAAAGATCACTGTCCGCGAAGAACGCAACGAGTACGAAGAAGCCCGCTACGTGGTCGAACGCATTCAGGGAATCATGGCGGCAAGGCCCGATAAGTCCTATCGTGATTTCGCTGTCTTTTACCGCACCAATGCCCAATCGCGGGTGTTGGAAGATCTCTTGCGCAGCCATAGTGTGCCTTACAAACTTGTCGGCGGCATGAAGTTCTATGCGCGCAAAGAAATCAAAGACCTGATTAGCTACATGAAGGTGTTATTGAACCCGGCCGACGATGTTTCTATCAAAAGGATCATCAATGTCCCTGCCCGGGGGATTGGTAAGACCACCATTGAAAAGGTGGAAACCGTCGCCCTGGATCGCAATATCTCCTTTTACGATGCTTTGGAGTGGGCCGCCGAGCAACGAATCGTCCACGCTGGAGCCTGCAAAAAGCTGCAGAATTTTCGCTTTCTCATGGATAAAATGCGGGTTGAAATGGGCGACATGACCGTGGCCCAACTCTATCACTTAGTCCTTGATAGCACAGGATACGCCATTGCGCTTAAAGATGAAAACACACCCGAGGCTCAGTCGCGTCTGGAAAACTTAGAAGAGTTGGACAATGCCATTCGCCAGTTTGAACAGGAACGCGGTGACGAGGCCTCTTTACAGAATTTCTTAGAGGAAATGGCCCTGGTCTCAGACGTGGACCAAATGGAAGATGAGGAGAACTCAGTCACCTTGATGACTCTTCACGTTTCCAAGGGGCTGGAATACCCAGTGGTCTTTATTGTTGGCATGGAAGAGGGACTCTTTCCCAGTGGACGGGCCTTTGAAAATGAAAATGAAGAAGCCATGGAAGAGGAGCGCCGCTTAGCCTATGTGGGGATCACCCGCGCACGGGAAAAGCTCTTTCTGACCCACGCCCGCACTCGAAGGGTCTGGGGTCAGGAGCAAAGTCATCCGCCCAGTCGCTTTTTGTCAGAAATTCCACGCGAATTTATTGAAACCACCAGTAGTGTTTCCAACCAGGATTTCCTCAATCGCTTTCGCGAAAAATATGGGGAACAGGAGTTCACAACCTCACGACCGGCCACCCGACGTAGCCCTAAATCCCCTTACAGCGGATCAAAGATTCCCAAGTCAGATCCATTTCCCGACTATGAAGGATTTAGTGACACGGATGAAGAGGCGGAAGCTACACCAACCCAGCAGTTGGCTAAAGGGATGCGCGTGCGCCATCCGACCTTTGGTGACGGTTCCGTATTTGCGGTTGAAGGACATGGCGAAAACCAAAAGGTCAGCGTGCTCTTTCGCAGCTCACTGACCAAAAAGTTCGTGGTTAAGTACGCTCGCCTACAGATACTGGCTTAGAGATCCTGGCCGTTTACTTTTTCTTCAGCGACAGAGTGAGAACAAACTTGGCTACTACTTCGTCTGAAATGGACGGAACCGTGGCGTAGGCCTCAACCGGCAGATGAACCCTTTCGTCCCCTTCGGCGGCCTGGCGAACCAACTCTTCAATTTCAGCGCCCTTGTCGCAAATAAAATGAACATCGCCTTCAGCGCGCTTGAGATACTCGGCCTTGAAGTCTTTAAAGATCAGCTGGATATTTTCGTCAAAGCTTTCCATGTGTTTCAAGGCGAGTGTTCCCACCACTAGGTCGGCTCCCACGGCCAATGCACCAAAGTACATGGAGCCCAAATGGTTTTTACTTCGATAGTTCAATGGAATTTTAATTTCCATTTTGTCGTCCGAAGACCACAGAACACGCGGCGACAAAAAGGCAATCATCGGCACCTTCCATAGAGTGAAGGCCGTCAGCTTTAAAGTGTCTTTGATGTTTGGGGGAACAAAACCCCAATAGGTTTCAACACTCGAGAGGACTTTGTCCTTTAGATCGTGAATTTGCTGATTCAGCATCATGGGGCGATCTCCTGTTTTTCGGTAATCCATAGGGGGCGTGACGAATGGTGTTCCATTCAGCAATGTACTGATCCACGTCCGAAGGGGTCAACATCTCCTGCAAATCCGGACTTACGTACTCCGACCCAAATCCATCCCATCCCCTGTAAGTACGCGTGACTCCCTGCCTCCCCACCTCAAAGTCGGGAACCAAACTGACTTTTCCCCCACCCCCGGGGATGTCTAACGAAAGATTGGGGAGAGCCAAACCGGAAAGCCGCCCCCACAGTTCGCGTTGAATGTCTTCTGATTGCTCCACCGAAGTTTGCAAGTGGCGGGTACCTTCAGAGGGATCGCATTGAAACATGTAATAGGGCTTCACGCGCAAATATAAAAGCCTTCGGGACAGAGCCTGCACAATGGCTGGATGATTGTTTACGCCATTCAAAAGAACCATTTGATTCATGACCGGAATACCGTGATCCACCAGTAAACCCAGGGCCTGGGCAGCCTCGGCCGTCAGCTCGCGGGGATGATTAAAGTGAACGAGAAAAAATACCGGGGATGACCGTCGAATGATTTGAACCAATTCTTCCGTGATGCGCATAGGATTCACAACAGGAATACGCGAACCAATACGTATGATCTCCACATGGGGAATCTGGCGAAGATCGGAAAGAACCTGATCTAGGCGCGAGTCCGACAAGGTCAAGGGGTCTCCGCCACTTAAGATCACTTCCCGGATCGAGGAGTGAGACTTGATATACTCCAAGGCCTGCACATATTCCTCGCGCTTGGGAAATACCTGGTCCTGACCCGTAAAGTGCTTTCGTGTGCAATAGCGGCAGTAGACACTACAGAAGTCGGTGACCAAAAACAAAACCCGATCCGGGTAACGGTGAACGATCCTCTCGACCGGACGGTGGCGCCTCTCCCCCAAAGGGTCCTCTAATATATAAGGACCAGAATCCAACTCCAAAGAATGAGGCATTAGAATCCGCCTGATGGGGTCCAAAGGGTCGCTTGGATTGACCAGACTGGCGTAGTAGGGGGTCACGCGGATGCGGAAGAGTTCATGGAGCTGGGCAAAGGCCAGCTCTTCTTCCGCTGACAAAGTAAAGTGGGCGGCAAAGTCCTCTTTGGACTCCAGGCAGTTTTTCATCTGCCATTGGGGATCGAGCCAGTCCTCTGGGCTCACGTGGGCAAATGGAGTTGTGGGAGCAAATGTCAGCATGAAAGGCCATCCTCAGTGCCCGTGTTCATAGCCTGGAAAGCCTCTCCCCTCAATGCTTTCCCCAACCATTTCACGTTCTTACCTATCAGCTCCGCATTTGCGGCACACCCCCCTGTTAGGATTTTGGTCAAAGCTAGGGGCTTGAAATAAGGGGCTTTTAGCGAATGCTTGAAAAGCCTCTGTCACCAGAGCAACACTTGAGAAAACCAGGCTTAGTTTTGCGAATCATCAAAAATACTCTGATTTCATGTAGTTACCAGTCGTGCCAATTTGGAAGGGAATTTGGATTAGGTTCTAGTGACACTGGTGGATCCAGTGGATGGATTCTCGGTTACGAGAGGAGATATGTATGAAAGCCCGGCTCAAGAAAAACCTAGGGCTAAAACTATTGTTGTTCATGCTGCTCGGCTTGAACATGTCCTGGTTTCACGACTTTGTATCGGAGCCAGGAAGCAATACGGACTTGGCCTCTGAAACGGCTAACTCCTATAGTTATGACCGCAATGTTTCGGCACCCAGTGGAGATAGTCATAAATGGAAAGCCAATATCACCCAGGTCACACAAACTCGCACTGACGTGTGGGGCAATGTCGATCCTGAAGGCAAAACTGAAACCGCCTACAAATGGTCGGCCCGCCTTGAAGGCTGCTATGGCTTAAACTGTCGTATTAATTCACCCGGTCTGATCCGCGCCAAAGACCTTGGTATGTCAGAGGCTGACTTTAACAACAAAACCAATATTGAAGCGGTCTTGGCTCGAATCCAAGAAAAGTACGACCCTGAAATCGACACCGCCACCGGTAAACGCATTGACGAGGCAAAGGCTGAAAAGAAAAGACAGGAAGAAGAAGCTCGCGAGGCGGCTTTGGAAGAAAAGAAAGAAAAGGAAATCGCTGCCTGTAAACGCAACGAAGAGGGCGATACTATTAGTGGCTATGAGGCCCTCTCTTGCCGCGCCCGCAAACTTGGCAACCGCTCCGGTGAAGAGCTGGATCTAGAGTTCGCCGACATTGCCGGTGAGATTCGCGCCTACTTGTCTAGCAGTGATCCCCTAGAGCGCAAGCGTGGAGAGGCTCTGCTTAAAGCCATGGGCACTTCTGGTTACTCCCGCTCCATCAACGCTCAACTTAGAGCCATGCGGGCCGGCGCTGCTTACTTGGATCAATACACCACTGAGATGCGGACCTTTATGACGACCACCAACCCCATGATTAAGCAAATGTCTTTAGGTAAACTCACTATGCTCAACCAACGCTATCAGATGGATTCCTATGGTGTGGCTTTTAACCCTGATGCGGCCACTGAGTTTAGCTACTGGCAAGAGGCTCTGGATCGAAATCTCCAGGCGATTGTGACGAATCCAAGCGCCACTAACCTTCCCGGATTCAGCGGCAGCGGACTGGGCCCGGCTTTGCCTGGAACTTTGAATGTGAATAATCGATTGTTAAGAGGAAATACAGCAGACGTATTCTACAACCGTGATCAGTGGTTTGGTGCTCAAGTCACAGCTCCACAAAACTGGCAGCAGTACTTGACCGTCAACCCTTACGTCAACCAAGGCGGACGTACCAACGGCCTGACGATCCCGCAGATCAATCAGCGGGTTACAGGTGCAGGATTGAGACAGAATTGATTTTTAGACACTAAAGATACTCATACAGACCCAATTGCTTCATACGTACCCCTCCAGCCGGCCCTGCCCACCCAGGGCTGGCTTTTTTTTTCAAACTTGCCTACTTAAATATTCAGCCACAGTTCTGCGGGTTAACATGTAAGTAGGCCAGTGCTTTCAGGGAGACTCACTCGCCGCCGGAGGCTCGGAGCTCTCCTCCTCCTCGGGTTTGTCTTTGTTCTCTTGCTTTTCTTTGACGCCAAGAGCTTCACCAGTGGTCTCGACTGCCTTTTTGATTGGCTGGGTAACGACGGTGTCGACGACGTCAACGGAGGTCTCGAAGGTCTTTTTGATGGCTTTACCCGTGACTTCGGCGGTTCCCTCGCCCAGGCCCTTTAGTTTCTCAGCGAAGTAGTCTACCCACTTGTCTAACTTGAGACCCAGAGACACAAAAGCCTGGCTCCAAATGGCTTCGTCGTGGCCGTATCCCACCCGAACTTCAAACTTGAGATCCATCCGCTCATGGACGGCTGTTGTCAGCCCATAGCCAAGGCCGTAGGTGAAAGCTTCCTTATTGCGAATACTGTCATGAAAATTTTCAAGACCCGCATAAATACTCACGGAAGGAGAAAATGCGTCAGGGAAATTCACAAACTGCCAGCGGAGACCGGCGAGAGCCACACCTGTCGTCAAACCATCAGAGCCGGCGATGCCGATAACGCCATCAAAAAACTGCTGGCAGGTTTGGCTCTTGGAGAACACGCAGCGGCCCAGGTGAAAACCCATCAAGCCGCCGACCCAATACATATTGCGGTTCTCCCACATGGAACCTATATCGAGGAAGTACTCCCTATTTTGTGGGGCGTAGGTCTGGAAATGAGCCCAGGATTTGCGCCCAGCTCGACCGGCACCGAATTGCTCAGCCACAGTGGATGGGGCTTGGGAGGCAGATGCCATCTCACAGAGTGCCATCAATAACAAAAAAGTCATTGTCACACTCTGGGGCCACTTCCTATTCTGATTCCGGCGGTTGCTCGTCGATGCCATAGGGGCATTATCCCCCATTCCCATCGGTTGGGCAGCACGGAGATGGCTTCCAGGCTGTAAGTCCGTATGGATGTGTCACCGTGCAACAAGCCGAAGGCTACCACGGCGAATTTTTGTTTTCATTTTCGCCCATGCTGAGGAAGAGAGCTGAGTGAAAAGCTTGAAATCAATTTTCTATTTTCTCGGTGGAATGGCAGTGGCCTATGTCATTTGCGAAGCCCTCGCTCTGCTCGTCCTGTGGATATTTCTTGGCGCCCCACCCTTTAAGTATCTGGAGCTAATCAAAAGGCACGAGAGTACCGCCGCCTTTGTGTTCTTCTCCTACGATTGGAAACCCCATCCCTACCTGGGGTTTAAGAGCCAGTATGAAGCCCCAGGACTGCCTGAGATCAGCAAAGAAAAACCAGCCGATGAATACTGGGTAGGTGTTTTTGGAGGAAGTCTGGCCTTTATGTATGGCCGAGACCGCGATGCCATGCAGTTGCTGGAGAAAAGACTCAGTGGCTTGGATTTTACCCATGGAAAAAAAGTTCGAGCCTTCAACCTTGGACATGGCGGCTACAAGCAGCCTCAGCAGTTTCTTCTTTACTCCCTCTATGGCGAAAACTTAGATCTTGTCATTAACATCGAAGGCGTAAATGAGACTTCTGACTTCTCTCTCGGCGGCCCTTTTCCTTACGAATACCCACTCACTACATTCCGTGATTTCTATAGATCGGGACCGGGACGGTGGCAGATTCTCAGTGGGCAAGTCCTCGTGAGATTGATTCACGATCTCCACTTTGGATATCTTTCCTTTGCCAGTCTACAAAACAGCCCATTAATTTCTCTTCTAGTGGTCACTGTTCCCAAAGTGGCTCAACCTCTGTACTACAAACTGGAAGACTCTTTTCGCCAGACTTATCGCCGAGCCCATCCAGATCTCAAACAATACGGTATCGACATGGCTGATGAGATGATTCGCCCCTGGGAGAGATATGTGACCATGCAACACCAAATTGCCGAGACGCGGAACGCTCCCCTTTTTGTGTTTCTGCAACCCAATCAGTACCTAGCAAACACTAAACCCTTTAGCGAATGGGAAAAGGCCAATATTTTTGCCGGCCATCGCAGCCTTTTTGGACCGGTCTACGCCAAAATGATCGAAAGAGGGCGTCAGCTTCGCGAGCAGGGGCTGCCAGTTTTTGACCTCGCCCAAGTCTTTGCCAATGAAACCCAGGACATCTATATCGACAACTGCTGTCACATCAATGCCGAAGGAAATCGGCTCCTGAGCGAAGAGATGGCGCGAATCATTAGTGAGTTCATGGCGACCAAGAACCCATAAAAAAACCCAGGGGTTTTACCCCCTGGGCCTTGCTACCACCAATCTAGATGATGTTTTCACGTTGTGTTTCTAAGCTGCCGGACGAAGATGCATTCGAGATGCATACTAGAAGCTGATGGCGGCTTTCGTCGATAACCCATATCCAAATTCTGCATCGAAGGAACCTCCCCCTTCAAACGCCTTTCCAGGCATGAGAAGTCCCATCTCTGTAGACCAAACCACTCCTTTTTTAGGAGAATAACTCAATTCCACGTCTAGTTCATAGCCCAGATCTTTATCAACATCGACTCCAAGAATGGGGTCTTGGTTGAGAAATCCAGCAATCAGAGTGGAATTCACCTCCCAATTGTCTTTCCACGCGTACTTCAAGTAGGGTGCAAAATAGATCACGTTACTAATGGCCTCAGTATCTGCGCCGGAGATCGGCACGGTGCCTGCGCCACTACCAGCCAGAGAAGTGCGCAGAAAGTCAGCTTGTCCGAGAGGATGATTAAACATCAAGAAGGCCACATCGTAGTTTTTATCGAAGATAAAACCCTCAAACTTGTCGTCGGTGGTGGGATCATCACCGCTGGCAATTCCAGCCAAAAATCCATAGCGAGATTTCGAAGATTCAGGACGATATTCAAATTCCACTGCTACGCCAAATCCGGACATGGAAGTGTTGCCACCGGCTGCGGTCTCAACACCGGTTTTTCCACCTTGAATAGAGGCTTCAACACCGATGCGCATGTTTTGCCGATCGCGAATGGCGTATAGGCTCGTGGTCTGCAAATCGAGCTTGCGACGAGCACCGGAGGCACCACCAAAGGGCTCACCAGGAGCCGTTCCCTTTGGAGCATCGTTACCTGAATCGTTGGCCTTACGAGTGGAATAAAAGATACCCATTTCCAAATCAGTTTCAGGATTTTCATACTGAAGCTGAATCATGTACTCAGTAACATCATCCGCCCGGTTCAAGGCATCTTCATCAATCTTGGCCATCATCGGTAATAGATAAAGGTTGCCGAACATCATTTTGTAGCCAACCAGATCACGAGTATCAAACCAGTGATCCCACAAGCCTTCACCGGCGTTGTAAGTGGCGCCCAAACCAAAATGCAGAGGAGCACGGCCAGCGATGAAGGCCCCATGTTCCTGGACATACGTCATATATAGTTGAGTCACTTCCAGGTTCTCGGATTTTTGCCTCTGCGCGAGCGCATCGGAATCGTTGGCATTAGTTGCTGCTCCACCGATGCCGCTACCAAAGACCTGACCCATTTGCGAATTGGCCAAGGCCACATCAGATGAATTAAACAGATCAAAGCGACCATAAATAGTCAGGCCATCACCGGCGACAATCTTGGGCTTCAAGACAAGATGATGAAGACCATAGTCTTTTTCTCTATCGTCACCAGAAACTTCTGAGTTAACAATGTGATAGCCTTCAATGCGGTAGATCCCTGTCCAATCCAGATCTGCCGCTTCAGCTTTCATCAGGAACAAGCCACTGAGGGCTACCAATAGCACGGATGCAAAAAGCGCTTTGCGTTTCATCTTAACCTCACGCGCAAACGCCACCAGACTAACATTCCGGTGACTTCAGTCAAACAAAAGGCTGCCTTGCCATACATTACAATACAATAGGTTTTTGACATCGGGTGTGCTTAGTTTTTCAGCACAAAGCACACCCAGAGAAATGAACACTGGACCTTTGTCCATTAAGAGTTTTTCACTCCCAACAGATCGCCTTCTCGAAGCACGAGCACTGTGACTCCATTCATCTCAAAGGTCATTCCAGAAAACTTGGGAAACAACACCCGATCGCCCACCTTCACATCCATGGGGCGAACTTTGCCTTTGCGGTTTTGGTGACCTCGCCCAATGGCAACCACAGTTCCCATTTGCGGTTTATCTTCCACCGTCTCAGGAATGTAGAGTCCACCGGCGGTGCGATCTGAATCACCGGTGACCTGTACCAAAAGGCGATCATCCAAAGGCGAGAAAAAATCGTCCCATTTCACCAAGGGCTTTTTTGCCGCTTTTGTTGGCATCGCCATAGGACGTAGGTTTTTACTCACTGGTGTGGCCGTTTTAGTGGTCTTAGTCACTTTGCCCGATTTTTTCACCGTTTTCTTAGCCGCCGCTTTCGCCGGCTTCTTCCCAGTCTTTTTTACCGGTGTTTTCGCTGCCTTTTGGGCCGGCTTTTTTGCCGCTTTCTTAGTTGCAGCCTTCTTCGCTGGTTTCTTTGCTGCCTTCTTTGCGGCTTTTTTAGCGGGCTTTTTCGCCGCTGATTTCCTGGCTACTTTTTTTGCCGGTTTCTTTCCGGCTTTCTTGGCAGGCTTTTTTGCCGCCGGTTTTTTTTTGGCGACTTTCTTTTTCTTCTTACTTGTTGCCACGACGAACCATCTCCTCTTCAAAGTATTTTCCATACATGACATCCCACTCTGGGCTGCCTTCAGTCACACCACGCTTGAGGCTTGCCACCTTTTCCCGGGCAAAAGCATCGATGCTTTCACATTCGGCGACAAAGGCCACCACTGCCTGCTTAGCAAAGCGCATAGCCATTTCATCATCTTCGTAATCAACGAGATCATCATTCCACAGGCCGTCCACCACGATATGGGCCAGGTGGGATTGGCGCTCTTCTGATAAAATCACAGAATAATTCCTTTCTCCTTGGCCAACCGCTTTTTCAGCAGTGGGAACATTTTAAACCTTTGGAAGGATCCAGGGTTTTGTCTCTCCAGGTCATCCATCATCTTGTTGACCTCTTCATCCAAACCCCGCTCCCGTTCAAAGTCGGCGCGGATGATTTCCACTGCCCGGCTGAGAACCTTGTCCTCGTTTTCCTTATAGGTGATCTGCTTCTGCTCTTCGAGCTTTTTCAGGATCACCTTTGCCAATCGACTCATTTGTTTGTCTGTCATTTTCATGCCTTTGACTAAACGGACACCCCGACCTATTGTCAATGAGAAGTTCTTCAGGAAAAACGCCATGAAATTACCGCCACGCCTTAAAAAAGTTCTCTTGTTCGCCCTCATCTTGCTGACGCTTGTAGTTGTACTGATTGCCGGCTGGGCCTTTAAGTTGGACAGGGACATTCAGGAACGTATTGCCGGAGACTGGTTTCTCCCTCCGATTGAAATCTATTCGGCCCCGAGTCGACTGCGCATCGGGCAGGCCCTTTCAGCCCAACAATTCACCACCCAGCTTCAGCAAATGGGCTTGCGAGAGAGGGCGGCCCACCAGAAGCTTCTGGAGGGCGACTTTACCCGTTGGGACAGAGAACAATGCCAAGCCCATCTCTCTGAGGAGTTGGCCGAAGAAGTGAGCGCCTGTGTCACGTTTTATTTTAACGAGGACGGGGCCGACCATGCCCGACTTTTGCTCGTTGGCTTTAGCGACGAAGACAAAGTCGCCGCTCTTTACGCGGGACAACCCCTAGTAGCACAAAAGATTATTGAACTAAAGCCCCACCTGTTTGCCCAGTTTTACGGCGAAAAGCCGATATTGCGCCGGGTTCTGCAAATCAGTGAAATCCCTCTTTACTGCTTGCAGGCCGTCACCGCCATTGAAGACAGTGACTTTCTGGTTCACCACGGCGTGAGTGCCGCCGGATTGTTTCGGGCATTGGTGAAAAACGTTACCAAGGGCCGCTATGCTCAAGGGGGCTCCACCATCACTCAACAGCTCGTCAAAGTTTACTTCCTGACCAGCAAAAAGACCCTCAAACGTAAAATCACCGAAATGATGATGGCCCTACTGCTGGAGGCGCGGATCGAAAAAGATAAAATTCTGCAGAATTACCTGAACGCCATTTACATGGGACAAAACGGCCCTTTCCAGGTCGTAGGCTTTGGAGCCGCAGCTCAACATTATTTTCGCCAACCACTGGAAAATTTGGATCTCCCTCAGTGCGCCCTACTGGCCTCAATTGTGAACAGCCCCGGCCGCTTCAACCCATTTACCAAAAGGGAAAACGCCACCAAACGGCGAGAAAAAGTCATTAACCGAATGCTTGAACTCAACATGGTGACCAAACACCAAGCAGAAGCTGCTTTGGCCACACCACTCCCTGACCGACCACCACGCCTACTCACTGAACCTGCACCTTACTTTGTTCAAGCTGTGGAAAGAGAAATCGAAAAACTCGGTATCGATACGGCTAACGGGCTTAAACTTTACACCACGCTCGATGTGACCGCTCAAGAAGCTGCACAGGTTTCAGTGGCCAGCCAGCTCGACAAACTGGAAAATGGTTTCAAATCTTTGCTCGATAAAAAAGCCCAGGGCAAAGATCTTCAGGCCTCTTTGATTTCTGTGGATGTGGCAAGTGGCGAGATCATTGCCTTAGTTGGCGGTCGCAGCTTTAAGCGCACCCAGTACAATCGCGCCATCGATGGTCACCGGCAGGTGGGCTCGATCATGAAACCATTTGTGTACTTAACAGCCCTTGAATCTCGCACTCCGGAAGGCGACTCTTACAATCCTCTCACACCTATAGAGGACGCCAACTTTACTCACAAGTATGAGGGGCAGAGTTGGTCGCCGGTGAATTACGAAAAAGAATTTATGGGTACCATCCCACTTATGACGGGGCTTAAAAACTCCATCAATGCGGCCACGGCTCGCCTAGGTCTCGACGTCGGCCTTGAGGCGATTATTGATGTGGCCAAGCGAGCCGGCATTAAATCAGAAATCAAACCTCTACCTTCACTCACTTTGGGCTCTTTCGAACTCTTTCCAATGGAAGTGGCCGAAAGCTATTCGACTTTGGCGCGTATGGGATCTCATGTGACTCTCTCCATGCTTCGCCGGGTGGAGGACCTCGCTGGCAAAGTCATCTACGCAGTTGAGCCGCAAGTGGAACAGGCTTTTGCACGAGAGAATGTCGCCGTCCTTGTCGGCATGATGAAGCAAACCGTATTGGCAGGAACGGCTCGCTCTCTCGCCTACCGCGGATTCCATTTTCCGGCGGCAGGAAAAACCGGCACCACTAGTGATTCCAGAGACGCCTGGTTTGGTGGTTTCACTCCCGATGTTCTCACTGTGGTTTGGATCGGTTATGACGACAACACTTCCCATGGATTAACTGGCGCCTCGGGTGCGGTTCCCATTTGGGCTGATTACATGAACAAGGTGGCTCCCCGTTGGCCCAAGCGAGACTTCGATTGGCCCGAAGGAACGGTGGTCTTTCCCTATTCGGTTGAGGAGTACAACTCTCACCTTGCTAAACCTGAAGACCTGCCCATCAGCGAATTTGAACTGGTCTTTCGGGAAGGCGAACAACCCGGACTTTGATAGGTACCAAGTACCTTTTCCGGGCCCTTAGGCCCGGAAAAGGTACTTGGTACCTAAGGCCCCCGGTTTGATACACCGATAGGTAAGCATATGAGTGTGCGACTTATCGGTCTGGTGCTGGCCAGTCTCATCTCAATTTGCGCTTTTGCCAATGAGGAGTTTTCGGGCGAACAACTTCAGGGCATGGTTTTATCTTCTGGTGATATTCCCGATGATCTGCAGCCTAAGCCCAAAGCCATTCCTAAAAAGCTTCCCACTAAACGTGGTCCCGCTGCCTTCTCTGCCGGCTATCGCATCATCAGCAACAAGTGTCCCGTCTATCGCCACCCCAACCCCATGAGCCCTCGCATTGGCACTCTCGCCAAGGGCACCCGCATTTGGCTCGAAGGTGTTGACACCGACTGGACCCGCGGCTTCCGCCGCCGCAAATCCATTTACGTTCCCTCTGATTGCTTGAAGTAGATTTGTCTCAGGATAGCTTGGCCATATCTACGCAGGTAGACGCATATTCGGAACCTGGCACCTAACTCACGCTAATATCAGGCCCTCCAAATAACTGGTCATCGTCTGGTCGGCTTCCTCCGCTTTTTCCTTCAACTTTTTGTATGCATCTGGGTGAAGCCTAAAAGACTTGGTCACCCTCTTGTCTTTGACCGGTCGAGTTCTTTTATCTGGTAGATCAAAATTGGCCCACCGATACATATCCCTGTACTTGAGCCCCTTGTAATCGGGCCCATCGGTCTGCTGTCTTCTGATTTGCTCGACAATGCTGGATAATTCCTTAGGGAGCTGATCCAGCCCTTTGAAGGTCTTCGGAAAGTGAATCAAGGCTGCTGGGAGCACTTCAAGGATTCGAGGTTCAACATTATTGCCCGCCCAAAGCACATCTTTGATGGCCAATTTCACCCGAGCCCTTGGCTGAATGTCCTCCCGATTGGTCTTCAAAAGATTTTTGGCGACAAGAAACCCCATGGTCTTCAAGAATCTGGAATCTCTCTGTCTTTCTTTCAACTTCATGATTTGAATTCCTCCGGATCACCACCATATTTGACAATGGCCTCCTCCAATCCATCCACATTTCCAAGTGCTTCTTCGATCAAAAACCGATTCTTTTCAGGTGCCTTAATTGCTTTGCTCACCAAAGTGAAAATGGGGTCCTGAAAGGTGACCCGAGTATCCGGCAAATCCAAAAACAGGTTAAACCTTGAATTAGGCGGAATCCAAATCTTCTCCGGCTCGATCTCAAGTTCGAGCCTATGACTTCGCAAAAGATCATTCAGTTTTTTCTTTACTAGATGCTCAGATCGAACCAGTGCATCCAGATCAAATGTCTGAGCAAGATTCAACTTGGCCGACACCTGATCATCCAGAAACAAGCTCGCCTGACCCAGAATCACAATCTCCACTTTAGGTAGCGCAACCCCACCATCAGACCGACGGCGCTCGTTCTCACCATCGATGAACCTATCCAACTCAGTGAAAATCTCTTCCAATAACTTCTTCATATCCACTATGATAACATCTAAATATATAATGTCAATACACCATATAAATAGCTAGAAATACTATTTTTTTTGTATTATTTACTGTCTGCTCAAGACCCTAGGAAAGGTCGAGCCCCCTAAGTAGCGAGGACCAGTTTATAGATGGGGTAGAGTGACCCCGTGGCTCAAAAGTGCGTCCATACCTACTGTAGTGGCCGTGGCATCGGAGCAGAAAGGTCTACCTTTCCCTTTACATTAAACCAAACAAACGAATTCTTAGGATACTCTTTTCCATCCAAGACCAAATCCTGCTTCAACTCTACATACCAGAGCTTCTGATCCTCATGGCCCACTGGTGGAGCAAAACCGAGCACACTGCCTCCAGGCCAGGTATATCCGCCAGAGGAGAAATCACCGGTAATTTTGACTGATTCGAGATGAACCTTACCGAAGTTTGAGAACTCAAATCTCTTACCGGGAACCCCCTTTATTCTCTGCTCTTCTGGGAAATCAACGGAAATGATTTCGGCATCCATGCCTGAAGTAGTGAACGTTGATCCTTTGGGCCACTTTATACCATACTTGTCAACCGGCCTTGCCAAGGTAAATCTAATACTATCGGAACCAAAAATTCCCGATAGGTCAAGAATGTCACCAGGCAGGAAGTTAGGGATACAACGTGGTACTCCGTCAGACATCCATGGTGTACAATGCTGGCATTCCATCCCCCAGCTAGACTTTTCCTTTTTTAACTTGGCTCCATCACATGGACCTAAAAACGATTCCCCCATTGAAAAAGAAGGCAGCCCAAACATTAAAAGAAAAACTGATAAACCACCCTCTACTAGCTTCTTACTCGTCATCTAACTGTTCTCCGGTGAACGTAGTGAATCTGCGTCTACCTGCGCAGATATGGCCAAGCTATGCTTAGCCAAATCTACGCAGGTAGACGCATATTCGGAACCTGGCACAAAATCCTAGCACATACAGGGGTAGGAATTAGTTGAATTAATGAAATACCATTCCTCGCCCTTGCCGATGAGCAACCCCTGATGGATTCCGCACTTCTCCCCATTAGATTGGCTGACAAAGTAGGCCTGAAACCCGTCAGCCTGAAACGAATCCAAAACTGCAAGACCGTTTTCCAGATACACATCCTTGATTAGAAGGGCTCCGTAGGCATATTTCAGGGTGTGAACTTCGCCCCCTTCTCGGATTTTCGCGACAGCATCCGCATTGAGTGATGAAAGCGGGGTTCGCTTTATTAGGCTTGCAAAACTGGTCCCATATGTACCGTATAAATGGTAGAGTTTTGCACCCTTTTCCGACGAGTACCTGTAGGCACCAGAAGGCTTGTAAGGTTTTATCGATGTTCTGCCGAATACTCCCTCCGTCGCAAAGAGAGCACCCTCAGTGTTTCCACCAACGGGCAAATACCTGGAGACCTCGTAACATGTTTCGGACACTATGAGTTCAAAACACCGGTATCCCACGCCATGATGGATCGCCCAACCGATTCCTTTCGGGCCGATCGTCGTGACAACAAGGCCTCCTGTATAGCCATAGCTACCACCGATGTCTACGTGGTGTTGACCTTCAGGGGGTCGGCCCTCTCCCGCTGAGTATTCTCGCTCAATCCTTAAGAAAGACTTCTTTAGATCGCTTACGTCGAGACGAGACCGTCTGGGGCCATACAAATGAGTTGGCACTGGGTCACTAACTTTAAAAGCATGTAGGACTTTCCCTGATTGATCTAGCACAACCAAGGCCCCTTTAGGAATCTCAACCAGGTCCTTGGTCATCGTTGGCTCGTCAAGAACCGCGGTCTTAATCTCTCCCCTGGAATACAGCATAGAAGTGTGGCCCTGCGAAATCTTCAAACCCCTATAGGCAAGAGGGCTTCCCAGCTTTACTGAAGAGAATTTATCGCCAATAAACTCAATAATGCTTCCCTTCGGAAAGACCAGGTGCTGGCTTTTGACCGATCTTTTCAAAGTGACTCTAACAGAGGAGGGATCTAATTGCGCAATCTCACTCACGGCAGAAGGAAAAACTGGCAGACATGACTCATTAGATGACGGCTTCGTTTCACTATAGGGGTTATAGTTTGGCGGAGCCGATCTTATAGTAACCGGTATGCAGTCCTTTTTTTGACCAACCTCCCCGTTCGGAACTTTCGACGAACCCTCGGTTCCAGTGGCAGAAAAGCCAAGAACCGTCACGATGAAAAAAGCTGATAACCGAGCCGCCATTACTCCTACTCCACGGATTCTCAAAATGAATTTACACAGGGTCTCAATAACACCGATAAACTATTTAAGTTAACATTTAAGCATACCTCCAAGAGTAATGCATCGGTTTATCAGAGGTACAGTTTGTAATGAACCGCATTGAGACACACCGCAAGCGGTGTGCAACTGGACACGCTCACGGAAACGATACTGGTTACTCTTTACGGTTTACCGATCGCCGGTTACGGCTCTTGGCTAACGAAAACAATTCAGATCTTCTCAAAAATATTTTAAACATTGGTATTGACGCATTTTTTGTCTTCGTAAAACGCCCAACATTCACTTTTATTCGCGGTTTTGATTTTTTCCTCTCATTCTCATCTCGAACCCCACAATGCCTTTCCTGGTGCGACTCCCAGGCGATTTGATCTGCGTTAGGCTCGACCCTGGAAAGCAGGTCGAAAAACCTGTGCTATAAATCTCCTAGTCCTTTCCAGGGGGAATATTCTTGCAGACCCATAGTCCTTTCGAAGATCACCTGCCTCAAAATGTTCGTAAAATTCATCGGGAAGCCCTGCAAGCCTCGGCCAGATATAAAACGGCTGAAATTGACCTCATCAACATATTAGACCAAGTAGAGCAAAACCGGGTTTACCTTCGCTATGGTTACAACTCTCTTTTTCAATATGGGGTCCAATGCCTGGGGCTCTCGGACGGCGTGGTCTATGCTCTGATTGCTGTGACTCGTAAATCTCGCGAGGTTCCCGAACTGAAGGAAGAAATTAAACAGGGCAGACTTACGGTTTCAAAGGCCAAACGAATCACTTCGGTGATCACCAATGAAAACAAAACCCAATGGCTTGAATTAGCCAAAACCTCAACCCAATCCAAAGTGGAGCGGGAAGTGGCAAAGGTAAACCCTCAGGAGGCTCGCAAGGGGAAGATGACCTATGTCCACCCGCAAAATGAGATCCAGGAAAAGGTGGCCATCCAGCAACAACCGACAGCTGTTCGGGTGCAACTCCAAGTCGGAATCTCAGAAACACTGATGATTAAAATTCGCCGGGCTCAGGACCTCATGAGTCAGAAGGCCCAAAAGCCAGCCAACTTGGAAGCAACCTTGGAATCCATGGTCGATTTGTTTTTGGCAAAGCATGATCCACTGAAGAAAGCGGAACGGCAAATTATTCGCGGAAAGCTCTGCCAAAAGAGATTGGATGAAAAAACCCAAATCGCGATTGAGATTCAAGCGGCCTCTGTGGCAGGCCACGAGGACCAAAGATCAACCGAACCCTCAGTGGCCCAAACATCCATCGAGCCCTCAATAGCCCAAACCGCTCCTGAACTCTCCTTAAGGAGAGTTCCCGAAATGACTGCGTCAACTGAAGGGCCGAAGAAAGACCAAAGAGATGGCAAGACTAGAACCTCTGCGGTTTCTGAGGGACCGTATAAGTTGAACCGCAACACGCAAATTCAGGCCAGGTCCATGACGAAAAAGGCAAAATCTAAACGAAGACCCGTACCGGCCGCCACAAAGCACCGAGTGATGCTGAAATTTGCGGGTCAATGTAGCCATGTCAACCACCAGGGTGAGCGATGTCGGGAAACTAAATTTCTGGAGATTCATCATCTGAAACCCATTGCCCTTGGAGGAGGTGACCACCTAGAAAACCTGACTCTGCTTTGCTCGGGACATCACCAAGCACAACATCTTTCCGGCCCCTTGCCCGGCTAGGTGGCAGAAGTCAGTTTATAGATAGATGTGCCAAGGTGGTCGGCAAGGCAGAATTCCCGTTTGCGTAACCTGTTGCCAGTAACCCGTAACCCGTAAACGTTTCCGTGGCCGTGGCCGTGGCTGTGGCCGTATCAGTGTCTGTTTCCGTGTTCGTGCCCGCGTCCGGGTACTGGGTACTGGGTACTGGGTACATGTTTTATCATTTAAGTCTCCGTTGTGAAGTGAGTTGGTCTTTACCCGAAGGGAGGACAACGAACGTAACAAAGGAGAAAACCTTTAACGGCTACGAAAACTGTCACGACAACGTTTACGGGTTACGGATCACTGGTTACAGAGAATAGTGGGCCAACCACTGCCACAAACGAAAACGGATCACGGTACGGATACCGAAACCGGCACGGTAAACGGACACACTCACGGAAACGTTTACGGATCACTGGTTACAGACCACGGGTTACCGCCACCGGCCTCAGCTACCCCCCTCCCTCGTGCCAATTTGCGGAAGCCTGTAAGCTTTCTGACTCCGGAGACCGGCCTCCTATCGTTATATCCGATCTGAGAGGGGATTCGAGCCCGAGATGTCGGCATTGGCTTTGTAAGGTAGTGCCTTCAGCGGAGGACTTTGTTGATGAAAAATCTGATGGCGATTGCCCTAATTTTGACCTGCTTTTTGGCCACAACTCTGATGGTGGGTTGTGCCCCCTCTGGCAACGACAAGAAGGCGCGCATCCGCAAGGGTCGCGGCCTAATGAACAAAACTACTCCCCAGGGGCAAAAGCAAACTCCGCAACCGGCAGCAGCTGGTGCGACAACAACGCCTGCGGGAGCAACCGGCACTCAACCCGTCGCCACCAGCCCCACTGCTGGAGTGACTACTGATCCTGCCGCCACTGCGATGACCAATCTTGCTGGAGCCGACAACTCTGCTGATAAACAAATCGACGAGATCATTGCCGATCTCAACAGCTCCTCCATTCCCCAGATTCACATCAAGGATATTCCTGTCGGCACTTACAGCTTGTCGCGAGTGGTGAGCACCATCATTCATACCTCAAATTCCTACCGCGCATTGCTTTCCGCCAAAGTGAAAATGGTGGGTGACCCGGCAAAACCCGGTCTTGAGCGCGAAGTGTTTTTGGCTAACAACAAATCTCATGGTAGCCCCAGCCCCCTATCCGCGGCTGCCGTGATCCCGTTCGAATTGACCAAAGAAGGTGACTACCAACTCAAATTCAATCAGACCTTCTACTACAATATGGAAGTCCCCAGTGGCGACGTCGGCAATATCCTCGTTCATGAGGGGCCACCGGCAACAGCGGCCCAACCCCTATTAGCTTTGGATACGACCTTTCTTGATGTGACATCTAACGCCTATGTGGGACAGGCCAACACTCCGGAAAAGGGCTATCGGGTTTTTATCCGTTCTTCGGGTAACGGCGAGATTCGCTTTCTGATCGAAAACCCGGCCAACAGCGCTGAGGGCTATCGCTCCATCGTTTTGATCTTCACCAAGTCTGCGGAAACCACGCCAGGTACCGACACTTAAGGATGGTGTCATTTTGACACTTTTCGTCCCTGGGTAGGTAAAAAATGGCGCCAGTTAAGGGGCTCACCCATGAGACTGGTGGCCTAAAACCCTAATCATTTCGATCTGAAGGAATCTGGTCACCTTTTGACTCTGGCAGAATAATTGCTCTCTGTTGGGACCGAACCAGGGGACTCACGTGAACTTACGGCGTTACCAAGACATTGTAGCCTTTAGAGGGCCCACCGGCCAGGTGATGGGATTTAACACCCAAAACCTGGAGATCGCCACTTTGGACGAAGAAGCTTGGGAAGCCATGAACGCTTCCGATCAGTGGGAAACCACAGCTCACCTGGAGCTGAAGCGCTGGAGTCAAGAGACCGGCCCTCTCGCTTCTCAGACCAACCCAACAACCCACACCATTCGCGAATTCTCTTTGAACCTGGCTCAGGTCTGTGACCTACGTTGCACCTACTGCGGAGCCGATGGTGATGGCACCTATGGTTCCGGCAAAGCGCGCGCTGATTTGGACATTGTAGAAAAACAGCTACGCTTTTTTATTACGCGACTGAGCAGGGGCGATGTGTTTCGCCTGCAGTTTGTGGGCGGCGAACCTCTGCTTTACGCCGATGAGATGAAGAAGATTGCCCAAAGAGCAACTGAACTTGCCAGCGCCCAAGGCGTGGAGATTCAATTCTCCCTGGTCACCAATGGTACGCGCGTCAGTACGGCTGTGGCTGACTTTTTGGCCGAACAAAATTACCAGGTGACCTTGAGCCTCGATGGTGATCCCAAAGTGCAGGATCGTCTCCGCCCCACACGCAAGGGTGGAGCTTCGTCTCCTGAAGTGCTGAGAGGCCTGAAAGAGCTTTTACGCGTACGGCAGGGACTGCGCTCCCTGCATGTGAATGCGGTGATGGGCTCCCATCACCTGGATATTTTGGGAACCTATTCTTATTTGCGCCAGTTTGATTTTGATCTCTACAATTTTGGCTTTGCAGCCGGTGATGATGACCACAAGGCCTCGCCCATTTACCTGCGGGAAATGGCGGTTTTGGCCGAACGGGTCTTCCGCGCCGATGGCATCAATGGCCTGGCTCGCATTCAGCCCTTTGGCAGATTCCTTCGCGCCTTAGATAGTGGCCATCCGGTCGAGAATTTCTGTGGCGCCGGAAAGAGCTTTATTCACGCCGATACCAGTGGAGGTCTTTACGCCTGCAATTGGTTTTCGGGTGACGAGAAAGAAAAACTAGGACAAGGTGACCGCCTGGATGAATCCAAGCGCCAGGAGTGGTCTGAAGCCTTAACCGCCCGGCACGACTGCCAGACCTGCTGGGCCAAAAATCTCTGTGGGGGCGGTTGTGCCTCGGTCTTTCGCACCAAGACCGGCCAGACCAACCTGCGGGATCATTACTTTTGTGATCGCATTCGGGGGTTAGCGGCCCTGAGTGTTCAGTATTTAGCAATGGAGTTAACCAAGTCTCAGCAAAGTAGGGGGTCCTATGAAGCACATAAAGAAGTTAAACGCCAAGTCTGGTGAAGACACCAAGGGTAAAGGCGCAAACAGCGACGGCTCTGACAAATCATCCGTCATCAAAAGTGGTCCTAATCCGGGTTGTATCCCGCTGGGAACCTGAAAAGAGGAAGTTGATTGAAGCTATTTAGATTGGCACAAAAGCATAAAGAGTGGTTGATTCGTATATTGCGGATCACCCTTGCGCTCGGCATTGCCGTGCTGTTGTGCCAGTTTGATCTCGATTATCTGGAGTCATGGACCTACGACCTTCGGGTGCAGAGTAAGCCCATGACTCCTACCTCGGGCCACATCGTGACCATCGCCATTGATCCAGCGACGGTCGAAGCCCTCAAACGTGATCCAAATGCGATGGATCACGTTCACCTGTTAAATCGCCTGGCAGCGGTACACCCCCGGGCCGTGGTCTACGTCAATCCACCCAACGAAATTGATGGCACCTACGAGGAAATGCGGCTTCTTGGTGAGTCAGCGCAAACTTTGAATCAGTTCTTTGTCGCTGCCAACCGCCTGCCCATCAAAGGACAGGAAGATCAGCTCAGGCTCGATCCTCCACTGGAAAACCTCACCGTCATGCCTGGTCCTAAAACTTCGGACCAAAAGATTTTCGCCAAAGATGATGTGACCAGGCGTTTGATTTTTTCTTATCATAACTCACCCAGCCTTCATGCTGTCCTGGCCAGTAGCTACAACGGGCTTAGCCACGATGAGGCCAAAGCGCAGAAGCTGTACAGTGGGCTTTTTGAGTTCCTCGGCACTTATCAGGCCTATATCGATTTCAGGCCTTCCAATACCTACAAACCTCTTTCCTTTGTCGATATTCTTCAGGGCAAGTTCCAGCCGGATACGTTTAGGGACAAGATCGTCTTTATTGGCGCTGATACCGTGATGTCTTCCTCGGATTACATCCGTACACCCTTCTCCCGAGAGATCGTCGCCATGAGCACTCTGGAAATGCACGCCAACATGACCGACACATTGATTCTAAATTCGGCGCCCATAAAGGCCAACCGCTGGTTGGATCTGCTGCTGACAGCCCTTATTTCCATTTTGACTGTTTATGTGGTGCTGACTGTGCGCCCAGCTCGTGGCTTGGGCATTCTAATTGCCACCATGATTTCCTTTTCTCTGGTTTGTTATTTGTCGTTTGTGTTGTTTTCTTTTTGGATCGGCATGGCCCACCCGCTGTTGGCCATCTTTATTTGTTATTACTTTTTTATTCCTTACCGCCTCATCATGGAGAACCGGCGCAGTTGGGAGTACTATCAGCGCAACCGTCTGCTCACCCAGGTGGAAGAGCTCAAGAGCAACTTTCTGCGCATGATGTCCCATGATTTGAAGACTCCTCTGGCGCGGATCCAGGGGATGACGGACATGGTGAAGTCTGACAACAACCCCTTGAGCTCGGGGCAGAAGGAAGCTCTGGACCGCATTCACAAGTCCAGTGAAGAGTTGTCGGATTTTATTGGTTCTATTCTCAGCCTTGGCCGTATTGAGTCTAAAGAGATCAAGCTGGAGCTTCACAGTAAAGACGTGAACACTCTGCTGGCTGAGATTATCCAGAAAAGTGAGTACCTGGCAGCCAAGAAGAACATTAAGATTATTTCTGAGTTTGAACCCATGTTCAGCATCAAGCTGGATGAGGACCTTGTGCGCCAAGTGTTTACGAATCTTGTGGAGAATGCCATCAAGTACAGCCCTGAGGACTCAAAGATTTTGGTCAGCACCGAGGAAATCAACGGCCGTATTGTTGTTCAGGTAGCGGACCAGGGGATTGGAATTCCTCCTGAGGATCTGCCCAATGTGTTTGAGAAGTTTTACCGCAGCTATGCAGTTAAGAACTCGCCGGTCAAGGGATCGGGACTTGGTCTCTATTTGTCGCGATACTTTGTTGAACTGCATCGCGGACGGATTTCAGTTGAAAGTCAGCTTGGGAAGGGTTCAACCTTTACAGTTGAACTGCCAATGGATTTAGAAAATAGCGAGCTTATGTCACTGTCACATTAAAGGAGAAGGTCATGTTTAAAATTTTGGTTGTAGATGATGACTCCGGGTTGCGCCTATCCGTGAAGTCCACACTGCAAGCCGCCGGCAAATTTGAGGTGGACGAGGCCTTTGACGGAATGAACGCCGTCGAGAAGGTCAAGGAAACCCGCTACAATGCCGTTCTTCTTGATGTGGACATGCCTCGCATGTCGGGCCTTGAGGCTTTGAAGGCAATTAAGGAACACGACCCCTCGATTATTGTGATTATCATGACTGCCTATGCGACTATTGATGACGCGGTTCAAGCGGTTCGTGATGGGGCTTACAATTATGTTTCCAAGCCCGTCAAAGGGGAAGAGTTGGTCAGCATGGTGGAAAAGGCCAGTATGGCCCACAACCTGATTTCGGATGTGGCGGCGAGCGCCCCCATTCTTCATGAATCCGGACGCAAGATCATCGGCAATACGGCTCAAATGCAGAAGGTCTACAATATCATTAACCGCCTCTCCAAAGTGGACACTCCGGTTTTGATTCGCGGAGCTTCGGGAACTGGTAAAGAACTGGTGGCGCGGGCGATTCACCACAATAGTGGCAACAAAGAGGGCAAGTTTGTGGCCCTCAACTGTTCGGCCATTCCGGAAAACCTATTTGAGAGTGAGCTCTTTGGTCACGAAAAGGGGGCCTTTACCGGTGCGGATCAACGCAAAATTGGAAAGTTTCAATACGCCGAAGGCGGCACCGTCTTTCTGGACGAAGTGGGTGATATGCCCATATTGATGCAGGTTAAACTCCTGCGGGTGCTCCAGGAGAAGATGTTCACACCCGTGGGCGCCAACCGGGAGATTGAGACTAACGTGCGGATTATTGCTGCGACCAACCGTCCCCTTGAGGACATGATTAAAAAAGGAACCTTTCGCGAGGACCTTTACTACCGTCTGAATGTCATGCCCATCTTTCTGCCGTCACTGGCGGAGAGAAGCGAGGACATTGATCACCTAGTCAATACCTTCGTCAAAAAGTTCAATCAGGCTCATGGCAAAAAGATCATTGGCACAACACCCTCAGCGATGGCGGCACTTAAGAAGTACAACTGGCCCGGAAATATCCGAGAATTGGAGAATGTGATTGAGCACGCCTTTATTCTTGAGGAGTCCAATCAACTGACCATTCACTCTTTCCCTGAGCCCTTCTTGCGCGCCACAGGGATTGATTTGGACTCTCACCAGATTGAAATCCTTGCGCCGATGGCGGCCGGTGGAAACGGCAACGGCAACGGCAACGGCAACGGCGCCATAGACGAAGCCGATAGCGACAGCGAAGACATTGTGACTATTTCTGGGGATACTCTGGATTTCAATCGTCACAAAGAAGCCTTCGAAAAAGAGTTTATCATCAAGGCCCTGAAAACATTTAAAGGCCGGATCAACCAGACGGCGCTCCACGCCAATATTCCCAAGAAAACCCTGTTACGGAAAATTGAAAAATACGGGATTGTGGCCAAAGATTACGCTGAGTAAAACAGCCTCTTCACGGGGCAGGGCTACCCGTCCTGCCCTTGTCAAGAACCAATAGATAATATTATCGGGGTATTTTTCCTCGTGATTTTAACCAGTTATTTTTCCATTTGATAGAACCCAAAAGATGCCTTAGTGTGCTCGGCTCCATGACAGATATTAAAACAGCACCACAGGCTTACACCCGGGAGACTTTGTCACAGGCTTTTTTGTGGCTCCGCAGTCAACCCCAGGAAATCAAAGATCGGGCGAAGAACCCAGATGCTTTGGTAAGTTTGTATCTTCATGCCGTTCGCCACGGCTTGGATGTTTTTAAAACTGATCTGGAAACTGAGGCGCCAAGATCCACCCAAGATTTTAAAAAAACTTTGGCCGATCTTTCCAAAGGGATGCTTGAGTTTGATGACGGCAAAAAGGCCCAACAACAAGCACCGCAGGCTCCGGTACAACAACAGCCAGCGCCTCGCAGTCAGCAAGCACCACAGGCTCAGCAGGCTCCGCCGCGGACAACTCGGCCTCCACAGCAACAGACGCCAACGGCTCCGCCCGTGGAAGCTGCTCGCATATCCCAACCGGCTCCAGCTCCTCAGATGGCTCCCCCACAAAACCCGGCCCCTCAGCCGCCACCGGTAGCCCAGGTCGCCTATCCCCAACCCGGAAACTACAGCGAGCCCTCACCGGCCTACCGGGCTTATTTCTATGATGAGGACCCCTACCTGACCGAAGGGAGCTTTCCTCCACCCCAACAACAGGCTCCAGCCCCTCGACCCCAGCAGCCCCTGCAGCTCGACGGCCGCAGCTATGAGGCCATTCGTCGGGTACAAGCCCGCATGAACCTAAGCTCTGAGAGCGAGGCTCTGCGAATGTTGGTGAGCCTCGGATACGACAGACTTCGCAATATCCTCCCCTGATGACCCGGCCCATTCATTGACAAGGCGCACCTAATATTCTAGCTTATTGAGATTCAACACTAAGAAGAGCTCACTGTCTGTGAGACAAGGCACAAGCGAGGATCCCGTGGCCGACAAAGTCGCTGACACCTATAAAGACTCCATCCATTTACCTAAGACTGATTTTCCCATGAAGGGAAATCTCCCCCAGACGGAACCCGCACGCATTAGTGAGTGGAACAAGAACGAGCTCTATCAAAAGATCATCAAGAAGAATGAAGGCCGTCCTCTGTATGTCATGCCGGATGGGCCTCCCTACGCCAATGGCAACTTGCATTTGGGCCACGTCCTGAACAAGGTACTTAAGGACATTGTCATTAAGTACCGCAATATGTCTGGCTACCAGGCCGCATTTATTCCTGGATGGGACTGTCATGGTTTGCCGATTGAACTGAACGTTACAAAAAAACTTGGCAAAAAGCGCGAGGAGACCCCGGACAGCGAAGTTCGCCAGCTGTGCCGAGAGGAAGCCCTGAGTTGGGTGGAAAAACAAAAAGAACAATTTGTCCGCTTGGGTGTCTTGGCCGACTGGGACAACCCTTATCTCACTCTACAGCCGGAGTACGAATCGGAAGAAGTGCGGGTGTTAGCGCAAATTCTCGACAATGGCGTTCTTTACCGGGGTGAAAAGCCGGTCTACTGGTGTCCCGCCCTGCAGACAGCATTGGCTGCGGCCGAAGTGGAGTATCACGATCACAAGAGCCCCTCCATCTATGTGAAATTTCCGGTAACCAAAGGGCTTGAGAAGCTGGGGGCTCCCGATAAACCCGTGTCCTTTGTCATCTGGACGACCACTCCGTGGACACTTCCTGCCAACTACGGGATCTGCGTTCACGAGAACTTCTCCTACAATCTTTATGACACTGGCTCCGAGTATTTGATCATCGCTGAAGACCTAAAAGAAGCCGTTGAACAAGACACGGGACTCAGCCTTAATCCGACCAAGACCATCAAGGGCAGTGAGTTTGAAAACATGAAGGCCGATCATCCTTTTATGGGTCGGGATTCCTTGGTGATGATTGGTGACCACGTGACTCTTGAGGCCGGCACAGGCTGTGTCCACACAGCCCCTGGTCACGGTCTTGAGGATTACCAAGTCGGTCTCAAGTATGGATTGCCAGTTCACAGTCCCGTTGATGTGGCCGGACGTTTTACTGACGAAGTGCCCATGTATAAGGGCATCAAGATCTGGGAAGGCAACAAGGTAATTGTCGAAGACTTACAGAAGTCTGGACACTTGTTGGCCCACAAAGAGATCACTCACAGCTACCCTCACAATCCGAGGTCCAAGACGCCTTTGATTTTTCGCTCCACCCCCCAGTGGTTTGTGCGCATGGATGACGAAAAATATCCTGTCCGCCAAATGGCTCTTAGCGCCGCCGAGAAAGACATTAAGTACTTTCCCGGCTGGGGTATTCAGCGACTGACTTCGATGATTGCCAATTCTCCAGACTGGTGTTTAAGCCGACAGAGGATTTGGGGAGTTCCCATCCCCGTATTCTACTGCAACAAGTGCGACGAGGCTTTAGCCGACAGTGAAGTCATGAGACGCATCGCCGATGTGATGGAGTCTTCGGGCGAAGGTATCGACGCCTATCATAACCGCAAAGCCAGTGAATTCCTGCGAGGGAAGATCTGCGCCAAGTGCGGTGGTAGCGAATTCACCAAAGGGCAGGACATTCTCGATGTGTGGTTTGACAGTGGCGTCTGCCACTCGGCCGTTCAGCGCAAGCGGGACAAGCTGGCTTTTCCGGCTGACATCTATCTTGAGGGCAGCGACCAGCATCGCGGATGGTTTCAGACTAGCCTGATGTCAGCCATTGCCTCGGTGGGAAAGCCCCCCTACAAAGCTCTGGTCACCCATGGCTTTGTGACCGATGCTTCAGGGTATAAGATGAGCAAATCCCAGGGCAATGTGATTGACCCAGCCCAAGTGATCAATAAATCTGGGGCCGAGATCCTGCGTTTGTGGGTGGCCTATGAAGACTACGGTCAGGACGTCAATATTGGCGATGAGATCTTTCAACGGGTGACCGAGACCTACCGCCGATTCCGCAATACCATACGCTTTATGCTGGGGAACCTGGATGATTTTAATCCTGGCAAAGATCGCGTGGCCTTTAAGGATATGCCCGAACTTGATCAGTGGGCTCTGGTTCGACTGAATGATTTGGTTGGCAAGGTTCGGTCAGCTTATGACAACTACGATTTTTACAAGGTTTACCACGCTCTCAATAACTTCTTCACCGTTGAGCTATCGGCCACCTATTTGGATGTGCTGAAGGATCGGCTTTACACCTGGAAGACAGACGGCATTCATCGCCGGGCGGCTCAAACCGTGATCTATGAACTGACTGAGAAGACTCTCATTCTGATGGCGCCGATTGTGTCCTTTTTAGCTGAGGAGGGTTATGAGTTTTTGCCTGGCAAGGAGCATGAAAGCATTTTCCTGTGTGACTTTCCTCAGGTGAATCCCGAGTGGACAAAAGAGGGACTCACGGACAAATTTGCCACCCTTCTGGAAGTTCGATCCCAAACCTCAAAGGTGCTCGAAGACCTACGCAAAAACAAAGTGATCGGCTCCAGCCTTGACGCCGAGCTAACAATTACAGCCGAAGGACCAGTCTTCAAAGTGCTTGAGCAGTATCAGAAGGACCTCCGTGAATTTCTCATTGTCTCCAATGTGAAAATTCAGGAAGGTAAGGAGAGGAAGATCGACGCGGTTCGCGCCCAAGGTGACAAGTGCGTCCGCTGCTGGCACTACAGTGTGGACACGGGCAAGGACAGCCGCTTTCCAGATGTTTGCCCCAAGTGTGTTGAGGCTCTGGCATGAAAATTAGCAAGAAATACTTGCTTCTCGCAGCTCTCGCCGGGGCTATTGTCACTTTGGATCAAGCCACCAAGATGTACATCCACACCCAGTTTTATTTGGGTGAAACCGTTTCGGTAATCAACGACCTGTTTAACGTCACTTATGTGCGCAATACGGGCGCGGCCTTTGGGATCTTTCGCGACGCGGGCGAGACTTTTCGCAATATTTTTTTCCTCTCCATGCCTCCTTTGGCCATTATTGTGATTCTCTCCATCCTTTGGGGGGTCAAGGAAAACGACCGCCTGCAGATTTTTGCTCTAAGCAATGTGTTTGGTGGAGCCATAGGCAACTATGTCGACCGACTCCGCTTCGGTTACGTGATTGATTTTCTCGATGTTCATTACCAACACAAGTTCACTTGGCCTGCTTTTAATATTGCCGATGCCTGCATTGTTGGTGGTGTTGGCCTGCTGATGATCATCATGACCCGCCAGTTTCTTGAAGACCGGGCTGCAGACAAGGCCCCTTCTCCACCTGCTGAAGCCGAAGAGGCCAAGGGGTAGCCTTTGTACCCAGCCATTCGCTTGACACAGGATGTTTCCCTTCCCACCTACATGTTGGTGATCAGCCTTGTCTACTGCCTGGCCTTGGTCTGGGTGGTCAAAAGAGCAGAGCGCCTGGAGCGCGACCGCACGATTGCTTTGGATATTGCCCTCATCATCATGATCGGTGGTTTTTTGGGGGCCCGGCTTTTTCATGTCGTCTATGAAATGCCCGATTACTATTTGGCAAACCCGGGAGACATCTTTCGCGTTTGGCAAGGGGGATTCGTCTTTTATGGGGGCGCCCTGACTGCCTTTTTTGCTTCGGTGGTTTGGCTCAATCGAAAGGGCGAAAACTGGCTAGCGTGGGCTGACTTTTATGCTCCCATAGGAGCCTTTGGCTATGCCTCGGGACGCTTCGCCTGCCTCCTCAATGGCTGCTGTTTTGGGGATCATTGCGAACTCCCTTGGAGCATTGCGGGCCGCCATCCTACACCCTTGTACGCCAGCCTTTGGGAATTGCCGACTCTGGCTCTGCTGCTTTTTCTAGAAGCTCGGCAACAAAGATCACCCAAGAAATGGATCTCCCGCCCGGGAAGTTTGTTTTTCGTCTGGATATTCCTTCACGGGCTGGGCCGTCTCATTATGGAACACTGGAGAGTTGACGACCGAGGGCCTATGCCCCTGGGAATCAGTGTTTCCACCTGGATCAGCCTCGGCCTTTTGTTGAGCTCCATGGTCTTCTTCATGTGGCCCCGACCTAATAAAAGTTCCTAATGGTGTTCGGGTTTGAGGCAATTTTCAGTCTCTGACACCAAAGATTCCGCCCTGATATCAAGCGATTCACTCTTAAATTGATCAATTCATCGACAAGTCTCGAAGCGACACATTTTTATCGTCAAACTCGTGGCCAGTTTTTTTGACTTCGACACCAAGTCCCTCTCATTTCAGCGACTTACCAACAGGAGACTTGGCATCATTATTGGTAGTTATCTATGTGGGGTGTTCTGGGAGGCTAGAAGTGCATAGGAAAAGGATTTTCACCACTCTTACCATAGCCGGACTGCTATTTCTGACGGGCAGCCTGTTTAACTCGTGTTCCGATGTGGAGTTTTCAACTCCAGATCCCAGCCAAGTTAATAATGGAATAGATCCGAATGGCTGTACCGGCCCTGACTGTCCGCAGTTCTGCGAAGGCAAGGAATGTGAACCTTGCTACACCAATAATTGCGGTGAACCTAAGCATCCAGTTCCCTATAGCTCCAACTTCACTGTTCCGACCTCCTCGGCCAAGGCCGACATCCTAATGATTCTCGACAATAGCGGTTCGATGGAGCCTGAGCATCAAAAGCTTGCCGAACGACTGGAAAACCTTGTCGATGTTCTCAACACCAACGGGGTAGACTGGCAGATCTGCTACACCCTCACCCACACGGTTAATGAAAACGGCTCCCTAAAGAGTGATGCGGGGGCGATAAGAGATTGGTACGAACACACAGTTGGATGGAACTATCGGTCAACAGGCTCAAAGGTTCTGCGTAAAGACACACCAGATGCTAAGAGGATCTTCGGCGATACACTCGGCACTTTGGCCGTTTGGGATTTCGGTAAGGGAAGTGGTAACGAACAAGCCATCGTCGCCGCCTCACATGCTGTTGAACGGGTGAGTAGCGGCGAATGCTTCCGCCCTGATGCCGCCCTGGCCATGGTGATTGTGACAGACGAAGACCAGAAGAGTTGTGGCGGCCGCTGTATGACCAAGCCGGACGAGTTGGCCCCCTATCCTGGGCGGCCACTCACGGACTACACCAATCAGTATCGCCCGCTTAACCAAAACGACAATCCGCAGACTCTGGTGGCGAAGATTCAGGCTAAGTGGCCGCAAAAACCATTTACGGGTCACTCGATTTCCATCTTACGCAACGACCGAGCTTGCTACGATGCCCAGGATAAGGACCATCCCGCTTTCTATGGTCACATCATTCAATCATTGAGCGACATCACAGATGGTATCAAAGGTAATATCTGTGCGGCCGACTATGCCAGTCAGCTCACAGCGATTGGCCAACGAACAGTGACTTCATTGGGATCGGTCACACTCCGCTGTGCTCCTTCCTCAGTGGAGAAGATAGAGATCACTCCCAACCCCAATGGCTCCGTGCCCACGGTTGCGGGAGACAAGGTTTACTTTAACCCCCCTCTTCCTGAGGGCACCAAGGTCAAAGTCGACTACACCTGCATGGAGTAGGTTAACGTCTTCAAAAGAGACGTTTATCGTCACTCTGAGTAACAATTTCCTATTTGTCTAATGTTTGACAGGGGCTCTACAGCCCCTTATTTCGTTTTGAGGTGGTACGGGACGTGAAATTCCCTGGGTAGAGGCGAGTGCTGTCTATTGATCGGGCAGCAGGCCTGGGCCGCGAAATAGGCCCGAGGAGAAGATAGGATGAAAGCACTCTACCAAATTCTCGTTCTTGGCACGATGGCCCTGCTCATCAGCATTGGCGTCGGCTGTGGGGAAAAGAGCAAGAAAAGCTCTTCACCTGGAGTCGTCACACCACAGGCTTGTGGCGTGGGACAGATCTTTTCACCGGCCCACAACGCCTGCCTTCAGCAGTGCGCTCAGGCTGGCTATGGGGTTGATCCCAACACCAATCAATGCGTCCATATCGAAGGCGGAATTCCTAACAACGACTACGGCTCTTTTGGACACATTTGGACTGGACGCATGGTCATTACCAATAGTGGGCTCTACCGGGACTTTCTGGAAGAGTACGGCCGTGTTTGTAATCCGATTGTGATTGGCTGGAACTGGGGATCAGCCAACTGTAAGTCTTGGGACTCTTACGGCTATCTCTATATTGAAGCCCAAGGTAACAAGCCTCCCGTCTACGGGGCTGCCACCATCGTCGCTTATTCGGACTACTCCTATTATTATGGAGGCGTTCCCATTTCAGTGACCGGCAATTTCCAACCTATTAACAACAACTCTGGGTTTGAGCTGCGCACCACAGGCATGGGCTTTACCCCTAGTTACAATGACGTCATTAGCGTCATTGCCGAAGACAATGGCAGCTTGAATTCTGATGGCACATTTGCCTCTCGCATTCGTGTGCGCCTCAAATACAAAGGCGGAGAGTTCGGCTACTCTGAGGTTTCTCAGTAAGAATCCGCTGGGATTCCCAATTGACAGGTATTTCACAGGCGGATAAGTCAACCACATGAAAATGGTCGACTGTCCGCAATGTGGAAAATCTTGTGAATACTCATCGCAAAACCATTTCCGCCCCTTTTGCTCCCACCGCTGTCAATTGTTGGATTTGGGCCAGTGGGCGGATGAGAAGTACACTATACCCAGTGATGAACCCCCAGATGTCACCGAAATAGAGAATAATACCGATCACATCGACCCCCATTCGGATTGATTCAGATTAGTCAGCTAGAGCCATTTTCACTTAATGCGACATCTCAAATTCACCCCTGGAGCGAAAAACCGCCGAGGTCTGGCGGCAATTCCCCAACTGTTTTGAAAAAAACCCGTTGACCCCGGAAGCAATAAACAGTTCAATTTTCCTACTATTTTATTCACCAACCTAGTTATTCAACGGGAGTAACCTAGAATGAACAAAGCGCAACTTATCGAGAAAGTCGCTGAAACTACAAATATGACCAAAGCTCAAACTGAGCGCGTTTTGGATGCTACTATCCAAATCATCCGCAAGTCCGTTAAAAAGGGCGACGATGTGAAGTTGGTCGGCTTTGGTACTTTCACAAAGACCAAGCGTAAGGCCCGCACTGGCCGTAACCCTCAAACTGGTAAAGCCATCAAGATTCCTGCTGGCTGGTACCCCAAGTTCCGTCCAGGCGCTGAGTTCAAAGAATCTGTGCGCTAGTTAAGTTCGGACGAACTTTTAAGAAGGGACCGATTTCTTAAAGAAATTGGTCCTTTTTTTTTGCCCAAAACTAGTCCATATTGGTGCCGACTATGGCAAATTTTGATTCCAGCAATTTAAAGAAAATCGCCGTGTACACAAGTGGTGGAGACGCACCGGGGATGAATGCAGCGATTCGCTCGGTGGTGCGAACGGCAATTACCTCTGGCCTCGAAATTGAGGCCATTGGCCAAGGTTACAAAGGCTTACTCAAAGGGGATTTTACCCCTCTCAACCTTCGCAGCGTTGCCAACATTATCCAAAGAGGTGGTACTGTCATCAAGACTGGACGCAGTCCCGAGTTTCACCAGCCGGATCAACGCAAGATAGCCGCCGATCAATTACGCGCCCGAGGCATTCAGGCCCTGGTGTGCATTGGTGGAGACGGTTCCTTTACTGGCGCCCACACCCTATGGAATGAGCACCAAATCCCCTATGTGGGAATCCCCGGAACAATTGATAACGACATCTCTGGAACCGACGTCACCATTGGCTTTGATACAGCTGTGAATACGGCTCTTGAAGCCATTGACCGCATTCGCGATACGGCAGCCAGCCACGACCGGCTTTTCATTGTTGAGGTTATGGGGCGCAACTCTGGCTTTATCGCCGTTGATGTGGGAGTGGCGGGGGGTGCCGAAGCCGTGTTTATCCCTGAATCGCCACTGCCCGTTGAGACGGCCGTTGATAAGATCCAAGCCGGCATGAAGGCTGGAAAGACATCGAGTATTCTGGTGGCAGCAGAGGGACAGAAGCCGGGCCGAGCCTACGATTTGGCGGAGGCCATTCGCAAGAAATCCGGGTACGAAGCCAAGGTCTGTATTTTGGGTCACATACAACGCGGTGGTGCACCCACGGCGGCTGATCGAATTTTAGGCAGCCGCATGGGAGTTTACGCGGTCGAGCTCCTGCATAGGGGCGTTTGTGACGTGATGGTGGGCATCCGCTGTGGCCAGATCCTCGATGTGGAGATGAGCAGCTGCCTAGGCAAAACCAAACCACTTCCCCCCGGAGTCATGGATTTGGTCGATCGCCTGCGCTGATTCTGTCCTTATATATTAAGATGCTGTGTCGCTCATGACACATGGGACAAGTGCCCCGCGAAGAGCCGGTTTGACCTAGTGTTCACAAGTTGTTAAGAAAACACTTTCCTAACTGTTTTCTGACTTGTGGAGATGGCTTGCCCAATGAGAATGGTCCGGCGGTTCTGTTTAGTCCTGCTACCCTGCCTGTTGCTGGTTTCTTGTTTTAAACGAGATTCATCTGATTCGGATGGCGACAACAGTCCGATTGCCATTGGAGCCTTCCTGTCCCTGTCTGGTACAGACGCCTCTTTTAGTGGCAGCACCAAAAAAGGCTTGGAATTGGCTATTGAACAGATCAACTCCAAAGGCGGAGTTAAAGGAAGACGGCTCAAGCTCATCATTAAAGATGATCAGGGAAAACCGGAAACTGCCGCTCAATTGGTGGAAGCTCTAGCCGACCAGGACAACGTGGTGGCCATCATTGGCCAAGCCGCCAGCCAGCTATCTCTGGCCGCTGCTCCCATTGCCCAGAAGAAGCAAGTTCCCATGATAAGCCCCAGCTCAACTAATCCACGGGTAACTGAGGCGGGAGACTATGTTTTTCGCGTTTGTTTTATTGATCCCTTTCAAGGTTACGTGATGGCCAAGTTTGCCCGCAGCCACCTAAAAGTTGATAAGGTGGCCATCCTTCGTGACCGCAAGTCCGAATACAGCATGGGCTTGGCTGAGTATTTCTCAAAAACATTCCTCAACCTTGGTGGTGAAGTGGTCGCCGAAGAAGAGTTTGTCTCAGGAGACTTAGATTTTCGCGATCAAATTAGCCACATTCGTTCCCAATCACCTTCTGCCATTTTTATTCCCGGTTATTATACGGAAGTGGCTTTGATTGCCCGTCAGATACGGCAAATGGGTTTAAAGGCTCACTTGCTCGGTGGTGATGGTTGGGACTCGGGCAAGCTCTTTGAACTGGCCCGGGAGTCGGTCAATGGTAGCTATTTTTCCAGTCACTTTACATCTGAAAGCAAAGAGCCCCAGGTGAAGGACTTCGTCGAACTCTATCGATCCAAGTACAAAGAAAGACCTGACGGCTTTGCCGCCATGGCCTTTGATGCCACCCACATACTGGCAGAGGCCCTTCGCAAAGCTAAGGTCCTCTCCCGTGAAGAGATCCGCAATAAGATTGCTGAAACCAAGGGATTTCCGGGGGTTACAGGCGCCATTAGCCTCAATTCGGAGAGAAACGCAGAAAAACCGGCGGTGATCTTCAAGATCGACGGACCGGTCAATCGCTTTGTGACCACCATCGCCCCTCAGTAGGTTGCAGCTCAGACTGACACTCCTGTAAATACTACCCCATGGCTCACCACTGACTGGCCGCATCCCTCTACCTTGAGGTATAAGGGCTCCTAACCGGGTTCCCACCCGATTTCTGCAAAAGGAAGGTCTATGCGCAGCCTCATCTTGGCGACTTTGGCTCTATTTGTTGGTGTCTCCGCACATGGTGAAGAATCCTTTGAGCAGAAGATCTCTGTTCTGCACGGACCGCAACAACACAAGGAAGAGTCTGTGCTCTACCGCACCTGCGCCCCCAACGAACTCAGTCATCCCGGTGTCGAAGCCAACAAGAAAGTGACTTCCATCTGCCTGCACTCGACGAAAACTCTCGATCAGGCGATTCATGACTTTCAGATTTTTCAAGTGGTCTACGCCGATGGCTCGGCCATCGAGTACGGACTGCTGCCCTTCACTGTTGACCCTAAGACCTCTCATGAACTGGATAAGAATGTTTTGAAGGCACGGATCATTGCCCGTACCGATTCCCAGCTGGGAACTTCGACAATTGTTGAGGGCACTGTTTATCTGGTTTGGGAACGGCGCGGAAGTCAGGGCCTAGGGTCCCCAATGATCATTGGCCGCACCCCGGCGGATGAGCCCTTTCGGGCCGCGAAACGGAATCGCTAAAAAACCTCTTCCAACGCATTCCACCAAGTCCAGTGTCTTCTTTACCTAGCCCCATGGGCGGGCTACATTCCCGCGCGAAACGGGGGTTCTCCCAAACTCTCGGGTCAACAACCTAAACAAGTACAAACAAGGAAGACAGCAAATGAATTTCTTTTGTCGCAGCCTCCTGCTTGGGGTGGGTCTTTGTGTTTCATTCGCCGCCGGCGCGGTTCACTCAGAGAACTTTGAGTACAACGGGTATTTTCGTGCCAGTACGGGCACCAATTCTAAAGGCGGAGATCAGGAGTGTTTCACTAACTCCGGAACCACGGGAAACGAATTTCGTCTGGGCAACGAATGTTCCATTTATGGTGAGGCCGCCTTTACAGCTCATCATCTCAAGGCTCAGGGAGAAACGGACCCTTTTTTCAAGAGTACCATTCGCTTGGCCTATATTTCTCCCGGTCATGCCGCCTATGAAGGAACCAATGAAGAGCTGCATCTGACCGAAGCCTTTGTTAAAGGCGGGCGCTTTCATGACACCCCTTACACCTTTTGGGCGGGCAAGCGATTCTATCGTGGACCGGACCTCTACATGAATGACTGGTGGTATTGGGGAAACACAATTGGCAATGGAGCAGGAGTTGAGGACGTACCCCTAGGGTTTGGTCAACTTGCCTTAGCCCAGATTCGCCAAATCGGAACGACCCAATCGGACGTGGGCCGCCATGGTTTGACTCTATGGGATGCACGGGTTTCCAAGATCGAAGTCACCGAGAATACAGAGCTAGAGGTTTGGTTGGGCTATGCCCATGCTCCTAACGGAACAAGCGGAGCGACCATCTATGAAAAAGCCACCGGCTATGTGGCTGGTACCAAATTTCACACCAAGTTGGGCGAGGGATTTAATATTGCCCTTTTGGTTGCGGGACAGGGTCTGATGGAATCATTGGAGTTGAGTGGCGACACAGCTCCTGTGAAAAACGTGAGCACCCAGGATAAAGCACAGAGATTGCGCATTGCCGACCACTGGACACATTTTGTTCCCGATTCCAAGTGGGCCTTTCATCTCATGGCCATGCACGAACAATGGGACACGGGCGCCGACACCGACAGCGCAGGAACTTGGACTGGAATAGGAGTTCATCCCGTTTACTTTCTCACTGATCATGTTCACCTGACCGGGCAAGTCGGCTTTTCCCAGGTGGAGATTGAAAGTGAAAAGGATGGTATGGGCGATCCCCTCGGAGCTCGGACTCTCATTCGTGCCACAGTCGCTCCCCAATTGGCGATCAACCGCAGCGTGTGGGGGCGCCCTGTTTTGCGAGCCTTCTACACTCACAGTTGGTGGAACAAAGAGAATAAGGCCAAAATTGCAACTGGAGCTCCGGCCTACGCCGACCTGACCAGTGGTGGGGCCTATGGCTTTCAGGCTGAGGTTTGGTTTTAAAAAACCTGGCTGCGATTCACCAAGTTGCGCCAGCGACTGTACCACTGACCGAACTTGATGCGATTTTCCTGGGAAAGAAGCGGCGGGCAGATTTCATTCCTATCGATCTTTCCCCGGTTGTTCCGATGATGAACTAAAACCGGGGAAGGGCAATTCATGGATCCCGCCAGGCTTTTTGTGCGCCGATACTTGAGATGATTGTCCAGCTCCTTTTTAAACTGATTGTAGTAATCGGGAAGCAGAATTTTTCGACCAACAATCTTTTGCCCAACTCGGTACTCAATAAACCACAGATCTTTTTTATTTAGCCTTCCCTTAGCCACCAACATCGTCTCGCGAGTCTGATGACCCATACTTAGGGCAATTTCCTCTGAGGTCTTGATTGGCAAGGTCGTGGCCTGAGATGTCCACGCCATCAAAAGATAAAAACCAAGCAATATGAGCACAAAAATATCTCTAAAGACACTCATCAGTTTTTCACTCCCTGATCACGGCCAATGCCCCCGCCTTCTTTCGTCGTTCCCGCCTTTGCATGGTGTACGCAATTTGGATCGCCGGGCCCGCACCCCATCGATTCCCTGACATCCGGGTGGCGCAAAATGACTTCATTGATTCTTCTTGCCGATGGCGGGTGTTGACCACGGTGAGAGGCCCAGTCCGCAGCCGCAGCGGACATCACATCCATGTCCGTGGCCAAGGGTCGTGAGACAATTTTCCGATCTTCACAAAGGGCCGCGGCGAAAACTCCTATTCCCGCCAAGCGTTCCTGGTTGGTCTTCAATTTTTTGCCTTTCAAGTGAGCCCCCAACACCTCTGCTCCCAACCAGTCGCTGATGGCTTCACCCATCTGCGAAGACTTGGCGGGACCGGTGCACTGGGGGTACCGGGAAAAGGCCTCAACAATGCGCATTTGATCCCGTTTGGCCCTGTATCCCTTGCCAAGGATTTCAGCCCTATACTGAGTGACCTCCTCTGCCATCCGCTCAAGATCCTCTTTGGTGACCTCACGAAACCCTCCGCCTTCTGGTCTGGTCAGGCATTTGTAGACGTCCCTGAGGGGGTAATGGGTGAATGGCACTCCTGGCGCTTTTAACCTTAAGAGTCCAATGTCCTGCAAATATCGCAGGTCCTCCGGAGACGAAGACATCATTTCAAAGGGTAAGCTCGTCTCTTTGACTTTACTGATTTGAGATAGACCGACGACTGCTGAAAATATCAACAGTCTCTCCTCCGACTTCTGCGCCTCCTCGGGGGGATTGTTGATATCGAAAGTAGAGGCCATCTTCTCGTCGATTTCCCAAAATGCAAACTGGGAAATACAAGGGTCAACAGCATGCCCCAGCTCGTGGCCAATCACCGTTATTAGAGATGAGCTTGGATAGTTCATAAATTGAGGACAGATATTGATGGTGTTATCAATTGAGGAATAGTAGGCGTTACCCACTTCGCCTTGGCATTCTCCATCGAATCTGCTTGGAAACTTAGCCTCAATTTTGCGAATGCGGGTCAGCTGCCCGCGCTCCTCTGTCGACAACTCCTGCTCCCGGCGACCGGCCAACAGGGCATTCTCGATGGTCGCCTTGGCTTCGACGACCAGATTCCTTGCGCGACTGAGCTTGGCCTCATCAACGACCGGCTCTGAGCCTGCCATTTGATCCTTAAAGGCTGAATAGATGACCTCTGACTTTTCATCGTACCTTTCTAATACATTACGAACCTTGGTCTTCACCCGATTAGAGACACTTCGATCAAAGTAATCTCTAACATCAGCCAGCTTGACCCAGGTTAGTTTGGTTTGCTCAGTCAAATCAGCGCGACCATCCATCGGCCATGGCAGCATGACGTCACTGCCGCCATTGTCGTTCTTATCGTCAAGAATCTGCCTCACCAATTCCGGATGGTTGCCCAAAAAAAGTACTGCCTGACGGCTCAGGCTGTACTTATTTTCCTCGCTCAGGGTGTACATCAAGTCCATGCGCAACTCCCAATCAGCCTGAGACTGCTGAAGCTGAAGTCCTTCTGCAACTTCATCCCGAATTGCATTCGCGGAAGGCGAGCCTTTTTTTCCCTTAATAATTTTAACCTTTGGCATTCGATCCCCCTCGGCCTTGAGGGTGGGAATCTCAGTTCCGTCAGCGAACCGGATGGGTTCTCCTTCAAACACTCGGCAGTCATCGGTCAAAGCCTCAACCGAGCATTTGGAGTTTGCAAGGGTTGGGGCCGGAAATCCGGCATTTACAATGCCCAAACAGAATGCCGTCAGGAAGCGAAGTTTATAAGCACATACGACCGTTTTATTCACAACTGAATCCTCAATGCCCAAATCTATGAACTGGGAGGCTCAGCAAAGAGCCTCCCAGCCCTGAACCATTCATCTAGGATTACCGCTTAAGGTTGATGACTTCCGCCAACAACTCATCAGTGGTCGTAATCGTTTTTGCATTCGCCTGAAAGCCTCTCTGATTTTGAATCAGATTAACGAATTCCAGCGCCAAATCCACAGTTGACCTCTCCAATGACTTGGCAAAGATCTTTCCTCTTCCTGCACGATTTGGTTTACCAATAGCAGGTGCTCCCGAATCCCGGGCTTCCTTTAGTCGGTTGTTACCAACCTTAAATAGAGCTTCCGGGTTTTCAAATTTGGCCAGAGCAATCTGGGCCAAATCTTTGGTTTGTCCATTACTGTAGAGGGCCGTCAAAACCCCTTCATCATTAAATGACAGATTGGTAATGGTACCAGCGGCACTTCCATCCTGATGCCAAGCAATCATGTCGGAATCCTTTCCGTACTGCTTGGTCCCATCAAGACCTTTGCCCTTGTCAGTGGTAATGGAGTCACCAAAATCAATTTTGATTTGCTGGTTTTGAAGAGCTCCGCCTTTGAAGTTGAAATTCGAAGCCTGTAGTTCCTCAGTGTCCAGTTTTCCATCAACGGTGAAGGTCAGTTTACCTTTACACACTTCAGACAAGGTTTCTTCGACTCCGCCTGTGACTTCCTTCCCGTCCACCATTCCGCGGTATTCCCAAGTCCGGTCGGCCAACTTGTTAAAGAACATGGTCATCAGGTGTTTGTTACCCTGAGAGTCATAGATCTCAACACCGGTCGAGTAATTGGAAGTATCATAGGGGTTCTTAGGGTCAAATGTCTTGACTGAATTAGGCTCTTGGGCGACCCGTGAATCCAGATTGAGCTCCAGTTTGACCTTGGTTGTGCCCCGAGCTGGAATCAGAGCGCGGGGGAACCTTATGTCCTCAACCTTATTAATGATTGTTCCCGACTCATCAGCCTCAAAGCCCTGGACACGCTGGTTGTCATTGGTGACCAGATATCCTTCCTTGTCAAAGTGGAAGGAACCGTCGCGGGTGTAGGACTCTCCGTCCGAACCACGCAGAATGTAGTAGCCGTCACCTGATATGGCCAGGTCCGTGGCTTTTTCCGTGGCATCCACGTTACCTTGGATAAGAATAGGGTTAACCGCACCGATCTTCACACCGCGACCGATTTGGTTTCCACCAAGAATTCCTTTTAAGCTTTTGGATATTATGTCCTGGAACTCGGCACGGCTGGCCTTAAAACCCACCGTATTGGCATTGGCGATGTTGTCACCAATCACCCCCAGGGCCTCACCCTGAGCACTCAAACCGGACACACCGGTATAAAGAGATGAAAGAACTCCCATAAGACCTCCATGTCTTGCACCACATCAATCAATCAGTGGTGTTATGGAGGGGCCCCCTCTACGAGGTCCAGCCCCTGTATATTTTAAACTTCCTGTTTAAAAACCAATCTAAATCACAACGGTTGAATCGATATTGGTGAATACATTGTCTTTTAATGCACCCTTGTCCATTACCGTAACAACCGTATTGTTTTTGACACTGACGATCAGTGCCGAATTATCAGTCAGTACGAGTGTCTCTTTGGCTCCTTTCGCTGCGGCCTTTTCCACTGCCTGGTTCAACTTTGCCAATGCCTCCGGACCGTAGGAAATCCCACGGTTTCTCATGCGATCAATTGCGTGACCCGAAAACTTCAAGCTCAGTTCAGCCTGGGCACCCTTGACACCATCGGCGCCCAAAACTGCCTGATCACGCACCTGACGAAGTGTTTCCCTAAATCCTTCGCCCTTAACCCCTTTGGCATCTGCAAGTCCACTCTGCCTCTCTGGAGAGAGGCCATTGACTTGACCGATTTTTCCAAAAGTGTTGATGGTGCTCACAACCCTGCCTTTACACCTTGTTTTTTCATCTCATTGACCATACCGCGGCTCATGCCCACGGATTCCAAATTACTTTCCACCTGAGCCGGCTCACTACCATCAGGAACCGACGGAGCCTTCGCCATGACCCCTTGTTTCGCAACTCCAGCCGCAGCCGGAGCTCTTTGTACCTGCTGAGCGGCCAAAACAGCTGGATCCACGATCTTCTTCACATCAGATAAACGGATACTCTGATTACCCACCAACAATACCGGTCCCTGGGGTGTGAAATTTACTCCGCTAATTCGGCCCTCAAATTGGGTTATTGCGGCAACCTTGAGACCATTTGACCCCACTGCTTCAATGTGTAGGCGATACTGTCCAGCGCGCGCAGGCTGCCCATCTTCGGTCAGACCGTTCCAACTCACCTCATTTTTTCCCTTTTTGATGTCGTTAAATTCCAGCTCTCTGACTGGCTGGTTGTTGGCGTCCAACACTTTGACCACTACCTTTTGGGCATCATTCAGAAGATCATAGCGAATGTCGTGGGTCTCGGCCTCATCTGTTCGGCTAATCTTTGATGAATCACCACTCACAGCTTTGCCAATGAGGTTTAATGCAGCAAAGTCGTTCTTTGGCGCTGCTGCCTTTTGCAGATTGCCGATTCCCTTATCGATATTGGACAAACTCTCCAGCGAGGAGAACTGGGCCAATTGGGCCGCCATTTCATGACTCTCCATGGGATTGGTCGGGTCCTGATACTTCAGCTGGGTCAAAAGTAGCTTTAGGAAAGCGTCTTTATCCAACTGGTTGTTGCCCACTTTTCTGGTCTTGGCCGGATCCACCCAGTTGGGGTCGGCGACCTTATTGAGAACCTCGCCAATATCCTTCTCACCAAAGGCCTTTTTGTAATCCTCAGCTCCAACGGTTTGGACGTTATCTGCCTTCCAGCTGGGATCCTGCTGAGCATTTGACCAAGTTTGTGTGGAACCTTTGATACTAATCATTTAACCTTCTCAGTTTCCTATGCCACCAAGTCCAATCTTCGACCACTTCGCTTCTGAGTGATCTGATGAGGTGTCAGCCCCTCTTCTGAGGCCTCGCCAGCTGATTGGGATTTGTAATTGCGAACTCCAGGGAGGTCTAAAAATCCCTGTCGCCAAGACCTGTTATCTTGACGGAATTCTTCCATGAATTGCTGGGCAAATCTTGACTGCTGATCCTGCAGTTGTTGGTCCATGTGTTTTGAAATCTCTTCCGAAGCGCCGACTTTAACCATATCTACATTCAGTTTGTGAGAGGCCAAAGTCTCCTTGAGATCACCCAAGCCCTTCTCCAACATCTTTTTGGTTTCGGCATTGGAGGCAATCATTTCCACATTGACCCGTCCGCCCTCGGTGGCCACCTTCAACGTGACTTCACCCACTCCTTCAGGATTCATTTTGATTTTCATTTCACCGCCACCGTTTTTGACCATCACCTGGGCCTGGTCCACCACCTCACGAACATTCTGGGCCTCTTGGTTGGCGGTCATTTTTGGCGCGGTGGGTGGAATAAACGAGGCTTTGCCATCAGATTTGTTAAGGTCAATTTGCTGGGGATTGACTCCTTCATCGGTAGTGGCCTGACTTTCTGAGTTGGATGAGTCGCCGGATAAGTCATCACCCTCAGCAGCAAGAGACATTCCCACAAACTTGTCCCCCTCTACCGCCTGGGAGGGTTCACCATTAGGAGAGGTCAGGTTCTCAAGCTTTGCCTTCGAGAGAATTTGATTAAGCTCTTCTCCCACTTCCGGGTCCAGCCCTAGGGCATCAAGATCCATGGTTGCAGATGGTAGAGCCATCTCTGGCGCATCCATCGCCTTCACTTCCGTGTTATCTACCTGATTCCCGACCGCTTGATCCAGGTCTTGAGAGTCCTCAACGACCTGACCATCTGGAACCATTTCAAAGCCCTCAGGGATGATCTGCTGTGGGGATGATTCCACTGAATCAATAGAACTAAATGGTGAACTCATGTCTTCTGCAGTTGTCCCCCAGGCTGGATTAGAGCTCATCGGATTCAGAACCTCACCAGCGCCTACAGACGTCACCGCTTTACCCCATTGATTTTGGGCACCAAAACCCGCCGCCGTTACCACAGCTCCATCTTGTGCATTTCTGGACTCAGACTGTTGAGCCTCAGGCCGATGAGCGACAAAGAAGGACTGGGACATGCGATCCAACGACTCGTTTATACGCTTTTTGCGAGCTTCCGAACGAGAAAGAACTTCAAGCGAGATTTGTCTGTCGTTGCCTTTAAGATACTCTGCCATACTTGAAGAGGCTGACTTCTTGAGCATGTCCTCAAAGTAGAGAAGTGCTTTTTGCCTGTCCTCGCCTTCAAGTCCCATCTGATCCAGAACCCGACCCACCGTCTGCTCGGGTGGCATCATGAGCTCTTCCACAGACAGTTTTGAGAAGGCATTGACGATTTCGCTGGCATCAATTCCTAGCTCATCTTCCATCTTGCGCAAAAAGCTTTGCATCGCTGCACGGCGAGTGAGTGGATCTACCTCTCCTGCACCTTCCATCTTTACCGGCCAAGGAGCCTGAGTCTGCTTCTCCGCCACCGGGGACTGGTCAGGTGACCCCTCTCTGGCTTCCCATGTCTCCACGGGTTTCACTTCATTGAATTTCTGCGAAGGTACCACCGGACGACTGGGAAGGGGTTTGCTGGCAGCGCCTGAAGACTCGTGACTTCGTCGACTGGATTGAGCCTTTAGTTCACGATCAAAATCTTTGGCTTCGGGCTTTTCAGAAGCTTGGGACTTGTTTGCTTTGCGGCCGAACTCCAAACCCTGCCCCGAAGATGACAGGGAGTCAGCCTGACCTCGGGAGAATGAGTTTAAATTGAGTCCGGACGAAACACTCATTTGCTAACCTTAACGCCTTTTGTATCCTGCAAATTTCTCAGACAGGACCTGAGCCTTGTTGGGCTCTAGAAGGTTCATAATTTCTGCAGCACTTTTCTTCTTCATTTTACCCAGGACCTCAATCGCCAAATCCTCATTGAGCGTACCGATAATCTTGGCCGCCTGCTGAGGTTTCATATTTGAGTAAAACTCCACAAGTCTCATTACTTTTTCCTGGTCGACCTCGACCTTGTCTTTAAGCACCCCGGCAATCTGGTCGCGCAACTTCTCTAGGTGCTGAATACGCGCTTCTATTTCCAACTTCTGCTTATGCAATTCCTCTTCCAACTCGTTGAGCTCTTTTTCTCTTAAATCCAGCTCCTGTCGCTTATCATTTAACTTTGCGTAATAACTCAGATCTTGTGGAACAGATTCATTGATGGAGCTCGGTTCCCGACCTTCCGACGAGGCGTTTTTTTCCTGTTTTTGGTTTTTCGAGTCGGCTGATTTTTCCGGTTTTTTTTGACCCGTTTCAGATGCCATCACATTACCAAGGAAGCCGACCTCAATCCTTTCAAACCAATCGTCCAGTCTCCAGGGCTCAAAGGCCAGCCACACCATGACGGCCACTCCGGCCGTTACTCCAGCCATTCCGAGGATTGAGGAAAGTTTTGCCGGCCTCCTACGCCTTTTTTGACTTTGTTTCTGGGAAATCCCCAGGGCCTGTCTAATAGCAATTTCGGCATCAGTTGGGGGTGCCGAGGGACGTCTAGGCTGCTGTGCCTTTCCATTGGGGGCCCTTGGACCGGCTTCTTTCTTGGCCGTTTCCTTGGCCTTTTGGAAGAACTGATCATATCCCGACTTCATGCCACCGACCCCCTCTTATGTCTCATGGTCACCATTTCATCCACTTCCTTGATTTCCTTCTTTTTCTTAGCCTGACGGTGTTCCTGGCTGCGCTTCTCCTTGAGCTTGTCCAAAGACTTGTGCTCTTTAGCGGCCTCCATCAATATATGTAGCTTTTCCTCCGCCACCATCATCAATTGCCGGGCAACCTGACGTTCCTGCTCAATTCGCACCCGCAAACCATTAATGTACTCTTCTCTTTGATTGATCGAAGCGATGGCCTGGTTACCGCCTTTTTGCAGTTGTTGAATTTCCGTTCGCGTCTGATCCAGACTTTTGTACATGCCATTGATCTTGTCCAGACTCTCGTCCACGGCCAATTTCGCCTGAAAGTAATCGCGTTGGGCGGCCTCCTCGATGCGCTTGCGATGCTTGAGTAATGTTTCAAAGGGAAACTTATAGCTCACCCATCACCCACCCGTTAAATTCTGCATGCCGCCCAGAGTCTCCCCGGGAGGGCTTGCCTCTCTCTCTCCCTGACGTAGAAAGGCTTCAATACCGTCGTGAATCTGAACGGCTTGATCGATCTTGGGGTTTGACCCTTCCTTGTAAGCTCCAATATTTAAAAGGTCTTCGGCTTCCTTATAGACAGCCATGTTTTCGCGTATAAACAGAGCCATGGCCAGGTGGTGATCCGAGATGATAAATCTCATCACTCGACTTGTACTCTGCAGGACATCTATAGCTGGAAAATGTCCTTTTTGTGCCAACTTTCGATCCAGTACAATATGACCATCGACGATCGAGCGCACTGAATCGCCAATGGGGTCGTCCATGTCATCCCCTTCGACGAGAACGGTGTAAAGACCAGTGATCGAGCCTTTGCCCTCAAATCGACCGGCTCTTTCCAAAAGCTTTGGTAGAAGAGCAAAAACACTCGGCGTGTAACCTTTAGAGGCTGGTGGCTCACCCGTGCTTAGGCCAATCTCTCTTTGCGCCATACCAAATCGGGTCAGAGAGTCCATCATCAGCAACACGTTATTACCTTGATCACAAAAGTACTCAGCAATCGTCGTTGCTACAAAGGCCCCCCGCATCCGCACTAAGGGGCTTTGATCAGGAGTGGCAACAATCACCACGGACCGCTTAAGGCCCTCCTCACCCAGGTTCTGCTCAATGAATTCACGCACCTCGCGTCCACGCTCACCAATCAAAGCAATAACGTTCACATCGGCGTTTGTGTTGCGGGCAATCATACCAAGCAGCACAGATTTACCAACTCCGGAGCCGGCCAGGATTCCCACACGCTGTCCCTGCCCTACTGTAATCAAACCATCGATCGCACGAACACCAAGGCTCAGTGGTTGATCGATGGGAGGACGAAACAGCGGGTTGCTGGCCTCGCCATAGAGCTGACGATCCTCAAGGGCCTCTAACTCTCCCTTGCCATCAATGGGACGGCCCAAGCCATCGATCACTCTGCCGAGAAGTTCCGTTCCAACCGGGACCGTCGCTCGCTGACGAAGAAGCTCAACCTTCGAACCCAATCCCACTCCACGCATTTCCCCCAGCGGCATCATCACGACTTGCCGATCCTGAAACCCAACAACCTCAGCCAGAAAGGACTCCGCACTGCCCGTTGGATAAACAGCACAAACGCTTCCCACGCAGGCACCTGGCAAGAAACCCTTAAGAGTAAATCCCGTCACCTGAGTGATTTTGCCAATGTCCTTGGTGACTTTGGTCAACCGAAGAGTGGTGGCGTACTTTTCAACATTTAGCAGCGCTTTGGAATCCATTATTCACTCGGTGTGTTCTTGATTCTGGGCATTTTTTCCCTCAGGGCCGACAAGACCCGTTCAATCCTTTGTTCAAGCGTGGCATCGATGACTCCGTAGTTAGTCTCAACCTGACAGCCGCCGGACTGAATGTGGTCTACGGCTTCGAGCTTAACATGACGGAGCTCTTCAGCCTTCTTTCCGCCTTTAGCTCTCAGATCTTCCAGAAAGTCTCGGTCCTGCTTGGAAAGGTAGATGGTGACGCTCTCGTCCTTGTGGATATCGTCAAGGACCAAATCCATGGTCTTCAAAATGCTGGACGGATCCTCTTCTATCTTCTGTAGGGCGATACGGCCGGCAACCTGCACGACCAGCTCCATGAGCTGACGCTCGTTGTCCGCCATTAAGGTTTTCTTGATCTCATCAAACATCTTAAGCAGCTGGTCCAGTTGGTTGAGGCGGCCCTCTAGCTCTTCCTTCTTTTCGGCAAATGCCTTTTCACTTCCTTCTATCAATCCCAAATCATAGGCTTCCTTGTAGGCCTTCTCCTCAATCTCCTGCATCCTTTGCAGGGCGATTTCCTCGATCTTATCTTCAACACCCTTTCTCTGCTGATCCGCGATCCCAGTCTGAGCGGCTACCAGATCAGAAATAACGAAATCGGTAGACCCCTTTCCTTGGGAGGAAAGAAAATCGTTGGCCTGCTGGGTAATGACAATTGGAAAGCTCTTCGGGTTGTAATCGAAAACGATATCTCCAGATTTTTCGCTTTTGACGATGTTACTGCACTTCTTCATACAACCGCCAAAAGGCTATTAAACAAGAGCATCCTCGGAACCTCCACGAGCGATAAGGATCTTGCCCTCTGTTTCCAGTCTTCTTGCCACATTGACAATTTCCACCTGAGCGGACTCCACATCTGACAATCGAGAGGGGCCCATGTTGGACAGGTCCTCTTTGAGCAGGTTGGCTGCACGCTGGGAGATATTCTTGAAAATCTTGCCGCGAATTTCTTCGTTCGCCGTTTTGAGGGCCAGCAAAAGTTTGTCGTTGGGAACTTCTTTGAGAAGGGTCTGGATACCACGATCATCGATTTTGACGATGTCTTCAAAGACGAACATCAACTTGCGAATTTCTTCGGCCAAGATGGGATCCTTTTCCTCGATCCGCGACATGATTGCCGTCTCAGTATTCTTGTCCATGACGTTCAGCATTTCTGCCACCGGCTGGACACCACCAAGGGCCGCTTGCTCCACCGTACCCATGGTCGACAACTCTTGCTTGAGCACACGATCCACCTCGGCAATCAGTTCTGGAGCCACATGATCTAGGTTGGCCAAACGAAGAACCACTTCTGACTGAAGGGTTTCAGGCAGCCGCTTGAGCACCTCACCTTTTTTCTCAGGTTCCAAGTGAGCCAGAATCACCGCTATCGTCTGGGGGTGTTCATTAAGCAGGAAGTTTGAGAGAGATTTTGCATCGACCATCTCCAAGCTCTCAAGTTGCCGCTGAGCCGGGGAATTCACATTTAAGTGACCCAAGATGCCGCGAGCTCTCTCCTCTCCCACGGCATCGATAACTGTTTCCTTATTAGTTGTGGCCTCTGAAAAGATATACTCCTCTGACTCACTGACCATTTCATAGAAATCCTCAAGCACACGCTTGGTGATCTCCACCGGGACAATGCGGTATTTCTGCATTGTCCCTAGGAGCTTTCGGATGTCGCCATCGTCAATATGCTTAAAGAGCAATTTGGCTGCCGTCGGACCAAGGTAGTTCAGCAGAATGGCTGCCTTTTCAAAGCCTCTTAAGCTGTCATACCGAATATCATCAATTTTGATCAAGCGAACCATTTACGAATCCCTCCGCGACAACCATAGACTAAAGGCCCCAGCTGACTTTTCTTCATCCCCTTCCATGATCGCCATAATCCGCTCGCGGAGGAGCTCACTCTCGGCTTTGTTCGGATCTATGGACTCCTCAAGTACCGGAAGAGCACCGGACATACCTGGTAAGGTATTGTCGACCGATTGCAGTTCTTCCAACTCTTCGATAGTACGTGGCAACATGTCCTCCACCGTGTCCTGGAAGGAATCAGTGATCCACCTCATAAAGGGTCTGACAACGATGAAGAAGAAAAGGGCCAAGCTCAAGCTTAGAATCGACCACTTAAACAAGGAATGAAGAAGCTTCTTCCTCTCCAGATTCGTCAGCAGCCTTTCGGACTCCGTGAAGTCCTCTACCTGGAACTGAATATTCTCAATTTTAACACTGTCCCCACGACTTGCGCTAAAACCAATGGCATTTTTTACTATCGTCTCATATTTGGCCAGGTCCTCGGCCGAACGAGGAACATACTTTGTCTCAAGTTTGCCATCTTCGCCCTTTTGTTGGACGGTCAGACCATCAACCAGGACCGCAACACTAATCCTCTCCACATTGCCAGCAGCCTCTTTAATATTCCTTGTTGTCTTAGGTACAGCAAAATTGGTGGTCTTCAGTTCCTTACGCACATTCTGGCGAAAACCCACCTGTCCTGTATCATCAGCTCCTGGGAGATTGGCTCGCGAGCCTGGGATGCCAGTTGGATTTGTTCTGGCACCGTCAAGAAGTTCTTCTTCAGTTGCCGAACTACTGACAGCGGTCATATCCGGATCGACCTTTTCTTCGATCATATTCATGTGTTTCATATTAAGGGCGGCGTCGATCTTGGCCACAACCTTACCCGAGCCAACCACTTTAGAGAGGATGGATTCCACTCTCTGCTCCAAGCCCTCTTCGATCTTTCGCTTTAGATCAAGAAGTTCAGACGAAGCACCCGCCTCTGTGGTGTATTGCCGACTTAGGGACTTACCCCTTGAGTCGACCACAGTGACTCTTTCTGGATCCAGGTTTTCAACCGCGCTGGAAATCAGATTGGTAATTCCCTTAACTTGATCAGGGGAAAGGCTCTTTCCCGGATGGAGGTCGACGACAACAGAGGCCGTCGGCTGCCCGCTCTCTTCGAGAAAGGTCTTCTTCGGCGGTATGGCCAAAATGACCTTCGACTGCTTGACGGCCGATAGGGTGTTGATTGCTCTCATCAACTCGCCCTGCAGAGCCCTTTGATAGTTGATTCTCTGGGCATAAGAGGTTACGCCAAAGTCCTGTTTGTCGAATAGCTCCAGTCCCACTTGGCCCACTTCAGAAGACCCGACCTCTGTCATTACCACCATTTGGGTGGAATGAAGTAGATCGGAAGGGACGAGAACAGTCGTACCGCCCTTATCGAGCTGAAAAGGAATATTGTTTTTCTGTAACTTCTCAAGAACCACGGCCAGCTGATCTGGCGGCACGTTATGGAAGAGGGGTACATGATTGGTACCTGTAACCATAAGTGACACAATCACCGTAGATACAATGACAACAGCTGTTGCACCCAGGAGCGACATCCGCTTGACGGGCGTCAGACTCTTATAGAAGTCCTTGAACTGTATGACAATTTGTCCGAACAACTTCTGCAAAACTTACCCCCTCAAACCATCAAACCTGCATCTTCATCACTTCGTGATAAGCGTCGATAATCTTGTTTCTCACCTGGACCATTAATTTCAATGCAATGTCCGCTTTCTCTGTGGCAATCATGACTTCTGGAATATTCTTAGATTCACCAGTGGCGAGTTTTTGCATGGCCACATCAGCGGTCTGCTGGAGTTCGTTGACGTTCTGAACAGCATCTTTCAAGGTGTCGGCGAACGATTTCTCCGCAGATGCAGCAGGAATTCCCGCATCTTTGTTGATTCGTGAGGTTCTTTGTTCACTAAGGGTTTTACCTGTTTCCAACAGGCCCTCAGCATTGCTGATCGTCAAACCATCCATGGTTTAGCCCCTCGTTTAGTTTACCAAAAAATAAATTCCCATACCTCAACTATTCGTATCATTACCTACCGATTTCCAAAGCACTCAAGGCCATGTCCTTTGTTGCCTGCATGGCCGAGACGTTAGCCTCGTAAGACCGGGTGGCCTGAATCATATTGGCCATCTCCTCCATCAAATTGATATTGGGGTAGGCCACATAACCGTTCTGATCTGCATCCGGGTGATCGGGCTCATACTTTAGTAGAGGAGCTTTTCGATCTACAGCAACGTCCGTTACTTGAACCCTTTGCAGGTTTCTATCTGGCTGACTGGTGACAATTTCCCCGAAATTACGAGCATCTGGGATCGCCTCAAAAACCACGTCCTTGCGCCGATAGGGACCTCCCTCAGGAGTCCGGGTGGTGTTGATGTTGGCAATGTTGGATGAAATGGTGTTCATCCTCATTCTTTGTGCTGAAAGACCACTGGCGGAAACGTTCATTGATTTAGAAAAATCCATTACCTAGACCCTTCTGTTGCAGCATATTTGAGCGCTGCCATCTTCTTGTTAATTAATTGCAAGGCCGCCTTGTAGAGAATGCTGTTCTCGGCCAAGGTCGCCATTTCCTTCTCCATATCCACCGTGTTGCCATCGTTGGTCACATTGATGTCCGGATTGTCGTAGACGTCGGCTCTCACCCGCGAGATCGAACCTGGCCCCGTGGCAAAGTGCTCACCTGAGGATGAGTTCATTTGCCGCAGTCCTTCGACGTCAATTGCCCGGGATAGGGCCTCCTCAAAATCAACCTTTTTGGCCTTATAGCCCGGCGTTTCGGCATTGGCGATATTCGAGGAAGTAATCGACTGCCTGAGAAGACGTAAATTGATGGATGCACCAAGAGCATCCGTTGTTTTGTCAAACAGATCGCTCATGAGCAATCACCTCTTTGTACTCATTAATCTTGTTACGCAAGGTCCGAATACTAATTCCCAGCATTTCGGCCGCGTGGGTTCGATTCTGCCCCGTGTGTTCTAGGGTTTTTAAAATAAGTAGTTTTTCAGCCTCGGAAACAGTCATACCTGGGCGCAAGCGGTTTTCATCCACCATTTCCTCGTAGCCGTTGATTAAAACTCCATCGCGGGGGATGGATGGGTCTGCACACAGCAGAACACTGCGCTCAATCACATTCTGAAGTTCCCTGACGTTTCCAGGCCACTTCCAGGATTTGAGTTTATCCAGCGCCTCAGCAGACAAACTTTTGCGACCTAGGCCGTTTTCCTGACAAGAAATCTCCATAAACATCTGGGCCAACATCTCGATGTCCAGAGGACGGGAGCGCAGAGGTGGAACCTGAAGAGGTATCACATTCAGGCGGTAAAACAGGTCCTCTCGAAATCGCCCGTCTTCGACCAGCTGCTTGAGATCCCGATTCGAGGTAGCAACAATTCTGACATTGACTTTGATCGGGCCACTGCCGCCCAGCCTTTCAACCTCGCCCTCCTGGATAACCCTCAGCAACTTTGCCTGGAGTAGTATGGGCATTTCACTGATTTCATCGAGCAGAAAGGTACTATTATTTGCAATCTCAAACCGCCCTGCGCGACGAACATCTGCACCCGTAAAGGCGCCTTTTTCGTATCCAAAAAGCTCGCTCTCTAACAAGTTATCAGGAACTGCTGCGCAATTGATGGCAACGAACCTCTGTGAAGCTCTAGGGCTCCGAGCATGAATGTACCGCGCCAGCAGCTCCTTGCCCGTGCCACTTTCACCCTGAATCAGTACGGCAGCTCTGCTGGCGGCGATATTTTCGGCAATCGCCAACACATTTTTCATTCTTGGATCAGCCGTTTGGATGATACTGAAATCTCTTTCAGCCATTCATCTCCCCTTCTTCACACCCGACATCGCGGGAATTCGGTTAATATACTTTTTGTAATCGTCTTGCCACTGGGCCTGTGTTAAACGCTCGTCAGCAAGCTTGCGATACATTTGGCCATTATCACCACTGAGTGATGCCCAAATCTTCTCGGCACCCTTTAGGTCACCCTTTTCGTAGAGGATGGAGCCAACCTTGTAACGAACATAGGCCAGTGGGCGCTTGTCCTCAAACTCGTCCAACATCTCCAAATAGGCCTCGACTGCCGCCACGGACTTTCCCTGGTGAAGGAGTACATCCCCTCTTCTTTCTAAGGCCTTTGCCCAAACATCCTCATCAACACTCACCTTGTTGGCCTGCATTTTCTTAATCAATCCGAGGGAGCTTTCCGCATCGTCTAACTGACCGCCCTTAATTTGCATTTCAGCGAGACGTAAATAAATTGGCGGTAGAAGCTCAGGCTTATCTTTCCAACTGTCAGTAAGTGAAAGTAGGTGCTTAACGGCTTCCTTAGTCTTGCCCCGCTCCTCGGCTACATGGGCCATATTTTCCACCCACTCGACCTGATTCTCGGGCTTCAATTGGTCGGGCTTTTCAATCCTTTGTAGATGTTGGCTGGCCTCAGTGGTTTGTCGCCCTTTCAAAGCGACAGAAGACAGCCGGAGATAGAGTTCATCCATCGTCGGGAGGTGCTCATTGACCCTTCGCTCCCTCTCCTCCGAGGTTCCCTTAATTTTATCCAAGCTTGCCAAAAGACTTCCGTATATCTTTCCCGCCTCTTTAAACACCCCAGCCCTCTCATAGGCTTGGCCCAGGAAGTAAGGAACATCTAGGCGATCTGGATTCTTGAGCCAGGTGGCTGAGTGTTTGGAGAACGTACCAAGGACATCCATATAGTCGTTACGGGCAATCATGCCACCGAGATCATCAGTGATGTTACGCAAGATTCTACGATGGAAGAAATCGAGATTGGAAGAAGTGGGATTCTGCTGGTAGTAGCTCACCAGGAAATCCAGGGCCTTTTTATACTCCCCTCGACGATGGTAGCCATCAGCAATCATTAGATTAACGAATTCACCCATTCTGGGAAGTTCAGATTTGTCGCCAATTTCCCGCATTTCTTTAACTGATCTCTCCAGCTCATTTTCCTTCATGCCCTTCATGCGCTGACTAAGCATTCTGACCCGAGCCACTCCGGCGCCCGGATTTTCGCGAAAACGGAAGTAGCTCTCAAGAAATGCGCCCATGACACGACCTTGATCCACACCCATAATTTCCATTAATTCGCCAATACGAGTGATGGCATACCCTCCGTGGTCATGGGATGGAAACAAGCGCAGGTAGGCCAAATAGTGTTCAAGGCTCTTTGGATAATCACCTGTCCAAAAGAAAGACTCTGCCATATTATAGTGAGCGTTGGGGAACTGAGACTCGGATTCGGGATGGGTTTTGAGAGCTTCTTGATAGAGTTTAATAGCCTCGGGATAATCACGCCGACTAAAGGCCACGTCACCCAATCGATAGGTGGCCTCTTTGCTCATGCTTTTGTCCTTGGCTGACTTTTCCAGTTCCTTGTAAGCCTTGGTCGCATCAGCGAACTTCTTGAGCATCAGGTATGCTGCGCCAAGTGCTCTTTGTGCTTTGTCCCTTTCCGTTGAATTGGGCTTGGTCTCAAGAAACCTCTGGAAGACCTGCAAAGCACCCACACCATCCTTACGCTCCAAGTCCATATAACCCAAAAACAACTCTGTTCTTTCAGCCAATGGTGAGTCTGGATACTTGGCCAGCAAATACTCATATTCAGACTTAGCCCTGGCATAGTGCAAGGCCTCTCCTGTTTCGGTATAGAGGCGATAGTGAGTTTCTGCCGACAAGTTGCGAACGATCTCATCGTAGATGGAATCCGGATACTGACGCACAAAGAAGTCGTAGGTTTTCAAAAATGCGGCCGGACGGTTTTTCATAAACAGGGTGAGAAGAAAACGAGCCCGTTTGTTTTCCTCTTCATCGTTTGGCCGAATGGCATATTCAGGAGAATTCTCGACCAATGTCGAAAGTTCACTGGCTGACATACTGAGCATAGGAAAGCGTATGTAGATATTTTGTTTGCTGGCGATGATCGCTTCTTCTTTAATCTCATGGTCCTTAACAATAAACCGTGAGTATCTAGGATCATTTCCGTCGAAAACGCCTGTCAGACCTGCGATCCCGGCAACTCGTGATCCTTTCAAAGAATCATCCACACCCAATAGCTCGCTTCCGGCCGGGTCACGATCGGCGTTTCGTTTTGTGTAATCCTGATCACCACGGTCTTTGGAAATCTTGCCTTTTTTGGCAACCCTTTTACCCTTCGCTGCCTTGCCCTTTTTAACCGCCGTCTTGCTTTCTTCCGGCTTATTTTGTTTGGGGACCTCCGGCAAATAAAAGTCGACAATCAGTCGGGAGGGCTCGTCCGTGAGGTAGTCAAAGCTCTCCACCTTGTCACTGGCAAGATCAAAAGTAATGATGTATTTGCCGTCCTTACCATTTTTGTCGACGGAAATTCCGCTGACCAGTGCATCTGACCAGGTTTTCATCACCGCTTCGGTCGGAACATCAAATGGAGGAACTACGAGGCGAACTTTTTGTTTCCCCGACTTCTCGAGTTCATAATTCCATTGATCTTTCCCACGAAACTCGACGTGAGTCGCATCACCGACGCGAGAGACGTGGCCGCTGACATCGGCGGCACTGGCCATTTGCCCGGAAATCAAGATCATCATCCAGGCACAGACAAGACGAAAGAAGGTCACGTCAAGGATGCGACATCCTAAGCTGAAAAAACTCAACTTTGACATCTGCTTAAGAGGTTGAATTTTCAACCCTTTGCTGAATTCTTCCTGAATTCTCACAACCTCGACCTCATGTCTGGTTTTTGCCTAACAAGATATAAAGCAGGATGGATGCCAAGCTGGAATAGGAAAGAAATGCCTTCTGACCTCAGTAAGACGGGTCCGGGCCAGCAGGAATTCTGTCACTACGACAAAGCAATGACACTCTTCGAAAGTCCGTGCGCACCCCCGCCCAGACTAAAGCTCCATTTTTCTCTTTCGCTTTAGGGCAAACCCAGTCTTTTCCGATAAATAGACTGACAACACAGGTGGTGAATACAGCTTCATGAATACTGCGTCACGAGTTCTCCTCTGGCTCGCAATTCCACTGGTTTTCAGTGTTTCTTGCGTGTCCGTCCGGCTTGCTAATCCTGAAGTCAAAAAGGCCGATGGTGTGCGCTATTCCGCGCCCGGCGGGGACTTTGCTTCCTTTTCTCCAGACCACTTGGATGCCGCCTGGAAGAATCCCAAGAACGGCAACAGCATTTCCTATTTGTCTGATTGCGATCCCAAAAATGACCCTTCACTAAACAGTATTCAAAAAGGAATCCTACAAGGCATCCAAAAACAAGAGGTATTGCTCTCCGAGTACAAGCGTTTCAATGGACGCCAAGCCCTTTTCACTGAAGTGAAGGGGGAGGTGGATGGAATTCCCAGCCAGATTAAGCTCGTTATCCTGAGGAAGAACAAATGCATATATGTTCTTACCTACGTGGGTCTGGACTCTCACTTTGGGACAAATCAGAAGGAGTTTGATTCTTTTGTCCGGGGGTTTCAGGCACCATGATGTCCAAGCGATTTGGAGGCACCCTCAGACTCTTTGAATTTCTTGGTGGGACGACTCTCCTCGCCTATCAGTCGTTTCTTGAAAGCATGCGACGACCTCTTTACCTCTCTCTCATCATCGAGCAGGTTTACCTGATCGGAGTTAAGTCCCTACCCTTGATCATTATCGTTTCAGCCAGCACAGGCATGGTCATGGCCCTGCAGTTCGGTATTGGCTTGGAAAAGTTTGGTGGCCAACTTTACGTTCCCAAAATAGTCTCCTTATCCATCATCCGCGAATTAGGACCTGTGTTTTCGTCCCTCATGCTCGCCGGTCGAGTGGGAGCTGGAATCACGTCTGAAATCGGTTCGATGCAGGTGACCCAACAAATTGACGCCATTCGGGCACTGGGCACCTCTCCGCTCAAAAAGATTGTGATTCCCCGTGTGGTCGGCTCCCTAATCGCCGTTCCTCTGGTCTGTGTGGTGGCTAACACCATCGGTGTCATCGGTGGCCTCTTAGTGGGCGCCATCGATTTGGGCCTAGATCCCAATTTCTATTTTCAGAAAGTGGTTTCAACAATCAAGATTGCTGATTACGTGTCGGGCCTAGGTAAGACCTTTTTCTTTGCTCTATTCATAAGTATTCCAGCGTGCTACTACGGACTCCGGGTCCGCGGCGGAACCCAGGGCGTCGGACAGGCCACCACTAAATCTGTGGTGACGGCCTCCATCCTTATCATGGTGGGAGACTTCTTCCTCACTAAGCTCTTTTTCCTCATTGAAAGGTGGATCTCATGATTAAGGTCCGCCGCTTTCGCAAATCATTCGAAGGGAAGCTGGTCCACAAAGGTGTCAACTTTGATGTCAATGAAGGCGAGTGCCTGGGTTTGGTCGGCGGATCGGGCGCCGGAAAAAGTGTTATTTTGCGCAGTCTGATTGGCCTTGAAAAGCCAGATTCAGGGTTGATCTCTATCGATGGTGAGCGCATTTCTCGATACAGTGAACGGCAGCTCATACCAGTGAGAAAAAAGGTGGCCTATGTCTTTCAGGGTGGAGCTCTTTTCGACTCCATGAGTGTCTACGACAACCTGGCCTACCCCTTGCGCGAACATATGGAGATGACCAAGAATGAGATTGATGCTCGCATCAAGGAGCAATTAGCAGAGTTTGGCCTGGAGAATGCGGAAAAACTTATGCCGGCTGAGCTGTCTGGTGGAATGCAAAAACGTGTGGGATTGGCGAGAGCCATCATTACTCGACCAAAAGTGGTACTCTATGATGAGCCGACGGCGGGACTTGACCCCTTCAATACCAAGAAGATTCAGGAGATGATTCTTCGTCTCAAAAACAAAGGCGTGACCTCTATGTTCGTGACGCATGATATGCCCAGCGCCTTTGCGGTATGTGATCGAATTGCTTTGCTGCTAAATGGGGAGATCCGCGCTATTGGGACGATCGCAGATATGAAGGCTGATCCCAATGGTCTCTTGCAACGCTTTATTAATGGATCTTTTGCCTACTGAGGAGAAAATATGGAGTCCACATTTAAAGACGAAATACGCGTGGGCTTATTCGTCACCGGTGGCTTGGCACTGCTTCTCACATCCATTCTTATGCTGGGTGGTGACCGCCTTCTATTTAAGAGCACCTATAATCTTCATGTGAAAATGGAACAGGTCCAGGGCCTCACCCAAGGGAGCGTGGTCAGTCTGTCTGGAGTGGATGTCGGACATATCAAAGAGATCACTTTTACCCCAGACTCCAAGCTGGAGCTGGTGCTCGACATTGATCGGGATTTTGCCGTGCGAATCACCGATGGCAGCCGAGCTTCAGTCAGAACTCAAGGGGCCCTAGGAGACAAATATATTTATATTGAGCCCGGTCCGACGGATACCCACTCCCTCAAAGACGGGGATTATTTACTCGCTGATGAGAGCGGGGATATTATTGATATGATTAAAGAAAAAGGACCTGAGCTGGGACATCTGGTGGATGCTATCAAAGAGGTCCATTTTCTGATAAGAAGTTTAAATGAAGGCAACCGCGGAGCCAAGTTGATGGCCAATTTGGTGAACTCCAGTGAGAATTTGAATCATCTCCTGGTAGAGTCCCGATTGGCGGTCAAAGATCTTCGCGGCGGTGAAAGAGACAATAAGAACCTTAGAGAAGCCATGGTTCATTTAGCCAGTATTTTGGAGAAAGTGGACAAAGGCCAAGGCACATTAGGTGCAATTATCAATGACCCCTCCGTCCACGAGAGACTGATGTCATTGTTGGGAGAGTCGCCACGGAACAAGTATCTCAAACCCCTCATTCGGGACACCATTCAAAGTCAGGACAAGTCTCCCTGATTCGGGCGTGGCTGACGGATGCGGGACTGTTCCTGGCCATCTACTCAGGCCTATGCCTGCTATCCTTCTTTCCCTCCTATGATTTAGTCCGCGAAGTTTGGGAAAGCCCTCGGTGGGAACTACCAGCCACCATCAAGCCAGGTGAAATCCTCACTATTCCGATGAGCAAAAACCTTGGTGTCCCCCGTATAAATGGGGAGTCCTTTACGGTGTCGCCAAAGGGTGATCGTTGGTGGGGAATCGCTGGGCTGACTGATGCCAAGGCAACGGTGATTTACGGAGAATCCAGATCTCCCCAATCCTTCTCAGCCTTTCACAAAACAGTCAGCTATTATCGAGCCTATATTCCGGTGGAAAACCCAGAGCTGGCAAAGGCCTCAAAGCTGAGGATTCCCAGCAGTACTTGGAAGAAAATGAATGACAAGTTTGCCCCGCAAAAAAAACACGAACGGGATCTTATGGCGAATATTCTTTCCCAGCGAGCTGGAGACCCGCCAACCAAGTGCTTTCGTCCGCCCCTGGATTCAAAAATTGTTTCCCGCTTTGCCTCTCCTCGCACTTTGCCCAACGGCCGCTCCTACCATCACACTGGGGTGGATCTTCGGGCCGCCAGCGGCACACCTATCATGGCAATGGCCATGGGGCGGGTCAGCTACGCCAACCCAATGATTGTTCCTGGGAATGTAGTCGTTCTCAATCATGGCGGCGGATTGTTTTCCCGGTATATGCATTTGAGCAAGATCAAGGTGAAAGAAGGCGATGTGGTTAAGGCCGGGGAAATCGTTGGCCTTTCAGGAGCTACCGGCCGTGTGGAGGCTCCCCATCTCCATTGGGAGGTGATTTGGAAAGGTAATCACGCAGACCCTTTTCACTTTCTTCAACAGTGGGAACAGCTTTGCGATCAGTCGTAAAGCGTAAATTTTTGACCCACCTTCGGCCTAAGTGATTGTTTATTCGATCAATCATCGCCTTTTTTACGTAATGGAGATCCTGCATCCGCGCCGGGTGATCGACCCAAATGATAAGGATTCCGCCCTGATAGCCCACAGGACAGGTGTTTTGCGACAGGGAGTCGCCGACCACTCGGGGCCATTGACGCCACAGACGCCAGCGTTGAAATTGGTCAGAAAGACCCGACTTGCCATTGGCCAAAAGACTTTGTAGGACATCAGCAGCGGTTTCGAGCCGTCCATTGCGATTTTTATCACCCATACCTGGAAAGGCCTACCATGAGCCCTGGGACACAGCAAATTCATATTGTCGGCGCTGGCCTGGCTGGAAGTGAATGTGCTTACCAGTTGGCCCATATGGGTTACTCTGTCGTCCTGCATGAAATGCGTGAAAAGACGACGACTCCAGCTCACAAGACCGGCCTATTTGCTGAATTGGTGTGCTCCAATTCATTTGGCAGCCAGACGGACTATTCTGCTCCGGGCCAACTGAAGTGGGAGGCTGACCGTCTCAACTCACTCATACTGCGAGTTGCCGAGGATACAGCCATTCCTGCCGGGATGGCCCTGGGCGTGGATCGGCAGCGATTTGCGCAAAAGATTACTGATATTATTCATCATCATCCGCGCATCCAGATTGTCAATGAAGTGGTAGAGAGCTTTGAGCAAATTCCCCGTCCGGCTGTCATTGCCACAGGCCCCTTGACTCATTCGAAACTCGCAGAAGCCATGGCTCAGCACTTTGATGAAGAGTTTTTGTACTTCTTTGATGCCATTGCTCCTGTGTTGGACACCGACAGCCTCAACATGGACATCATTTGGCGAGGCGACCGCTGGGGCAAGGGAACCGGTGATTACCTCAATTGCCCACTCAACAAAGAGCAGTACGAAAACCTGATTCGAGAAATTCACAGCGCGCGAAAAGTGGAACCAAAGGAATTTGAGAATGTTCCCTACTTTGAAGGCTGTATGCCCATTGAGGTAATGGCTGAAAGAGGAACGGAGACCTTGCGCTATGGTCCCCTTTCGCCGAAGGGATTGCCCAACCCACGGAGCAGCGAAAGACCCTATGCCGTCGTGCAATTGCGCCAGGACAATCGAGAAGGAACAGCCTACAACATGGTGGGGTTTCAAACTAAGATGGCCTACCCGGAGCAGCAGCGGGTCTTCAGAATGATCCCTGGTCTTGAAGAGGCTGAATTTTTGAAGCTAGGTAGCATGCACCGAAATCTCTACATCAACTCCCCTCGTCGACTCACACCATGGCTTTCCAGCCGCAAGGATCCTGATCTTTACTTTGCTGGTCAAATCACCGGTGTAGAGGGATACTTTGAATCCACTTGTATGGGATTGATGGTTGCCCATTTTATTCATGATCAATTGAATGGCCGAGCTGCCAACTTACCACCACGGACCACAGCCATTGGCTCGCTTCTTCACGCCCTCGGTGAGGACAAGGATAACTTCCAGCCGACCAACATCAACTTTGGTTTGCTTCCAGACGTTGAGGTTCCACGCATCAAGGGAAAAAGGCGTAATCGCCGTGAACTCAAAAGGGGCAAGCAAATCCAACGGGCCCGTTTTGATTTGACTCAGTGGCTGGCTGAGAAAAAGCCTTGGGTGCTGCCACCCAGGCCCACACGCCCACTGCCCGGCGCCCATTTGTTCTAAGAGGTACCTTTTAATTTTCATTGGCGGCCCCCTTTACGAAACAACTGTTGCGACCGATTCGTCTATAAATTGAAGAACAAATGGCCGGGGTATTCTCAACAGCGACTCAGACTGAGACAGATTGAATCCACGAGGCTGGCTCTGACTCCAATCCTGCAAATGGGGGCGAATGTGCAAAAATCTCTCATCCTTTCCGGGCTCTTCGTTATTGGCCTTGCGACACTCCTGGCATTTCAAAACTGCGGAAAAGGATATGTGGCCACAAAGCTGGAAAGCAACAGTTCTGGGCCCGGTGGCCTTACTCAAGTTGGCCCTCAAGAGTCGTATGGAGCCATACTCAAGAGTTACTCTGAGGAGCACTGCGGTGAGGACCTGTGGGTGGTCAATGGGCACGGCTACCACGTCAGGGAGAACTCACACTTACCGAATGGGAAGGGAGTCTTCTACTACGACCGATGGATGCCACAGGCAGATCCCGAAACATTCCGAGCTTTCAACGACTCATTTGCCCGAGATAAAGATTACCTCTATTCACAGGAGCACACGCTTGAAACATTGAATCCTGGTGATGTTGCCGAGTCCTACCCAGGGGGTTACTACCTCAAGCTCCATGGGCCTGACCTCATATTTTACGATGGCGAGATCCTTCATGGGGACTTCGAGACGTTCGTCTTCATGCCAGGTGAAGAGGATGAGGCCGTTGACCGCTATGGGGTTTACAATGGCACCCGGCTCACCCATGACTCCCGGTTTGCATCACTCGGACAGCCCGGAAGCGATTTGACTTATGTCGGCGGGGGCTATTTTCGTCGGGGAGACACAATATATTTTTACCAAGGCCTGGATGAATTCCCGATTTACGAAGCCGATCCAGACTCCTTTCGAGGCCCGGTTGGATCCTATTTATCTGTGGCCATTGATAAAAACTATGTCTATTACCAGGATTATGTCATTTTTGACTCGGGACTCGGTAAGATTGAAACTCTAGGTAGCGGAGTAGAAGGCCTGTGGACCAACGGGAAAGATGTGTTCTATTGGGATGAACGGGCGGGACCTTTTTCAGGATACGCCAATCTAGGTTTTGGTTATTCCCGGGTAGGCCGCACATTCTATCGCGGGGATGATGATGTTCGATACAATCCGGACCCCGAAACATTTAAGCCTCTTTCATCCTATATCGCGGTCGACAAGGACAGAGTATGGAGCCGAGATAGAACCATCGATGGAGCAACTCCAGACATGGTTACTAAGGCTGAGGGCGCCCTGAGCGTCATCAACGATACCATTCGATTTGGATACTACACGGTCTCTGGCCCCTCTCCTCAGACCGTCAGATGTCTCACCCCAGATTCAGTTCTCGCGGATGCCACTGGATTCTACACCACATCTGGAAACGCCATTCAGAATACTAATGCCTTCGATCCCAAAAAGACCAAGTCAGTCGGCGGGGCAATCTTTTACGACGACATTAAAATGACCAATATGCCTTCAGGCAACACCAATTCGACAACAGTCGTGCGCTCCGGGCCGGTAGCCGATATTGTAGATCCCAATTGGACAGCCCTCAATTATATCCACCGAGTTGAGAGTGGCAATGTTGTTAATGGTAATGAAGTCCTTGGCCCATTAAGTGACCTCGTCGACGTGACGGGAGATCTTGAACTCGTCTATGGCAATAAACTCTATTACGGGCGGTCCATTGGAAGCTCTAGTCCCATTGAGATTAAGTCCATAGACCTCTTGGGCGACATCTCCCCCCGATTTTACCTGGGGCAATTCGTTCGCCTGGGCGATCAGGTTTTCTGGATAGGAAATTGGGAAGATGGTCCTCTCTCCGTCAGCGATTCCCATAGCTTTGTACCCATTAGCGACAATCTTTGGTACGACAACAGTCAAGTCTACTATGATCAAGATGTGGCGGACGGGGTGGCTCCAGTTTCGGTCCGCCAGTTTTCATCCTCCTATTGGTCTGCTGGTAACAAACTTTATTACCAGATCACTGAAGTCACCGGTGGTGACCCTACAACATTTCACTATGTCGGTGCCACCTATGGAGCTGACAAAAATCAATTATATTGCATGGAAAAGGTCGTAAACGGTATCGATCCCAACTCGTTCAAGTCATTCAGAAGTGGCTACTATTTTGATAACGACTCGGTTGTCTATGGATGTAACGTTCTCACCGGCGAGGACCCGCAAAATTTCAAGTACCTGTCTGGAAATTATTATGGTGGAACCAGCATCTACTATAATGGAACTCTATTAGCCAACTCGGATCCCTCAACGTTTACCCAAGTCCCCACTTCCTCCTATTACTATAAGGACAAGAATAACGTCTACTATTATGGGGTGACCCTAGCTGGTGCCGACCCGGCGCAATTCACCCTAATCAGCGGGTATCTAGCTAAAGATGACGATCAGGTGTTTGTTCGATCAAATCCCATTGCAGATGAAACTAGTACCAACATGACCTTTCTGCAAAAAGTGAGTGTCAACTATTACCTGCTCGTTGGTGTAAAAGTCTACTGGTATGGGAGTGGCAATCTCACCCTCGTCACTGCCGATAGCGGATCAATTCAAAATTTGAATGGATTGTTTTACAAGGATGCGACAAAGGTCTTCTACCAAACAACCCACCTTGTGGATGCAGATGCCGCGACTTTCACCGTCGACACAAGCGGAATTTACGCCAAAGACGGATCTGGAAATTGTTACGTGAATTCATCCAAGGTCACCTGTACCAGTCTACCCCCATTTTCATAGATAAGCGGTACCTTGTGCGACTTTTATTCCACGGTTACAGATTTGGCCAGGTTGCGGGGTTGATCGACGTCGTGGCCGAGGCTTGAGGCCACGTGATAGGCAAGCAATTGGAGAGGAATCACTTCCAAAAGCGGGTTCACCATCCAGGGGGCCTCGGGTAATGCCAGGTAATGCTCGGACACTCGTCTGAGCTTCTCATCCTCACCCGTGCCGATGGAAATAATCTTGCCGCCACGGGCTTTGGCCTCTTCCAAATTACTGATGGTTTTTTCCTGTAAATCATCCTGTGGAGCCAGCATCACCACAGCCATGCGCTCGTCAATAAGAGCCAGTGGACCGTGCTTCATTTCACCCGCGGCATAGCCTTCGGCGTGCATATAAGCCAGCTCTTTTAGTTTTAAGGCACCCTCCATCGCCATGGGGTAACTCACGCCCCGACCCATATAGAGAAAACCCTTGTGTTGCTTCAAGGTATCGGCGGCCTCGGCAAACCACTGATTGTAGGCAAGAACATTCTCCATCTGACTTGGAGCAGCCTGAAGAGCTTCGACATTCTCCCTAATTTGATTCGCGGCAAGGCATCCTCTCTCCTGCCCTAAAGCGAGGGCCAGCACATTAAGTAAAGCCATTGTCGAAACCAACGCCTTGGTACTGGCCACCCCAATTTCAACACCGGCGTTCATGTACATGTGCCCATCCGCCTCACGATCAATGGAGGAATTCATGACATTACAAATACTCAGTGTCCGGGTGCCCATCTCCTTGGCCATACGGAGCGCCGCCAAGGTGTCCGCCGTCTCACCACTCTGGGAAATCACAATCAAAAGTGAATTTTTAGGCAACACCGGGTGCCTATAGCGAAACTCACTGGCCAGGTCCACTTCCACCGGCACTTGGGCCAATCGTTCGATCAGATACTCACCTGTCATGGCTGCGTAATAACTTGTTCCGCAGGCAACGACAAACACCCTCTCGATTTCACACAAAGTCTTGCGGGTGATTTGCCAGTCCTTGTTTTCGTCGATGGATGCAAGATCCTCAACCGCGACACCGGAAAAACCTACTCGATTGAGCTGAATCTCTTTGGTCACCAGATTTACATGTGGCGCGATGGCCGAAGCTACAGCGCGAGGTTGCTCAAAAATCTCCTTCAACATGAAGTGTGGGTAGCCCTGTTTTTCAGCCTGTTCCGGACTCCACTCAATGTGAATCGGTTTAACGGGAAGATCTTTCCCATCGGGACTGGTCAGGCGAAACTCCGCCCCTGTTACCTCTAAGACCTCATGATCTTTCAAAAATACTACATCTTTTGTGTAGGGAAGAAGGGCTTGCACATCACTAGCAATCACCACCTCGTCCTGGCCCTTCCCCACAACCAAGGGTGGGCCGTTTTTAAAAGCCACCAGGACATCGGGTTCGTCCTTTGAAACTGCCAAAATAGAATAGGCACCACGCAACTGAGGCAAGACCTTTAACACCGACTGGTAAAGGCTTTGACTCTTGGCCACTTCCCGGGCCAGAAGGTGAACCACCAGTTCTGAGTCCGTATCCGAGTCAAAGGTGGCCCCTTTTTTTGCAAGCTCTTCCCTAAGCTCCGCGTAGTTTTCAATGATGCCATTGTGAACTAGGCTCACTCCTCCCACGCAATGGGGATGGGCATTTCTCTCGCTCGGGGGACCATGAGTCGCCCAGCGGGTATGACCAATCCCAAGGCGGCCATCAAAGGATTCGTCTTTAACCTTCTTTTCCAAATTGACCAATTTACCTTCGGCTCTAACTCTCTTGAATTCTCCACCGTCTAAAATTGCGACTCCTGCAGAATCGTATCCCCGGTATTCAAGACTCTTTAATCCGTTTAACAGAACGACTTTCGGATCACGGTGACCCAAATATCCGACGATTCCACACATGATCTATTCCTTCCGTGATGATGGGGCCACCTCGTCAGGTCCCACGGGAGTAACCACATTCGAAGTGCCCGCGGGCTTGTAGTTCTCCTTGATGATCTGTTTGCCACGAGCCACAGCCAGGGCTCCGGCTGGAACATTCTTGGTAATAGTTGATCCTGAAGCAACAACGGCGCCATCACCAACTTCCACCGGGGCAATAAACTGAGTGTCGCTGCCAATAAAGGCGTTCTTGCCAATGATGGTTTTGTACTTCTTGCGATCAACAGCATAATTACAGGTAATGGTTCCACATCCAATATTGGTATCTTCGCCAATTTCTGCATCACCAAGGTAGGTCAGGTGAGATGCTTTGGCGCGATCACCAAACTTCACTTTCTTCAGCTCAACAAAATTCCCAATTCGTGCATCAACCCCAACTTCACTTCCCGGACGGATGTGAGCATAAGGGCCAAGCTGAGCCTTTTCCTTAATCACGGCTTCCTGCAAATAACAGCCAGCTCTCACCTGAACTGAATCTCCCAACTCACAGCGATTGATCACCGAATTTGGCTCCAATACACAGAAGCGGCCAACCTGCGCAGGCCCTTTAATTAGGACTCCTGGATAGACTACGGTGCCTTCACCGATCTCCACGTCGTCTTCAATGTAAGTGACTTTTGGATCAACCATCATCACACCTGATTCCATCAATTGACGAGCTTTACGACGAAAAATGTAACCCGTTGCTTTTGCCAACTCTTCCTGGCTGTTGACTCCAAAGGCCATTTTGCGACTGGCCCGCAAAGTTCCCACAGAAGAACCACCCTTTAGACCCAATGAAATAATATCTGTAAGGTAAAACTCGCCTTGCGCATTCTCACTCTTAATCTGAGGCAAGTACTCGTTGAGAACTTCGGACCTAATGAGGTAAACACCAGTGTTGATTTCACAAATTTGCTTGGTATCATGGGAGGCATCTTTCTCTTCAACGATGGCCTTGATGGTGTCATTTTGCCTGACGATGCGTCCGAAGCCCTTGGGGTTGGGCACAACCGCTGTTACAACACACAGGTCATAGTTGGACTCGTCAAACTCGCTCACCAGGGCTCGAATTTCATCAGCTTCAATCAAGGGATGATCGCCGTTAAGAATAAGAACTGTACCTTCCAGACTTTCCGGCTGGGCTGCTCTGACCGCGTCCGCTGTTCCCATTTGCTCCTTCTGGTGAAAGGAGCAAGCTCCAAGGGGCTCGATCACCTGCTTCACCAGGTTCTCACCGAAACCAAGAACGGCCCGGATTTCTTTAGCGCCTGCCTTTTTAACCTCACCCACAATTCGACTAATCATGGGGTGGCCTGCGACCGGGTGTAAAACCTTAGGCAAAGGAGACTTCATTCGTGTCCCTTTACCCGCTGCCAATAGAATGGTGGAAAATCCCTTTTTTGCCATGTATTCTTGTTATGATCGACTCTGTGAAAGGTCAAGAAAGGACTGTGTGTTAGAGACATGTCTTTAGTGGTTCAAGATTGGGCCCACTCCGCTAGTGGCCGCAACATCCAATTGCATCACTCCGTTCCACTTTCTGAACTAGAAAGGCTGAGACCCCTACTCTTTGTCGGTGGGGTGCACGGAGATGAACCTGAAGGAATTGCTCTGGCCAAAAAACTACTCGCGTGGCTAAAAAACAACACTGTACAGTCTCATAATCCCTGGCTCCTGATCGAATGTATTAACCCTGATGGAGAAGCGACCAAGCAAAGAACCAACGGCAATGGTGTGGATTTGAATCGCAATTTCCCCTCGCGGGATTGGTCTTCAGAGTCCAAGGGACAGCGCTATTATCCTGGCCCCAATCCTGGAAGTGAACCCGAGGTTCAGGCTCTTGTCGCTCTCGCTCTCAAGTACCGCCCTCGCTTGATCGTGCATTTCCACTCTTGGAAACCTGGAGTTATATTCGCTGGGGACCCCACTCACCCCGCACCTGGCTATCTCGCCCAAAGTTCAGGCTACCCTATTCAGCCCGATATCGGCTATCCCACACCAGGAAGTCTGGGACAGTGGGGATGGCTGGACCAAGGGATACCTGTCATCTGTACTGAAGAAGCTGAAGGTGCATCGGCTGACGAAACCTGGACCCGCTTCGGACCGGGATTGCAAAAGATCTTTGAGCAGGAGATTCCTCTTCCCGTAAAATAAAAGCATGGCGACGGATATACGCTCCAGCGTTTTACTCACCGGTGGCGGCAGTCATTTACAGGGTCCTCTTGGCGCCGATTGGGTACCTGACTTGATTCAGGCCGAACCTCAACTAAAAGAACACCACTATTGGGTGGTGGTGCTCGTGGCCAGGGATCAGGAGCTTCCTCTGTTGAGTAGAATTCTCGATGAACTTCGCAAGGACGCCCCAGAGACAAAGGTCATCCTCATCAACGAAGGCCTGTCGATAACCAATCTGAAAAAACTGATTAACCGAAACCACCCCTTTAAAATTCTTATTGGCTTCCGTGAGGATCTTCTCCCTGATTTGGTTACTCAAGCTCTTGAAGAGTTTCAACTGACGCGCCAGAATTCCGATCTGCTCAACCTCGTTCACGATCAAAATGAGCGATTAAAAAAACTCAATAAAGAGTTGGAAGTCAAAGTTGAAAAGAGACAAAAGTATCTCTCTCGCGCCCGAGAGCGGGTCTTGCGAACCAACCTGCAAGTTGAGGCCCTTCATGGGGCCCTCCTCGCCATTCACCAGGCCCAAAGTGTCAGTGAAATGGAGAGGCATCTGAATGAGGCGCTTGCCAAACACCTGCAATTGAGCTGGACACGCATACTGTTTTCCTCGCAAAGCAGTCTTTTGGGGAACGATCAGTTTTCTGCCTCTGGCTCTATACGGGTCTATAAAGCACCCTTGCACATTGGCAAAAAGAGGTCTGGATCGATTTGCTTTGCCCGCCCAATTGAGAAACCCGACTTTGGCGGTGACGAAATCGACTTCTGCAATCAGATTGCTGAAACCGTGGCTCTCGCCATTGATCGACTAAAAACTCTTGAACAAACACGCAGCCTGAAGGCCCAGTGGGAAGCCACCTTTGATGCGATTGCCGAGCCCCTGTGTATTACCGATAGCCAATACAAAGTGATTCGCATGAACCGCGCCTATATGATCTCCTCGGGACGCCCTTACAATGAACTTCTTGGCAAAGATTGTTTTGAAGCTTTAAGCGGCCGCAAGGCCCCAGAGGATGTCCAGAGTGGACAAGTACAGCGCTGGGAGGTTTTTCCGACTAACGACAAGGACCGACAGGTGTGGGACATTTCCCAAAAACCTCTGTCATTACGATCCAATCCGGACAAGGTTAGAATCCTATTCTTTCGTAACGTTACCGACCAGCTAAGAATGGAACGGCAGGTTCTGGAAGGGGCAAAGATGGCTGAATTGGGAACCATTGGCAGCAGCATTGCTCATGAACTCAATAATCCTCTTGGTGGCATCATGTCCTTTTTACAGCTAATCCGCATGGACCTCGATCCGGACTCCGAAATCAAAGAGGATATCGAGGCCATGGAAGAGGCCGCTCGGCGGTGCAAGGAAATCGTAGAAAACCTTCTCGGCTTTGCCCGCTGGGATGGGGCCTCTGACAGCCAGACGTTTGACCTCGGTGACGTGATCACCCAGGCGGTTAGAATTATGGAGCTACAGACGCGAAGCCAGGGAATCACGCTCAAAGCCCAGATCCCGGAGGAGTCCTGTCAAATAAAAGGACAACCCTCACACCTGAGCCAGGCCCTGCGCAATCTCCTGCAAAATTCAATAGATGCGGTGACAGAAAAGATGATCCAGGACCCTGGATACCCCGGCTGTATTGATGTTCGTCTGATCGCAGAAAGGAATTCCTATCAGATCAATATAGATGACAACGGCCCTGGTATTCCCAGTAAAGATCAACAAAAGATTTTTAACCCCCTCTATTCCACCAAAAGTACGGGCCATAATCCAGGCTTAGGATTGACGGTCGCGTTTACAATCATATCGGACCATGGGGGAGTTCTGGAAATTTCTTCCCAGCCAGGCACTGGTACTTCGGCAAGGATTTCCCTGAAACGTCCAGATTTAAAGGCTTAGAGCCAAGTTTTTGACTGCAAAATTTGACACTGCCAAATCTTCAGCCTTAACATGATCCTAGTAGAACGTTGGTTCGCCTAAGTGCAAGACGACGATTCCAAGCAAATTCACAAGAGACAACAGCTTGCAAAGTATGAGTGGCACAATAATGCATCTCAAGGATTGAGGTGACTAAAAACCAAGGAAGGGAGCGGAATGCAAGCGCGAAGAATCCTTATAGTTGACGATGAAACAAGTCTTCGTACAGCCCTGTTCAGGGCTTTGGACCGAAGGGGATACCAGGTTATTACAGCCTCCAGCTGTTCTGAGGCTGAAAGCTTCTCACAGTCAGATACGCCGCTAGACTTAGCTCTTGTCGATTTGCGTTTGCCCGATGGCGATGGCATTGAGCTTATGACCAAGCTGCAAATGTATCAGCCTCAGCTTCAAGTCATCATCCTCACTGGCTTTGGAACTATTGAACTTGCCGTGGAGGCGACCCAAAAGGGCGCCTACCACTTTGTCAGCAAGCCCTTTAATCTGGATGAAATTCTCTCGCTGATCGATAAGGCCCTTCAACACAAGGAGCTTGAGGCGGAGAACCATCAACTTAAGTCCGCCCTGCACAAGAAATACCGATTCGACAATATCATTGGTCAAAGTGACGAGATACTTTCGGTCCTCAATCTCATCGAAAGAGTAGCCGAGTCCGACTCCACGGTTCTCATAACTGGAGAAAGTGGAACCGGAAAGGAATTGGTAGCGAAGGCCATTCATTTCAACTCACCTCGGGCCACCAAGCCATTTATCCCAATTAATTGCGGAGCTATCCCCAGCGAGCTTTTGGAGAGTGAGCTTTTTGGTCACGTCAAAGGAGCCTTCACGGGAGCTATCGCCAATCGCATAGGACGATTTGAAATGGCCGAGGGCGGGACTCTGTTTCTGGATGAGATTGGCGATATGAGTGCCAACCTGCAGGTAAAGCTCCTGCGCGTGCTACAAGAGAGAACTTTTGAGCCAGTGGGAAGCACAAAGACCATCACCGCCAACGTGCGAGTCGTGGCGGCTACTAATGCTAATTTGGAAAAGGCGGTGGAGGAAGGACGCTTTCGCGAGGACCTTTACTATCGGCTCAATGTGATCCCTATTGGCATCCCCTCTCTTCGTGAGCGCCGCTCCGATATTCCACTCCTAGTCCACCATTTCATGGAGCAATTCAATAAAGGCAGAGAGAGAAAACTCTCTGGAATGGCTCCCGAGGCCATGGAAGTGCTTTACTCCTATCCCTGGCCGGGAAACATCCGTGAGTTGGAGAACTTGGTCGAACGCCTAACGATTCTGAAGGGCGAGGGCATTGTGGGCCTGAGCGACTTGCCCATAAAGTACCAAAGCCGTGGCAGCGTGCAAACCAATCCGGAGAAGATTGAAATTCCCGAATCAGGAATGGACTTCAATTCTGCGGTCGATGGTTTCGAAAATGCCCTCATCTTGCGGGCCTTAGAAAAGACTGGCTGGAACCGAAATCAGGCAGCCATCTTGCTGAGATTGAATCGAACCACGCTGGTCGAGAAGATTAAAAAGAAGGGCCTGGCTCCGCCAGAAGCATCGGCGTGATTTTGATAAGGCCATCCATGGCCTGTTAGCGCCCGTTTCCTTCCTGGAAGCAAGTTTGATTTTAAGAGAATTAAAATACCCAGCGCAGAGACAACAGATCTTTTGTCTCTCCTGGCACGTCCGAGTGGTTAAAAACCAGGGTCGTGGCCGGGTCCAGTGACTTAGTCATTTCGAAGTCCAGATTACTATTGTCGATTCGGTAGGCCAGTTTTGCATTCACATAACCTTCATAGTTCACAGCTGCAACGGTCTCTGCAGCTTTCACCTGAAAGCGAACCCTGTGTTTCACATCCGAACCGTCGGGCCTGAAGGTTACCTGAGTGTTCATGGACTCATTGATAGTGTAGGCCGCATAGCCAACGCTGGTTTTGCGCAACTCAGGTGACTCCAGTAGTGTTCCTACACTATGAGTGAGAATGCGGGTGGCAACGTAGGTCTCGTCCGAACTGGCTGCGATGTTGACGGGAATATATAGTTCCGTCTGAATGCGGGCCAGTTCTTCTTTGGGTCGGATCTTTTCGATGGCACTCAGATCCAACTCAATCCCTGCTTCGTGAGGAAGTACAAACGGATTTCTGACCGCTGCCCACAACCCTGTAGGCATAGCCATTAAGGCGATGCTGACAATTAAAATGGATTTCTTGAAAACCTTGAATTTCATGCTCTTATTCCCGGTCTCATCTTGAGACACTTAAATTCCCCGGTACACAATAGGAATGAGCAAGGAATAGGCCAGGCTTCACTTTGTCATAACGCAGAACTTTAGCTCTGGTGAATGGTAAGTTGTCGAACCCATTGAGGTCGTCAAAACAATCGACGAATTTCAAAACAATACATCGTCAACAGAGTGTACAGTTTTGCTGTCTCAAAAGCGCACGAATGCTGTCTAAGCTCCTAGCATGAGACAGAATATTTACTTTTGGCGAAAAATGAGACAGGGAGATTAAGGACAAGGTCCGCAACGGAAATATCCGGCCTGACCACCAATGTACCCACCGCCGGTACCACACCAGTTACCACAACGTGGATACTGAACGATGTTAGCAGAAGAAGAAATTGTCGTATTGTCCACCGAAGAAATGGGAGAAAGGTTACCAGCTGTATCCATGGAGCGAACATCCATCTGCATCACACAGCCCGAAGGTAAATTGGTCCATGTAAAAGAATAGAATTTGGTGCCAGCACCGAGAGTGGCCGGACCTAATCCGGGAGCAACACCACAAACCTGCGCTTGATCACAAGGGGTCCAGGTGTTGTTGGACATAGCCAGATTGAAGTACCCCGGGTGGGCTGCCGTATCCAGGTAAGGCACGTCGACAAATCCACCATTAACATATGGAACAGCTGGGTTCCATTGGGGGCGAGGCAAACCCTGGTCACCAGGAGCGGCGCCCGAAAAGTAAGCCATGGGTGGAAACTGCTCTCGACCTGCTATCACTGCGCCTCCCGCATTTGTACAGGCCGCAAAATAGCCCACATCATTGCGCGGATGAAGAAGACGGTAGGATCTGTCTCGACAGAGAAGAACTGTACCTGCCTCATTGGGGTTATTGACCGCATCCTGATATCCCACATTAAGTTGGATGGTGTTAGTGTTGAATGCCGAACAATCGACATCAGTTGAAGTGGGTGTCACCGGACCTGTTCCAGCACCAGATTCGCCAACGCGCTGATCAGCAGGAAGGCCGATACCAGGGTCATCCCAGGTAGAGTTCCGTTCAATGCTCACTGTGGGTGCGCCGGGGACACCACCGTCTTCTGGATATTGAAGCCGCATTTCCGCAGTACAACCCAAAGCCACTCCATTGACATCTTCATAACTAGCTCGCAAGGTCACGAGCAAGCCCACATCGTTTCGAACACCGGCAGCCCAGGCGATCCCCTGAGGAGCCATGGTGTTGTCCAGACCATTACCTAATCCTCCTCCTCGTCCGGTGGTCATCGCTGTAGACATATTGGACGGCTGACCACGAGGTGCAATAAACAGTGGTGCTGCCGGACAGCCGACAATCGCTCCAGAACCCAAATCAAAGGGTTGAATGCGAACAGTGGTCGACAAATTAATTAATGTTTGGGTGTTCGAGGCCGGAGCAAACAAACTACTGAGCGCTGGGCCGGCGACACTGTAAACGGATCCATTTACGTTGGTACAGAAATTGGCCGTACTACTGTTATAGATGGCGAGCATACCACCCATAATACCTTGAATAAGATGAGGTGTTCGAACAAGGACTGGTGCAGCCGGCCCCGCAGGAACGTTGGTAATGTTATAGGCCGTAGAAGGCGGATAGCGATGGGCAGGATCAATAGTCGCCGCATCCTGCTCCACCTGGATCGTTCCACCAACAACCGCCCAACGATTGACAGGAGAACTACCGGCCGGCGGAATAAAGTCACCAATATTTACCCGCGTTCCGAGAGCACGGATGCGATTGATCACCGAGTTTAGGTGGTTCACACAAGCACTGGATTGGTTCATGGCTTTGGTGCCGGCGGCTCCGCTGATAAAAAGGCGAGAGATACCCAATGCGGTCACGCCAATGATCGCAATCGATACCATCACCTCAGGCAGAGAGAAACCTCTGCTATTGTTCGAACCTGGTGCCCAACGCGACAAGTTCACTACCCCAAGTTATTAAGTCCAGGTAACGTCAAACAAGTACCCAAAATTAAGTACTTTCTACCTGTTACTATCATCGGCATAAATGACCCATCACAACACTAAAAAATTATCCGCGTCTCAGGCTGTAACGACAATTTCTAAGGGATTACGTCTCACATTGAGAATTCCAACAAACGAAAACCGACTGCAATGATTTGTTTATCGGGCCGATAAGGAATTGTGAAGATCGACATGGGGTCGGCAGAAATTATGTCTAAACAAGAGACATGGATACCACCCGACTGGGTTCTGATTGGCTAGTGATGGTATTCTTGATCCTAGAGTTGGAACGGGAGGATTTCCTTTGGGGATTGGTAATTGCAAATCCTATTTTCACCTAGATGAGAAGGGCTATACCCTTCCTGAATTGATGATCACCATGGTCGTCGCCTCGGTGATCTTTGTCAGTGTCGGTGGTCTCATCATTCAAACCAATGAAGGCATTAAGATCAACCAGCAACGTCAACATATGATCGACAATCTGATGTCTGCCAACATGGCCATCCTTCGCCATATGGGACAAGGTTTGGGCATGCGCTGGTCAGGTGCAGCTAATCTAAACGCCTTTGGTGCTCAGGTGACCGGTGGATCCTGCTTTACGGGCAGTACCTGCGGACGGGTCCGCCAGCTTGTTCAAGCACCAAATACCGTCGCATCCTCTCTTGCTGCTCCTCCAACTCCGGCCGTCACCACATTGGCCGTTTTCTTAAAAGAGGCTCAAAGAAGTGGCGTCAACGCCGCGGCCAGTAAACTAACAGATGTTAACGCCGTGGGAGTTTATTACCAGCATCAGACCTCTGCCTTCTCAGGTGTCCTGTGGGTCACCGAAGCCTTAGGGCCGGGCGCTGGAAACTTACGAGCCGGCGACAACTCGGCCGCTGGTAGCTCTATTTCCTTTGGTAATATCGTCGATGTGATGGTCGACAACCCTGATCCTCCCACGGCCTCCCTAGCGGTTCCCTTAAGAGGAGTCGATATACGCCTAGTGATGCGAGTCTTCAATACGCCTGAACGGGATCTATGGCGCTTTTGCCGACCAAACGAGATGGGCGCCTCTGCCATGTGCGCCAATCTGGCCCCTTATTCGGAAATGGACCGCACCATCCATGTGGTCTTCCGCAATAATATTCTCGGGCCACCATTGCATACCACCAACCCTCCTGCTGACAGGCGATTTTTTGAGCGGGTCAATGGTGGGCTTTACTTTTTTGATTTTAACTTTCCCAATATCACCCGCTTTAATTCAACGGAGGGCTTTTGATGAAGGTCAGGCAACTTCTTTCATTTCAAACTCCCCTAGCTAATCAACGTGGTGTTTCGACTCTCGCTATGGCTATGGCCACGGTAATTATTTTGGGAACGGGCGTGTCGCTGATGATGTCCGATATTCAAATGTCGTCTAAGACACGAAGTAAATTACGCCTATCTCTTCAGGCCTACACCATGATGGAACAGTTCGCCGTGCGTTTTAATGGAGCCTTTGAATTGCGCAATCCCTCTTGGTTTGTCATAAGTCCTCCAACCGTGGCTTGCCCAACGGCACCCGGACCGATCAATAGTGTAGCTCAAGGCGCTGCCCCAACACCACCCTACCCTCCAGGGTCTCAGTACTGTGCCTGGCCAGCTCAGCCCTGCCCTCTTGGAACGACGCAAGTGAATATTGATGCTGGACTGAACGCAATCTGTGTGACCAATGACATTGATGGCAATGCGGCCAGTGCCAACTTCTGTATTCGTTCCACCAACGGAAGCGACTATTGTCTGGATACCACGGGAGTGATTTCCAAAAATGAATATGATGCGGACGGCACGGCTATTCCCACTTTGGAAATGAACATCAAAGATGTCACTCCCATTCACAAGAAAATCAAAAATCAGGCTGTAGCCATCTGGGATCAACTGTTGGAATCGGCCCAACCGGCCCTTGAAAAGGCAGTTCCCTACACCGGATATCCGGAAAAGGCCTATGCTCAGTTAGGTGTTGAGGCCTTTCTCGACGCTCGCCCCAACAAGCCAGCGATCGGCGCCACCACCAATACGGCCAATGTTCCCGCTTGTGCCGATGCTCCCGGAGGACCTGATTTCTGTGTTCGCTGCGCTGATCCCAATATTAGCTGCATTCAGATTAAGATGTGTATGCCTCCCGGCTGTGGCGCCTTTGGTGGAGGAACTTCACAAGTTCTTTATCAACGAATCGCAATCTTACGCGCACCGCCCTAAGATGGGCTAAACCTGCCTCCAGGACCGGAAACGCAGTTAGGGCTTGCCCCTGCACCAACCCTTGGTTTTAAACTAGAGGTTCAGACCTGACTCTGCCAGGAGGCCTGCGTGTCCGTTTTGTCCCTAGTTTTACCTTGCCACAATGAACAAGAGGCCATTCCCGTTGTTCTCGACAAATTGCTGCGTGACCGTTCGCGAATCATTGAGGAAGCGGGGCTCACTGATTTGGAGATCATTGTCGTCGACGACGGATCAACTGATGGCAGTGCTGATTTGTTACGAAAACTGGAACCCGAGATTCGCTTCATTAGACTGGAAGAAAACCAAGGCTATGGTCGGGCATTGAAGACTGGGTTTACCGCCGCTCGGGGACAACTCCTGGGCTTTTACGATTTGGACGATACCTGCCAACCGGAAGATTTGATTCCCATGGTGCGCACTCTCGACGAAGAAGACGCGGGCATGGTCTGTGGCAATCGCCTCAATGAAAACACCAAAATGCCTCCCCAGCGCTATCTGGGCAATTGGCTCTACCGGAACCTTACCCGAGCCCTCCTGAAACACGAGGTCCAGGACTGCTGCACAGGCATGAGGGTCTTTTCAGCCGGCTACCGGGAAGAGTTTTGCCAAACCTTACCCGATGATCTGAATTTCTCCCTCGCCATGACCATTCGCTTTTTGAAAAGCGGTGGTACCTACCGGGAGATTCCCATCCAGTACCATCGCCGCTTGGGAGAATCCAAACTCTCGGTCTTCACCGATGGCCCATTGTTCCTCTGGACCCTCCTCCGCTACTCCTTCCAATAAACCTAGGCTGATCGAAAAAAACCGCCTGCAGTATTGATGGGTCAGTCCATGAGTCTCTCTCCCTCTTATCCCAGCTGAGTAAAAATCTTCAGACATTGCGTCTGGCAGCAGCGCTCTCTCTCAGTGTGCAGCACCGAGCCGAACTCGATTTTCACTCACTGGGAAAGCGGGAGTTCGCCTCATGGAGAGCTGCCCCCTGGCAATTTTCATTAAAATCTGGCCCCCCTAATTGTTGAACCACAAAACTATGTGCTGCCTTTGTCCGGGAAGAGGCCCGATTGCCGAGCCATTCCCGGAAATCCGAATCCTCCGCCGTCGCGCAGGGCGGGAGGCTGAGTGACCGAAGGGAATAGGCTCAGCCGAACGGGGTGCGGCAGCGGGCTGACGCACTCCGAAGACACGCCTGCGGCCGAAAGGCGCGTGAGGATTTGCGGAGAATGGTCGGCAAAGGACCGAATTAACGGATAAAGGATTTTGTGGATCAACAATTAGAAAATCCCGTTCAACGATGGAGATGGGCTCTTTTCGGCAGTCTATGGCTGGTCAAAATGGGTTAGATGCAAGGCAGAGGCCCCTCGAATGAGCGGAGGCGTACATAGATGTACGTTGGAGTGAGAGAGAGGGGTCTCTAACGCCGCAGATGACCCATTTTCACCAGCCATACTTAGATGATGGCTTCGCGCCAGGTGCAGGGTAGTAGTTCGTTCTTGATTTCGATTTCGATATCGTACTGAAAGGGCTTGGGCCCCTTAGCCTGAATCCATTCCACCATGTCTACGATGCCCTGACGAAGACTGTATTTGGTTTCGTAGCTAAACATGCGGCGGGCTTTGTCAGCGGAGCAGTTGGCAAAGGTATCTTCGCCGGGACGACCATCGACAAAGATGGGCCGAAGATCAAAATTGATGACTTCAGCAATGGTTTGAGCCAGCTCAAGGATGGTCACAAACTCTTCATCGGGACCGACATTAATGGTCTGTCCAGCCGCCTGATCGGCAAAGACCAGTTGCTCCAAAACTTGGAGAGTGTCTTTGATATAGCTGAAACAACGCTTCTGCTGGCCGGTTCCGTAGATGATGGGCTGCTTACCCTGCAGCATCCGATTGATCATGATGGCAGCAACGTTGCGAAAAGGATCATCATATTTTTGACGTGGTCCAATAATATTGTGAGGAACACAGATTACAAACTCACGCTGGTGGATGCGGCAGAGGCTTTCAATTGTTTTTTCCGCCGCATACTTGGCCACACCATAGGGAGTCCGCGGGGATGGGGTCATTTCTTCGCGGAAGGGAACTTCTTGGCGTCCGTAACGAGCCATTGAGGAGCAAAACACAAACCGCCGAACATTATTATCTATTGCCGCAGCTGCTAAGGATACAGTATTGGAATAGACGTTTTGCGTTACAAAATGGGGACTAAAGACGCTAAGTCCATCGTAGGCCGTTGCGGCTGTGTGAAAAATCACATCTACATTCTGGGTGATCTTGTTGATCTTCTTATAGTCGTTAAGGTCAGCCTCAAAGAAGTCCGCGTCGCTGGGTACATGGCTTATGTCACCGCTCCATAGGTTGTCACAGCCCACCACTCGGTGGCCTTGAGCTAACATCGCGTCGGCCAAGTGACTGCCAAGAAACCCGGCTATTCCTGAAATAAAAACGGTCTGCTTTTTCATCTACCTCTAGGACTTCGAAATTCTGAGGAAATAGGCTATTAAAAGATAAGGGTTGGATGAGACTCAGTAAACGACTTTTTCCCCCGAAAGGGAATTTTTCGCCCTTTGGAGGTATTTTGCACAGCGAAACAGCAAGCATTAGCTTAGCGATCATCACCTTTGATGAGGGTGGTCTCTTATTGCCCTTGTTTCGTCAGATTTTCTCTGAACCCCAGGACAGTCGCCCGATTGAGGTTCTTGTGGTCCACAATGGCGGGAAAAATTCCACACTGGATGTTCTCAGACAAGCTCAGGCTTTGAGCCCGATTGTTTTCAAAATCTTTGAAGCCCCTCAAAATAACCTGGGTCATAGTCGGGCTATGGCAGTTAATGGGTCCTGTGGTGAGCTGATCGCCTTTGTTGATGGTGATTGCCAGGTTCCCCCGGGATGGCTGGCCCGGCTCCGGGAAAATCTTCGTCTCTGCCAGGTGAGACAAGCCAAGACCGGAGGCGTGGGGGGGCCAAATCGCATGGATGCTACGACTCGATTGGGTGAGACTCTCAATCTGGTTTTGAGTAGCCCCCTCGGCCACGGAGGTTCGGCTCAGGCTCAGTGGGTGAGCGAACTGTCTCCAGCGGACCATATCCCTACGACCAATGCCCTCTTTGTTCGCCGACGGATTTTGGATATTGGTAACTTTGACTCTTCATTTTCCAGAACTTGCGAGGACGTGGATCTAGGAGTCCGTCTGAACCAATCGGGCTCACCCCTATTTATGGGGCCTGACCCTGTGGTGATCAATCGTTGTGCCAACGACTGGAGGGAGTGGGGCTCAAGGATGGTGCGCTTCGGATACAGCCAGGCAAGGTGGATTTCCGCCAAGCGCCGAGGACTCCATCTGCCATCGATTGCCTCAGCGGCAGGCACACTGACATTTGCCCTTCTGCCTCTTATTGGTTTTTTTCAGCCACGAGCGCTACACCTTTATGCCATTTATGGAGCCTTGTTAATGATCGAGTCTTGGCGGCTCTATCGAAGTCATCGCAAAATAGATCAAGTGTTTCCCGTTATCGCTCTGATGGCGCTCACCCATTTTAGCTATGGATGGGGAAGTCTGCGTGGATATTGGGATCTCTTATTTGGACTCAACAAGGTGCAAACCGCAAATGTGAGCGAGGCGGGTTAACTCCTCTTCGCCAATTGCCCCAGCCCGCAATATCTCGACTCCTGCGCCATCAATTCTGACAACAGTGGAGGGCTTTTGCCCTCCAGCCCCCTCCCCTATTTCAGACACTACCCTGACTTGCTCGGGCAACCAGTACAAATCATCCTCTGAAAGCGCGGGATCTTCGCCAGATTTATTGGCGCTGGTTGTGGTCAAAGGCTTTTGTAGAACTCCCATTAAGCGGGAAACCAATGGGTGACTGGATAATCGCAGCCCGACATATCCTGTTCCCCCATGAATAACGGGAGAAACAAAGTCCTTTGCTGGCAAAACGGCGGTCAAAGGGCCTGGCCAAACAATCTGCAAAAACCTCTTCACTTCTTCACTGTCGATTTGAGCAATCTCGTTAGCCATATAAAAATCTGAAACCAACAAGCTCACACCCTTGCTCACCTCACGTCCTTTGAGCTCAATCAGGGATTCCAGGGCCCTTTCATTATCGAACAAGACCCCAATCCCCCATACCGTCTCTGTGGGGTAAGCAATTATTCCACCACCTTCCAAGTGTTGGTGAACATCATCAAAATTCATTGCGAACCCAAAACTTTATGGCCAATATCACTTCTCATTTGACGACCCGGCCACTGCGCCCTCTCTGCCTGATTGTAAGCTGTACCCAAGGCTTCCTTGAGACTCGAACCTATGCCAATTGCATTCAAAACTCGACCACCACCGGTCACCCACTCACCCTCAGCATTGCGCTTGGTTCCGGCATGGAGAAAGTAACTATTTGCTGTCTGAGCGCTCAGGTCGCCATCAATCACCACACCCTTTTTGGGTTGATCAGGGTATCCTTCGGCGGCCAAAACCACACACGCGCAGTGAAGGGGCCTCCACTCGAGTTCGGGTAGCTCACCAAGGCTGACGGCCTTCATCACCTGGCCCCAATCGCCGTTCAAAAGCGGCAACACCACCTGCGCTTCGGGATCGCCAAAACGCACATTGTATTCCAATACGCTGGGGCCATTTTCCGTGACCATGACCCCAACATACAAAATTCCCCGATAGAGCAAAGATTCTGCTGCTAACTGGCGCACCGAGGGAGCGAGGATTTCCTCATGAATCTTTTTTCGCAACTCGGGCGAAACCTCCAGGGGGCCAACGACCCCCATGCCTCCGGTATTGGGACCCAAATCCCCATCACCCAATCTCTTGTGATCCTGACTGAGAGGCAAGGGTTGATAGGACTGACCGTTAGTCAAAATCAAATAACTCAGCTCCCAACCGGGCTGAAACTCTTCAAGCAGAGCTTGGTTTCCACTTTCACCAAGGCTTTTTTCTTCAAACAAAGAGTGCGCAGCTCGTCTCAACTCGTCCTCGGTTTTGCAGATGAAAACACCTTTGCCGGCCGCCAAACCATCGGCTTTGAGAACAAAGGGGGGAGAAAACTCCTTAGATCTCTCCATCGTCTCAGCCAAGGTTTTGACCACAAAGTATCGGGCAGTGGGCACACCAGCTCTCTCCATAAATTGTTTGGAAAAGACTTTTGAGGCTTCCAGTTGGGCTGCCGCCTGTGATGGGGCAAAAACATGGAGACCCTTTTCTCTTAGCTGATCTGATAGCCCTTCCGCCAGTGGAACCTCGGGACCAATGACCACCAAACCTACCTCATGTTGATGGCAAAACTTGGCAACAGCAGGAGGATCAGATGGGGAGATTTCATGGCAAATGGCATCTCCTGCCATCCCTGCACTCCCTGGTATTGCATGCACTTCCACCACACTCGGCGAAAGTTTAAGGGCTCTCACCAGAGCGTGCTCGCGACCCCCCTGACCAATGACCAGAACCTTCATAGCATTACCTCCGGTCTCGCTTGTATTGAACTCATTGCGGACTGTCAATTGACCGTCTTAGATAATGTTTCTATTCTCATGACACTCACATTCACCTCACCAGACTCACGGAGACAGTCAGCATGAAAGCCCAAATTGGCATTCGCCTTACGGAAAAGACCATTATCATTGGCGGCCCGTTTTCGGGTTTAACCCGGTCTCTGGCGACAACCCTGACCGAGGCTGGGGCTGACGTGGTGATGATTGCTCAGGATGTGGACCATGCCCGCCGATTTGCGGAAAATTTGAGCGATGCCCGGGAAGTCCATCCGGAATATGGCCGGGCAGCCGCGATGGCGGCCAATCTTTGTGATCCCAAGCAGGCTCATGAAACTGTATCTCGTGTGGCTGAGCTATTTGGGACTATCGAGGGTTATGTGGATCTTCATGCCAGTCCACCGGGCAAACCTTTGAATGACCCTCATGCCCTCAGTGCTCTGGACGAAGTCATCGACACGTGCCTGCGTCCAACCTTGATCATGGCCCACGCGACCTTGAAGTTCTTAGAGGGGCGAAAAAAAGGGCGATTGATCTTTATTCTCCAAGACGCACTCCGACTTGGCTTTCCCGAGGAAGCTGTTGGAGCCGCCTGCCGAACCGGGCTCCAAGCCTTTTGCCTCTCTCTTGCTCGTGAAGTGATGGACCAAAATATTACTGTTAACTGTGTGACGACAGGGTTTAGCGAGGACTATTATTTGTCCAGACACCCAGGAAGTGCCTCCCAGTCAGCCACTGAGGAGAAATTGCGCCACAATATCAAACACCTACGCACGACTTCAATTACCGATGTGGCCAATATGGTGGCCTATTTGCTGTCTCCCCTGAGCCAATCACTGACCGGACAGACGATCAGTGTCAATCAAGGCCTTACTTAAGAAGAGGATTGTTGCACCATAGGCAGAGGACTTGATAGAAATTTTCTATGTTGGTTTCAGTTGTCATTCCTACTCATAAGCGGCACCAGAACATACTCGACCTGGTCACTTCTATTTATCTTCAGGACCTTCCTCTTGATGAATTCGAAGTTCATATCGTCAGCAATCTTCCTGATTACAGCCTGGGGAGGAAATTAAAGAGCAAGCTGTCTGATTATTCGAACTGGCATTTCTGGGAAGTGGGGCGGCTTGGGGTCAATCATGCCAGAAACTTTGGCCTCAAAAAGTCCGAGGGCGATTTTATCGTGTTTCTTGATGATGATTGCTATTTGGATCAGAAGGATCACCTGCGTCGCTGTGTGGCCCAACTCAAACGGTGGCCGGAGGTCTCAGCGGTTGGCGGCCCCTACACAATTCCGGAGGAATCCAACAATATGGAGCAGGTCTACAATTCTATCTGCCGCCAATGGTTGGACAACTCGGTGAGACGCAGTGGGTTTACCACCAATCTGGTGGGGGGCAACATGGCTTTCCGCCGCTCCGTTTTTGACAGTGGAATTCGCTTTAACCCCGATATTCAGTTTGGTGGGGCAGAAACCGAACTCAACATTCGTCTGGTGAAGTCAGGTCATCGCCTAAAATTTGATCCAAACCTAACTGTCGAACATCGCCTCAACCTGCGTCTAAAGGGATTTTTTGCCAAGGCCTTTTGGCAGGGTTTTGGAGCCGAAAGAAGATCACAGGCCGGTGTGTCCCTGGAAATGACACCATCTTCCATTTTTGATGCCTGTCCTTATCCTTCCAAACTCACAGAACTCCTGCTAGTTTTTTATGATCACTCTTTTCAAATGGGAAAGGAGTGGGCGGCAAAGAACCAAAATCGGAAACCGAAACCCCACGAGGTTTCTGCACTGTTTATTTTTATATTGAAAAAGGATTTTACCCTTAATAGATACAAAGAGTGGCTCCGTTTGCGGCCGCACCATTGAGGCTTAAAACTTAAGAAAACGCAGGATGCAGTTAGAAGTTCGCGACCGAAATTTGGGGATTGGCAGCCATTTCCAGGGAAGGGAGATTGAGGCCGAGTTTTGCCGGTTTTACTTTCTTCCTTTCGCCCAAGATGAAGTTTGTATTTGCGGATATTGTGGCGAAACCGGTGGACGGAGCGAAGACAAATCAGGAGAAGAGATTACCGCCAGCCTCAAAAGGGCCAAAGACGGCCAGTATCAGGCGGTGGTCTTCCCCTGCTATTTTCTGAATCATCCCAAGTCTCATCAGATAGTTAAGCAATGCCACGATCTGGGGTTAGAAGTTGTGCTTCAGGTCTCTGCGAAAAGTTGGAGCCCAAGTTTTCACGACAAACTCATTCGTTTGGCTCAGGAACGGGTCTTCTTCAATGTGCTGCTTGGTTTTCCCGGCGATGAAGAGGATAAGCTGTTTCAGCTTATGAAGGATCAGGCTGACTACGCCTATTACACGATTGTAGGTACCCACCCGAGAAAGATTCCAAAATACGTGGCCTCACTTCCTCATGCGGTATTGAACGACCTGCATTTTTATTTTCCTTTGGACCCCATTGAAACCAAAAGAATGTTTATCACTCCGGAGATTAATCAGACTTTAAGAAAAACCGCTCAGCTGGTGAGAAAGGCTGGAAAGTCTTTGCGAATCAAGGGACCAAAAGGCGTGGACGTGTTTGAGCCTCACATCCCTAATGATCGTGAACTGGAGCCAAGCCTTTCACCCTTGATTGAGTCCGCAACCGAAGACACTTCGGATGTGCAAGTCTCGGTCATCATTCCAGCCTACAACTGCCGGGACTATCTGAAAAATGTGTTGAGGCATATTTTTAAACAAAATCTGGATGCCAACAAATATGAGGTCATTGTCGTTGACGATGGCAGTGACGATGGCACCCAAGAGGAGCTTTTAAAATTCATTGCCCCTTTTCAGGGTGTGAGAAATTTTAAATATCTGTTCTTTTCAAGGCTCACCCCACGCAAGAGGGGAGACAGCCAGTTTCGTGCTGGAATTGCCCGCAATGCGGGAGTCAAGAATGCCAAGGGTAAGGTCTACCTGTTTTTGGATTCGGATATGCTTCTCCCCCCCCATTACCTGTCAGATTTGATTGAAAAGATGACGGACTATGACGTCATTCAGGGGAAGAGGCTGTTTCTCAATGAAGACGTCAGCAACGAGCTCACGAGTTACCAGTTGGTTGACCCGGAGATCGACACTTATCCAGAGGACCCCTATTGGGCCCAATTTCAGGCCACGGATGACTGGAACAAGCTCCACAATCATTGGAAGTACGTATGTACCCACTCCCTGGCGGTAAAAGCAGCTGACTTTAAACGTCTGGGATGGTTTCGCAAAACATTTTTGTATTATGGATTTGAAGATGTGGACTTGGGCTACCGGTTGGCCAAAGATGGCTGCCGATTTTTGCTCAATGACGTGGAGATTTACCACCTGCATCCGCCGCCGAGCCAGTCGGAGTACAATCGCTCACCGGCTCGTCGACAGATGATTCTCTCCAAAACCTGTCGAATCTTTTTTCATCACAGCTTGGATGATTCGGCCTTTCAGGATTTTCGCGGAATGCTGGCTCCCAGTGAAAATATGAAGATCGATATGCCTGCGATCAATACCAAGGCCACCTTGTTTTGGCTGACCCAGTTGTATCATCAGTTCCGCTGGCGCCTGATGTGGTTCCTGTTTCACCCAGCCCCCAAGGCGACCGTGCGACTGACAGGTGGACTGACCCGCAGAACCCTGCAGCTCATTTATTGGCGGGCCATTTGGCCCACGGCCTGCTGGATTTACTGGAGGATTAAGGCCATCGCCAATTGGACCTATTGGCGAGTCTATGGCCTAACCAATCTTTTTCGTTGGCGGGTCATTGGCAATCTCCGCTGGCGAGTTTTGATGCCCTTTTACTGGAAAGCCATTGTGCCGATCTATTGGCAGGTGACGAGACCATTCCGATTTATTGCCGGTATGATTTACGGAAAGCTCCTCTTGCCTTTTTACTGGAAGGTTATCGCCAACATATATCACAAGGCGATCCGCCCCCTTTACGGCAAGGTTTTGTTGCCAGTTGGTTGGTTGTTATTCAAGCTCACCTGGCCTATCCGTAAGCCCTTCCATATGATCTCTTACCAATACCGCAAGCGGATTCTGCGCCAACCAATGGAAGAAAGCAAGGCTCACTAGTTCCCTTCGAAGTACTTTTTCCTGTCTGTTTTTGGAGTCAAAGTTCCCTTTTCGACACCCGCTTGCGGCCGCGGATCGTCTTCGGACAGCACGATCACTTAATGTGATCCCGCAGTCCAATACGCTCCGTCGCGCGCACTCGACGCGTCTCAAAGGGACTGTGACTCCAAAAACAGATCCGCAAAAGCACCTATCTCATCCCTGTATTCACTTTGAGAAAGATTAGATATGAGGATCGCTCAAAACAGTTCAGGTGCCTCGGGCATCAGATTGATGCAAGGCAAGTAGATAAATTCGTCAAAAGGGCCGAAATACGAGGCGCGTGAGACCAATTGGAGGATAGGCAGTCAGTTGAGCGACCGGAGGGAGTAGGCTCAACTGGCCGGGTCGAAGACCCGCAATGCTAGATGGAGTGAGCGGGAAGGCGATTAACGCCGCAGATGAGCTGTTTTCAGCGATCCTCTAGTAGGAGGAGTTGATCTCGTCCTGAGTCACCCAATTCTTCATGTCTCTTATCACCTTCCAGTGATGACAATCAGTACAAGGGATTCCTTCTTTTTCAGGCTCAATGCCGGCCAACATCTTGCGTGCATAACGTATCTTATCGTTATTGATAGCCTCTAAAAGAGTCGGAAAATCAAATACGCTGCCGAAATCTCCCCAAAAGTTGGAGCAACAGCCGAGGATTTTGCCGTCAGCGTGAATTTGGGGCTGGGTCCAGAGCTGGTAACAAATACCTTTGTAATATTGATTCTTGTTCTCTTCCAGCTCAGAGATGGTGTCTTTGACCGACTTCTCTTTAGGGCGTTCCGCTTGAGGTTGACTGGCTTCTTGGTGACTCTTCAGTTCTTCACTCACGGGCTCACCTCCTGAATGACTTCACCGTCTTCGTTCTTGGCGGCCAGATTATCATCCCAAGACACCTTGGTATAAAACTCCATGCCGAGTTCCTTGGCCATAGCCCGTGCCGCTTCGAGTTCGTGCTTGTTATGTTGAAATAGAACGAACTGCCAAGTGAGGCGTGGATATTCAGAATTATAAGCCTTCTTAAACTCATTGAGACGACGGATGTTGGCTATCACCTGGTCAAAGTTGCCACGCCGACGATATTGAACGTAGGTTTCCTGAGAGGCACCGTCGATGGAACAGGTAAGAGCTTTGACTTTATATTTAACCAGGCCCTCGAGTGCCTCATCTTTGACGGTATTAAAATTAACTCCGTTATAGGCAACAAGGTCTATTCCCTTTTTGTAAGCATAATTGAAAATTTTGACGATCTCCGGATTTAAAAAGATCTCTCCCCAATTGCTCAATTCAATCTCCATAATCCAATCAGCGGCATCCACAATTCTTTTGAAATCTTCAAATTTGAGGAACTTTGAACCTACGATGCTCTTATGGATATCACCCTGGGCTGTGGGACAAGCAGGACATTTTAACTGGCAGTAGGAGGATGCTTCGATGCGGATCATCTTGGGATGAGCGATCGAGATATCAGGCTTGGCAACATCTGCCGTCTGGCGATAGGCCCGACGAGCAAGAGGAAACTTCCTAATTAGATTTTTAACCATAATATTCTCAAACTCCTTGGGCCTAAAGGTCGGGATGGGACTGGGAGCCGACTGCTTCCAAGTAACCATCTTGAGCATTTGACCTTCGCCCCAACCATTTTCCAACAGTGGAGCCTGTCAATACCACAAAATAATAGGCAGCAAGGCTGGGAATCAAGAGCCGAGCGAGAGCACTCTCGCCTAAGCGTCGGTCAATGGCCCTACCGCGCCTCAAAAGGGAAAGAACCTGACGCGACGAGATGGAATCCAGCCGCTGATTCTGGTTGGCAGGCTTTGCCTGGCCGTGTCTAAAAGCGTTGCCATAGAGCCGCGTCCAACCGCCTTGAAAATAGTGATGAACCGAAATCTGCGGACTCAGAACAACTTTGTGGCCCCGGGCTTGAATGCGCTGGCTCAGGGCGAGCTCCTCAGCCGCCCCTTCCTGGCTCTCCTCGAATCCTCCGACTCCCCAAAAAATCTGCCGATCAATGAGAGTGCAGCCGCCAACCATCACAGGTCGACGGTGAGGGCTTTTCGAAGCCTTCATCATCCATAGATTTGCGGCGCAATTGTAGACACGGGCAGGAAGACTACTCCCTTGAGGACTCAAGTAGAAGCCACCAAGTGCCACTTCTGTACGATGACCGACAACGCGATCCCTAATGCGCTTGAGAAAATCCCAATCCGGCAGCTCTGTGTCATCGTCCAAGAAGAGAAGATAACGGCCTTCTGCGATCTTGGCCCCCTTGTTTCGAGCTCTATTGGCACCGCGGCCTTCACTGAAATAGTATTGGACGGGTAATCCCATGGCGCGAAACTCAAGCGTCATCGCACGAACAGACTCACTCCCTGGATTACAGACGACTAAAATCTGGTAGGCATAGGTAGGGCGATGCTGATTCAAGAGTGAGCGCAGGCAGGCCCGCAAAGGCGCAAGGCGTCCAACAGTCGGTATGACAATACTGAGATCCAGAATATCCCCCTATTAATCCAGTCCCCGAGAGGGCCGATCTTTAACTTTCTCCCAAAGGAGTACAGGAATCAAGGCTGGAGAGAGAACCCGGCCTTTCAACAGGCACTAAAATTCCACATCGAAGGCGAAAAGGAATAGCAGGGAGTCCTTGGCCTGGAACCCAATAGGCGGATAAATACTAATCCCGATATTTTTACCAGTTTTGGGAATCAGTAGGTACTTATACTTACCCCGCACATACTTCCAAGGCTGAATTTCATCATAGAGGGTGATCCACCCAGACTCATCCTCAAGCCAAACCTCATGAAGAGGAAAGACCGCCCCCGTGGCCTCAATCATATAGAAATAGATGGGGACCTTGTCGACAAGGGGTTCAATCTCATTGGGTTCAACAAAGGTCTCAATATCCTTAAATGGGACCTCCAGCTCGCCTAATGAATCATTGATGTCGTTAAGGGGAACCGCCCAAAAGGTTTCTCCCATCCACTCCCGCTTTTCCATTTCATTAGGAATATGTCGCACTCCGCGGGCAAACACTCCCTGCCCTAAATTGAGATACCGGCGCGACAAGAGTGAATTGATGTGAGGCTCAAGAAAAGTGATCTTACGGGTATAAAAAATAAAAGGCGGAAGCTCTGCCATAACCCGAAAAAACGCCTGACGATTTTCCTCATCCTGATTGGGACCCGCAAAGGCAATGAGTGGGTCATGATCCGGCAGTGTGCCGATGACATCGTAATACTTGACCCGGCCAAACTGATTAAGGAACTTGGTCATATTTTTGATGAAGTGAATCTGTCCGGCATTGCTACTGCGACTGATAACGGTTTGTGCCCCTATGATAACTGAGCCAATACTACAAACAATGAACAAAATCCGAGCAAGAGCGTACCGCTGACGGCGAGTCCATTGCCATCGCCTCAAAAATCTCGTGGTCAAGAATAACAGAAGGCTTCCGAAGCGGACCGCCGGCAGACTTAATACCGGAAGGAGGCTGGCAAGAAAGAATGGGTATTTCTCGGGAAACAAAACAAAGAAAAGAGTAACTACGAAACAGTAAAGATAAAAGGAACTGACCCGATCAGCCCAGGACTGGCGGGACAGGAACCGACGCAGACTGCGACTAACAACGAAAACCAAGGGCAAATACATTAACAGTGCTGAAAAAGGGTTCTCCTGCAAAAATTTCGTCACGTGATAAAACGAAACACGAGACAAGTAGTCGGGCATGCCCGCGCTGGCATGGGTGGCCTCGACCAGGTAAGTGGTTGAGCCAAACAGAATATCAAGAAGGTCAAATGAAGCATCAAAATAGAAAATGAAAACCATCACCAGAAGGACCAAATCCACCTGATTCCGAATCTTCCAAAACAAAGCCCTCTTGACTTGTTGGTATCGCTCGGATCCTAGACCCTTGATGGATGTAAAATAAAAGACGTGAAGAGCTAATAAAACCATCCCCGCCTTCACTGATGTTAGAATCATGAGGATTTCCATCAGCGTTAGGGCGACAATATGGAGACTTCCCGAGTTCTTGAAGTCAACCCGGTAATACCAATAGCGCATGAAATACCAAAGTATGAGCAAATGCCAGGTCGCCGACAGATTGTCCGCACGAATACGAAAGCCTCGCTCGAAAAACACAGTGAAACCGAGAATAAAAAGGATCGGTGTTACTTCCAGGTGAGGTCGACGGAAAACTAATTTGTAGAGAGATGCGGCTAACAATAAATTGAAAACGCCGATAATGGCAAAAATAAAGCGGGCAAACAGGAGGGGCTGCTCCTCCTTGAGGTCAAACCAAACAGTAGCCTTTAAAACCAGGGAGAACAAAAGCTTGTAGGCCTGACCAATATCCAAAGCCTGCTTGGTTCTGGCAATAGTGAGAGAAAAGATCTCTGAGTCTGCGAAGTAGGCCTTCTGCGAATACCAGACAAAAATAGTACAGGCCAAGGCTATTAAAAGGGTCTGACCCTTTCGTCCGGGAACCAGGAATTTTTCGACCAATGGGCTCAGTGGTCTCATCTCACCCTAACTCGCTAAAACAACGGATAGATAAAGGGGGCAAGAGGACTCGTCTGGGCAAACACCAGCAGAAGCCCGAGCAAAATCAGTACGAGAATAATTGGCGCTAACCAAAACTTCTTACGTACTTTCATGAATCCCCAGAAGTCTGTCATTAGGTCTTTAATCAATAGGGATGCTCCATGTGTCGCGGATCAAGAAGATCGCTTGGTTCACGATAACTCTCAAGATTCGAATCCCACTTGAGGCGAAGGGGGTCTTTACCCAATAATCGCCACATTAATCCAATAGAAGTAAGAACCAAATAGTAAAACACGGTTAACCAAAACCCGGTGACTATAAGACCAAGGAAATGACTGAACTTCATCCATTTGGCGTAGATTGATTTAAAAAACTCTTTCATCCGCTAATCCAGTTCAAACTTTTGGGCAAAGTCCTCACGACTTCCCTTTTGCTCAGTCTTGGCAAGCACATAGGGGCCAAGCACAAGGTAATCGATATTGGTCTGCATAAAGCAATTATAGGCTTCCTCAGGGCGACAGACAATTGGTTCACCTCTAACATTGAAAGAAGTGTTTACCAGGACGGGCGTCTGGGTTTTCGCCTCAAACTTCTCAAGAAGCTGATGAAACAGGGGATTGGTTTCTAAATGAACAGTTTGCACCCGAGCGGAGTAATCAACATGGGTGATCGCCGGTATGGCTGACCTCTGGACCTTTAGCTGATCCAACCCCCGCTTCCCCTTCTCAGATCCGTTGGTCGGTTTGCGCCAACCCTCGCCGATATGACCGACCAGGAGCATATAGGGACTTTCCGCACCTAAGGTGAAGACCTGATCGCTTTTTTCAGCAAGGACCGCCGGGGCGAAAGGCCGGAAGGATTCGCGAAATTTGATTTTCAAATTCATTGTCGTCTGCATTTCAGGACTTCGCGCATCACCCAAAATCGACCGGTTGCCCAAAGCCCTTGGGCCATACTCCATACGGCCTTGGTACCATCCGATGACATTGCCTTCAGCTAAAAGTGATGAGACTTTTTCGACCAGATCCACCTCAGAGTAGCGATGGGCCGGCGCCCCCTGAGCAGCCAAAAATTGCTCGATCTCCTTTGGTCCATACTCTGGCCCCAGGTAGGAACCGTGCATCTTGTCGCCGACGGCCAGTGCCCTTTCATTACCCAAGTGCTGATGCCAGGCACAGAGGGCCGCCCCCAGTGCGCCTCCGGCATCACCTGCTGCGGGCTGCACCCATAATCCTGCAAAAACTTTCTCGTCCACCAGCTTCCCATTGGCGACGCAATTGAGGGCCACTCCGCCGGCCATACACAGGTTGGTCATGCCCGTCTCTTTGCGAATGGTTCGCGCCAGTTTTAAGACCACCTCTTCGGTGACTTGCTGAATAGAACGGGCAATGTCCATTTCTCGAACCGTGACCGGAGCTTCGGTTTTTCTCTCGGGCCCTCCAAAAAGCTGGTTGAACTTTTTATTTGTCATTTTAAGGCCGGTAGCAAAATCAAAGTACTCAAGATTCAGCCTGAATGTGCCGTCTTCTTTAATATCAATCAGATGATCGCGGATCTGATTCACATACAGAGGCTCACCGTAAGGCGCCAATCCCATCAGTTTGTACTCACCGGAATTTACTTTGAACCCGGTGAAGTAGGTAAAAGCAGAATAAAGAAGCCCTAAAGAGTGAGGAAAACGAATTTCCCATTCGGGCTTCAAATCCTTTCCCCGCCCGGTCCATACTGAAGTTGTTGCCCACTCGCCCACCCCATCTAAACAAAGCACCGCTGCTTCTTTAAAGGGACTGGGATAAAATGCGCTGGCTGCATGGGAGAGATGGTGACGGGAGAATAGCAAGGGGGGTAGATCTTTGGTCTTTAATCCTTCTTCGAGATCGGCCAGTTCACGTTTGAGCAACCATTTGAGATTCAGCTTGTCCTTTAACCAAACCGGCATTGAGGTGACAAAACTTCTCCACCCTTTTGGCGCTAATGCAATGTAGGTTTCGATGAGCCTTTCAAAAGTCAAAAAGGGCTTATCGTAATAAGCGATGTAATCCACATCACCAAGTTTAACCCCTGCCTGCTTTAGGCAAAAGAGAACGGCCTCCCTAGGGAAGGCCGGATCATGCTTTTTTCTCGTAAATCTTTCCTCTTGGGCGGCAGCCAGAATCTCGCCATCCTTTAACAGAACGGCGGCACTGTCGTGATAATAGCATGATATCCCCAGAATCAACATTTTCTCATCCTTGAATTGGCTTACTCAGCCCGCCTTGGGCCCACAAAACCACTACAAAGGATAGCAAGGCGATGAATAGGTCACAACGGCTAACTTAGAGTCGATTGTCGAGCATGACCTTTTCCGCCCGATCAAAGTCCTCTGGTGCCACATAGATCCTCTCGATGCGGCGAATCTCTTCGTATTTTTGAAAAATCTCCGTGGATTTCTCAATGGGATAGGGCTTCGCCTGGCGATCGTACTGGTCCACTACGTAGATCTGAACGGATCGCTCTTCCGCACTGGGACTATGGTATTTGCTCAATCGCGTCGTCGTACTGGCCAAAATGGTCTCAACTCCCTCACCGTTAAGGAATTTCTCCATCTTTTCTGTGCGTTTGTTGGCTTCGGTCGAGTGGTACTCAAACAGCATTCTGAAAGGTCGAGTCTCCGCAACCCGACGCGCCCAACGGTTGTCCACCTGGGAGAGGTGTTGAAACAAGGCATAGTCCGTATAGCCAATGTATTCCTCAATATCGGATGGCAAGAAAAACTGGCACTCATCACTGGCCAGATAGCGCATCAACATTTCTTCATAGATGATCGACTTGTGATGAAAATAGACCATCAAGTGCATATGGTGACGGGCTAAGAGGAAATCATCGAAGGTATAAAGAGCCCGGCGATTTAAGGCCAAATGGAGGTTCCCCTCGACCTCATGGTAGGTCAAATTGCCCAACAACCAGTTCAGCTCCACCCGACCGTAGTTGGTTCCACAAAAATAGGCATCCCTCTCCAGGTAATCCATGCGGTCCACATCCATTTCAGAACTTACAATCTGGCTGAGAATGGTGCGAAAATCGTGGTCGTCCTCACGGAAAAAGTCATCGGGACATTCAAGGGACTTATCCACGAGACAGGCAATATGGAGGGGATCAATACCTGGGAACTCGCGCTTTAGAACTGGAGTTAGACTGGAGTCAGTTAAGAACTTGATGGTGTAATCTTCGTGGTTAGCCTGACGGTGATGATCGTCATCTTTTTCCCATCCCGCCCGGCGCCTCTTGTAGACCCCGACACCCAAATCCCTCAGTGGAGGCATCACCTCCTCCGTGGTATGACTTAGAGGACCGTGGCCAACATCGTGAAGCAGAGCTGCGAGACGAAGCGATTGCTTCAGCCTCCTATAAGTTTCGCTTGAGCGAAAAGGGTAATGGGCGAAAATGTGATCAAAGGCTTGCCCCGCCAAGTGGCAGACCCCAAGGGAGTGGAGGTAGCGACTGTGGGTAGCGCCCGGGAAGCTAAACTCCATAAAACCGAGCTGTTTGATGGCCCTCAACCGCTGATAGACAGCGGTGTCCAGGACGGCGACCTCGCCGTCTTCCAGGGGCAACGAGCCGTGGATGGGATCACGAATTTCCATTTTGCTTTCTCACTCCCGAGCTAGAAGCCCATTTTCATAGCAAACCTGGTGCGCCGAGTAAAGGATGGCCTTCAGCTTTTGCCGATGGCTCCACCAATGACGCAGGACCACTCCTAGATTTAGTTCTCAACTTGTTTTGTGACCCCTTATGTCCGGACTTGGCTGGCAAAAATCCACACGTTATGGTCGAGTCAGTTAAGAAGGAGACTCCATGAAACAATACCTGAACCTGATGTCACGGATACTCGACGAAGGCACAGAGAAAGCGGATCGCACGGGCACGGGCACCCTGAGTGTGTTTGGGCATCAAATGCGCTTTGATTTGCAAAAGAGCTTTCCACTATTGACCACCAAAAAACTTCATTTACGCTCAATCATTCATGAACTTTTGTGGTTTTTAAGTGGCGACACCAACATCAAGTATCTCAAAGAAAATAATGTGCGCATCTGGGACGAGTGGGCCGATGAAGAAGGTAACTTAGGGCCCGTGTATGGTGCCCAATGGAGATCTTGGAAAACTCCCGATGGCAATACCGTAGATCAGATTTCTCAAGTGGTTGAGCAAATCAAAGCGAATCCTGACTCTCGTCGACTGGTGGTGGTCGCATTTAATCCTGGAGAGTTGGATAAGATGGCACTACCTCCCTGCCATGCCTTTTTTCAGTTTTACGTCAGCAATGGCCGCCTTAGTTGCCAGATGTACCAGCGTTCGGCCGATGTTTTTCTGGGTGTGCCCTTCAACATTGCCAGCTACAGTCTATTGACCATGATGATGGCTCAGGTTTGTGATTTGGCTCCTGGTGAATTCATTCACACTTTTGGTGATGCCCATTTGTATCTGAACCATCTCGATCAAGCTCGCCTTCAGTTAACCAGGGCTCCCAAAGAAGGGCCAAAAATGTTGATTGACCCTTCAGTTAAGAGCATTTTTGATTTTAAGTTCGAGGATTTTCAGTTGGTTGAGTACAATCCTGACCCCCATATCAAGGCCGAGGTATCGGTATGACCGTAACCCTCTCCCACATTGTTGCGGCAGCAGAGAACGACGTTATTGGTCGTGAGGGTGGATTGCCCTGGCATATCCCTGAAGATCTCAAATTTTTTAAAGATAAGACTTTGGGTCACGCCATTATTATGGGCAGAAAAACCTACGAATCCGTCGGCCGTCCCCTGCCCAAACGCTTGAATGTCATCGTCACTCGACAGAAAGATTACCATCCGGAAGGGACTGCTGTATTTCCCTCCCTTGCGGAAGCCATAGCCTACTGCGAAAGAGAATCTGCCACTTGGGGTGAAGAGATTTTTATCGCCGGTGGCGGCGAAATTTTTGAACAATCGATGGATATGGTGGATAAGATCTACCTGACCCGCATTCACCAGGAAATCCCCGGCGACACCTATTACCCTCAAATGCCTTTGGATAAATTTGAGGAAATCGAGCGTAACGAGCGCCAGGAGCCCGTTCCATTCACCTTTCTCACCTTCAAAAGAAAATAGTTGCCATCACCTGAAAGGGTGATGGATTCTAGCCTTTGCCTGATTTCATGGAGGAATAATATAGATGGAAAAACCAGAGGCTGGCTCCAAGTGGGTCTGCAATGCCGGGATCAACGCCGTATCGATTCTGCCAGACGGCAGTATGAATGTTTGCTGGGACCGCAAGTCTGAAAATCTGGGTAACATCTACGAGGGCGGCTTTAAGCTTCGCAACCAGCTGATCAATTGTGATTTGGTTCACTGCGCTTGCCCCCTTTGGGCCTTTGAAAAAGACCTCCATGCCATTGCCAAGGGCGAGCCCGCAACACGACCGGTTCCCTACGATGTGTTTGCCCACTGGCACATCACCTACGAATGCCAAATGATGTGCGAGTATTGTATTGTGACGGGTCCTGATCGTGCGACTGACACCAAAGACAAGAAAACCCGCTCCAAGCCAGTGCCCATTGATTCGATGCTCAAGGTGGTTGATGAGTCCGGCCTGAAGTTTTGTTTTTCACTGATGGGTGGCGAACCCTTTCTCGTGCCCAATGTGGTTGAGGTTTGCGAGCGTCTTGCTGAGCGGGGGCATATGATAGGAGCCAACACAAACCTATGTGCGGTACCCCATGAATTTTGGACCAGGGTTCCCCACGAACAGATTAGCAATGTTCATATTTCCCTGCATATTCATCCCATGCAACGCAAGAACATCACTCAGCAGTTTTTCGATAGCTACAAAGCCATGGTGGATTCCGGGTTTGAGCGATTTTATATCACCGCCGTCGCCCACCCCTCACTGTTTGAACGCCTGGACGAATACCGCGAAGAATTTGGCAAACAGGGGATTGAGTTTAAGCTAATTCCCATGCTCGAAGGGGGCGGAGCCTCAAAGGGCAAAGTCTACCCTGAATCCTACACCACCGAGGAACTGCAACAGATTGAGGGCGATTGGCTCGAAGACTACTTCCCGCAAAAAAATGCCAAAAAGGAAAAGGTCAATATTTCTAAATTTCGACCACGCAGTAGTAAGAGTGACCGCAATACATTGCTAGATGAGTAAGCCCATGACTAAGGCGCAACCCTACCCCATTCAGATTACCAAGGCCAGAGGGTCCAAGATTGATCTTCATATCTGTTGGTCACTCCACAACCGATGTAACTTTGATTGCAACTACTGCCCTGATTACAACAAAGTTGGTTCGGAAAAGTGGCTGTCTATTGAGCTGGCCAGGCAGCTGATTGATAAATTGGTCGAACACTACTGCGGAAGGCTCGGATACAAGGAGATTCTTCTCTCTTTTACCGGTGGCGAACCCACTCTTTGGAAGGGCTTCAAAGAGCTGTGCCTTTACGCCCGCGGCAAGGGCATTCGCCTGGGATTGACCACCAATGCCAGTGTTCATCCCAATTATTGGGTCGATTTCGCCAAAGAGTTTGAGTGGCTGGCTTTTTCCTATCAACCGGAATTTGTTGATGACGATAGACTCATGGCAACCCTCAAACAGTTTGAGAAAGATCGGGAAATCTGCCTGCCCGCAATTCGCTTTTCAATGATGGCCGATCCCGTCTACTGGAGGAAGTGCCTGGATTTTACTGATCGCATACAAACCGAACTACAAAATTACGCCTATGAGTACGTCCACCTTCAGGATGATTTTGGCGTCGACATTGTGAAGCAACAATATACGCCTGAACAGCTCAGGCTCCTTCAAGACACTCCGCAGAAGCACCATAAGTCCTACCCAGAGTGGATATATGAGCCCTCCACCTATTTGCAGTACTCTGTGACCTATTCCGATGGAAAAGAGGCGCTCCTCAAATCCAACGATCTTATCAACGCCGGTTTCACGGATTTCTGGGGGTGGACTTGCTATGTGGGCCTGGAAAGTCTATTTATTGGCTATGGTGGGGAAGTTTATCGTGGCGGTTGTAAACTAGGAGGAGTGATTGGCTGGGCGACGGAGCCTAATAACATTCGGTTTCCGACCAAACCCTTAGTTTGCACGACTCACTCATGCAACTGCCCCACCAACATTGAGATTTCCAAGTTTGCGCCTGAGTTTTTGAACAAACAAGCCCAAGGAGAATGTCTTGAACCTCGATAAACCCATTGCTCGCATTGAGTACAGTCGGTCAGACAATCTTCTCCATGTCATGTGGATGATTCACAACCAATGCAACCAGAAGTGCTCCTACTGCCATCCGGCCAATTACGAAGGCTCCCACAAATGGCTCAAATACGAGCAGGTGGTTTCCTTTCTTGAGCGGGTGTTTAAGCACTACGATCCCATGGGCAAGGAGTATTTGGTCTCATTTACGGGCGGTGAACCCTGCATTTGGCCTGACTTCTTTAAGCTCTGTGAGTACCTATATGACCGTGGCGTCAATATTGCCTTGACCACCAATGCCACTCGGCGACCTGAGTTTTTTGCCAAGTGTGCCCATATGTTTGATGTGGTGGCTATCAGCTATCACCCTGAAGCAGACCGGGATGACATCGTTATTCAAAATGCCACCAACCTGTCTGGCAAGTGTCACCTGGGTGTCCGCGTGATGATGCCCCCACAAAAAGAGCTGTGGGACAAATCGATTGATTTTATGAAGCGACTCAAGGCCGCACCTGGCGACCATTGGTACTCCCTGTGGCCAGTTCGGGTGTTGGGCGGTTTTGGAACAGAGGCTCCTTTTCAACAGGAGTATGAGCCCTGGCAGGAAGAGTATTTCATCAATCAGGATCGCGAGTTCGTGGACACGCTAGGCGGGAAGCCCATGAAGTATCTGAAAGAATCCAAGTTGGATTCACAGATTGTCTATGCCGATGGATCTGTTGAGCATTTGGACCCTACTTTGTTGGTCAATCATGATTTGGCCCATTTCAAGGGATGGAATTGTGGCATTGGTGTTGATCAGCTGTTTATTGATTTCAAAGGCCAGGTCTGGCGCGCCGGCTGCCAGGTGGGTGGCATTTTAGGACATATGTTCGATGAAGATTGGCACTTTCCAACCGGACCTATTGTTTGCAATAAAGACTTCTGTCATTGCAGCACGGATATTTTAACACCTAAGGCGAATCCAGCCGTTCAGATCCGCCTCCAGGCTGAAACCACTCTCTAGTCCATTTATTCAAATCGGCCCTATTGATTGGGCTGAAGGGCCCAGACCTTTTCCAGCTCTTTGACAATGGCCTCGGCCATCAAACGATTGCCTTCGTTTTGTCCGTCATCGGAAAACTTAAAGTGAATGTGGTCGCCATAGAATTCGTTGGCATTGCCTTCCAGGAGCTTCAAGAGGCTAAAGGTTTGTAATCCCTTGGTCTCGCGAGCCATCCTCAGAGCGTCTTCCATTTTTTGGTAGAACTCAACCTCACAATACTTCTGAAAAGACCTTTCCCTTTCGGTGAGGGGCTTATAGAGCCATCTTATGGGCTGCAGAAAGTGAGCAAACTTTAGACCCATCACATTGCTCATAGACTGGGCCATCAAGGTCAGTTGAGCGTATTTTTCAGCGTTATAGGAATGCAAATCCTCTTTTGACCAGGTCGCCGGCGGCTGAGCAGCACCATAATAAATCTTCTCAAGGTCTTCAGCTAACTGGTTCATCTCGTAGTGAACACTCAAATTTAGCAGTGACCCGTGAAGTGACCCGGCCAGATAAGACCAGCTAAATGCGGAATTTGAACGCAATATCTTTGCCAATTTGACCATTAATCCGGCGTTTACCTGATTGTTTAAAGTCTTAAATCCATCCAGGTACAGCCCAATTGCCGGAGTTCCCATAAGAAAATGGTTGGAATGCAGGCTCTCGTTATAGCCATCGATGATTATCACCCCATCAAACCGTTCACCCAAATTCATCAGTACCGCATTTTGTAAGGGCTGACTGCCACCATCCATGCCGCCATTGTAAACTCGAAAAGACTGACCATGAGGTGGCTGAAATCTATCGTTAAGGATTTTTTCGATATAGTTGGCCGCTCGATCTTTATGATCCCAACCAAGTGCCATAATGGAGGCCACGGAACCACCCAATAGTACAATGTCAAAGTGTGTATCCTCATTAAATTCTGGAAATTCAGAAGGGTTAAGGAATCCATGCCGATTTGTAGTGGACCCGCGCCTGTTGCACGGATGATATGGGTTCTTGGTGAAGGCAAAGTAAGGATGGGGAATAACTTCTGATCCTGTACCGGAACATTCGCTTTCCCCCTTCAGATCAATCATGCTGATTTTGTTAAACAGGCTCTTCGCCCCCTCGGGCGCTCCGCCAGAAATGGTAAAGTATCCCCGGATGCTCAATTCAGCCAGTGCCAACGTTAGAACAACGGATCCTATAAGCAAAACAAAGTTGTGAAATGGTCTGCGCCCAAGCATGAAAGGTTATCCAACTATAGATTTACTGAAGGAGCCCCTTGACGAACTGATTTGTCAAAATTTTGAGGCAACCATTTTTTGAGCACTTCAAATTCCGGAAGAAGCTCAAACATGTTCTCTCCGCGAAAACGATCTTTTGAAAGTGCCGACCTCAAGAACTCAGGCAACAAATCCTGTCGATCCTCACTTTCCATGAAGTGAACGGCTTCATCCATGGCTTCCAGATAAAACAAGAACCGATGCATACGAGGGATGCTGAGCATTTTTTCCTTAGCCAATATCTTATGTTCCATCAACCTCTCTTTGGCCAAGGCCTTGAGCTCTGGAGGGAGAATTTGCGTCCTGTAGTGATGGGGATGATGGAGATTAATCAAATGAGGGACTGGAGTGATGCGCTCAAAATTTTCACGCAAGTAGGTAAATAAGTCTCCCACTTGAGTGATGTTATAAACTTGAACCGTGCTCATCACTAGGACCTGGCGCAAGTGGTACTTGTCAAAATTAGCCTCCAGGTCCTCAAGATTTCGACTGATGACCTCCCACTTGGATGGGTGACGAATGTAGTCGTTTAGCTTTCCGAAGGCATCAATGCTGGCGTAAATGCGCACATAGCCAAACTTCTGCCACAGCTCCTTAACTTCGTCGGGAATGAGCATGACGTTGGTATTGTAGGTCAAAGACATATTGCCCGCATTGCCGGAATCAATGCAGGTTTTCAAGGCCTCGACCATTTGGGGCACAATCATGGGCTCACCTCCGGCAAAGTGGAGGTGACGAAGATAGGGAACCTGCTTTTTAAAGTTCTCCCAAACCTTGGGGTTTTCGTAATAACGATAGCGTCGATACTGCTCCAACTCCTGCTCAGTCTTTCCAAACCAATCCTGGTCCACCTTTGGCCAGTCACGCACCCATTTGGACGAAGATCGGGGGGTGCACATTCGGCATGCCAAGTTGCACAAATTCCCCAAACGAAAATCTACTGATCGTACCTGAACGTTGATTGTGCCATCAGACTTGGTGTCATTAATGAGTTTAGTTATAAAGCGAGAATTCCCAGCATTTTCAAACTGACGGCGACTAAAGCCGCCCCCTGCTTCAGTCAAACGACAACGTTCACAATAGGAAGGCCATTCCCCTTTGAGCATCTTTAGACGAAGGTCCTTCATCCACTGTGAGTTCATGATGGTCTCATCATCTTGAACCCGATCCAGGTTCATCTTGATACCCTTACTGTCCAAGATATCACTGTCGTACTCTTCAGCCACACAGCAAAGCTGAACTTCTCCAGCGATATTAGTAAAGCGATGAAGCCAGGCCAGGGCACAAAAGGTCGGAGACACACGATCGCCGATATCGGGCTTGAAATCATAGGTCTCGTAGTTGTCTTTTTTCTTATCTTCGGCCAAGAGCCATCCCCCAGAGCAAAGTTCATGAAATCAGTATTTTACGACCAATTCAACCACTAGGTCGGCGAGAAAACCCTGACCCGGCGCACTAGGTGAAGGTCCAGTTTTTCTCGTTTTGACTCAAGCCTCACAATGAGACGCCGATCAATTGGGAGAGAAAAGAGACAACCCTCGGATTACAGGAGTGATCCGCTGGCATCAAGGAACGATGCCTTGTTCTTCAAGGAGGAGGAAAATGGGTTTAAGGATCAATACCAATACGGCTAGTTTGAATGCCCAGAGGAATCTGACGGGCACCAAGCTAGCACTCGACAAGAGTCTGGAACGCTTGTCATCGGGTTACCGGATTAACCGGGCTGGTGACGACGCCGCCGGACTCGCCATATCAGAAAACCTTAAGGCTCAGGTCCGCGGCTTAAAGCAAGCCTCGCGGAACGCCCAGGACGGTGTTTCACTGGTCCAGGTGGCGGAAGGGGGCCTTAACGAAATCAGCTCCATCCTGATTCGATTGCGTGAATTGGCAGTGCAAGCTGCTTCAGACACCATCGGACCAGTGGAACGACAATTCCTAAACGTGGAATACGATCAGCTGGTTTCGGAAATCGACCGGATCGCCGATGGCACCGAGTTCAATGGCACTCAGCTCTTGAGTGGAACCGGCTCCATCTTGGATTTCCAAGTGGGAACCAAAAACGATCCCAATATTGATAGATTGAGTTTTGACGCTTCCAAAGCGGATGCCAATGCGGCAGCCCTTGGGGTCAACTTGACGAGCGTGGCCGACAAGGCTTCCGCGCAGAACACGTTAAGTGCGATCGACTCAGCTATTGTCAGTGTTTCGGCCATGCGTGCGGACTTTGGTGCCATCCAAAACCGTCTGCAGTCGACCCTGAACAACCTAGCTGTGTCCGTCGAGAACATGTCTGCCGCGAATAGCCGAATTCGTGACGTGGATGTGGCCGAAGAAACTGCCGAACTCACCAGAAATAACATTCTGTTGAACGCAGGCACTTCTGTCCTTGCACAAGCGAATCAGTCAGCGCAAGTCGCACTGGGTCTCTTGAACCGGTCATTCAGCTAATCCCTGATTAGCTGAGTGAACCTTAGTTCACGAACTTTAGCTCACTGGTGAGATACGGGTGTCGACCCAAACTCACCGCCCCGGCAATATGTCGGTGGGTAACTGAATGAACGAACACTGTTTCCTGCGGGGGGTCGCCCCGTAAAAGGCGGCGACTTCCAAATTTGGTGGAGAAATGCCAATAGCAGGAGAGTACTTCATGACTCTGGCAGGTCATGGGAGAATGAAGAGACAAAAATGGTCCAACCTATGAACGGGGTTGGAGATGTTGAGAATAACTCTGCCCACCTCAAGAAGTTGGCAGAAAGAGACAACGATGATGACAGCGCATCACAGATGAAGTGATGAGTGGTGATCAAAATGGTTCTCTGTACACTCAAAGGTTAGTTGTTTCTTCTTATCAACAGCCAGGGCAAGAGCAGGAAAAATCTCCTGCAGCTGAAAAGAAAAAACTCCTCATAAAAACTGGACTCGAGATCAAGGGAAAAAATTCCGATCCGTTATTGGGTACTCTCGTCTATTGATTGACGTCAGGCCCGAGAGTGATGAGTGACTTCATTGGGAAGCACTCACGAGTTTAACCATTGAGTACAGAATGTGCTCATAAGCCAACGGATGGCAGCTAATCAAGGAGGATCAGCCATGCAAGGAGGATAACAATGGCACTCAGAATAACGACCAATGTGGCGTCACTCAACGCCCAGAAAAATTTGGTCAACACCAACCGTGCATTGGATCAGTCACTGGCACGCTTGAGTTCGGGTTACCGAATCAACCAAGCCGCCGACGACGCCGCCGGACTCGCGATCAGCGAAAACCTGCGGGCCCAAATTCGCGGCTTGGGACAGGCAAACCGCAACTCCAATGATGGAGTATCATTGGTACAAATTGCGGAAGGCGGACTGAACGAGGTCAGCAATATGTTGATCCGACTCCGCGAACTGGCAATCCAAGCATCTTCAGACACCATTGGGGATGTGGAGAGAAAGTTCTTGGACGTCGAGTATCAGCAACTGAAATCTGAGATTCAGCGGGTTTCAGAAGTGACTGCGTTCAACGGCTACGATTTGCTAAACGGAAGCGGCGGGATCATCGACATCCAAGTGGGTGTGCATAATGATCCCTTCAAAGACCGGATCTCGTTTAACACCTCGGCAGCCAACGCCACCCTGGAAGCTCTCGGGATGACCGCCGAGTCGGTCTCCACAAAGGAACAGGCACAGTCCAGTATCGATGTGGTGGACCAAGGAATGATCTCGGTGAATGCGATGCGGGCCAACTTCGGCGCCATGCAGAACAGACTGCAGTCGACGATTAATAACCTGAACATCGCCCACGAGAACCTGTCGGCAGCCAATTCCCGAATTCGGGATGCGGACATTGCTGCGGAGTCGGCCGAGCTGACACGAAACTCAATCCTGACCCAGGCTGGAGTTTCGGTTCTCAGTCAAGCCAACAGCATCCAGCAGGTTGCCTTGAAACTACTCGCCTAGTGATCGCGGAGCCCCGGTCGGAGACCGGGGCTTTTTTAATCCGCAAAATCCTTTGTCAGTGAAACTGGCCCTCTGCCGACCATTCTCCGTAAATCCTCACGCACCTTACGGCCGCAGGCGCGTCTTCGGACTGCGTCAGCATTGCTGCCGCAGTTCGGATACGCCCATGCGCGACGGTGGAGGATTCGGATTCACGGAGAATGGCTCGGCAACCGGACCTATTCCCAGACAAAGGCGGCCCCAAGTTTTGCGGATCAACAATTAAATTAGGTATTTTTTGTACAGTCATCAGCTGCACACCAGCTTTATTTCCGCGAACTTATTTGTTGAGGGCTTGGAGGACGGCGGGGAGAACTTGGTGGGCGATGAGTTCGTGACCGTAGTTGGTGGTGTGTCCCCAGGTTCGGGCGAACCGATCATTGAAGACTTCGTCATAGGGCTTCTCTGAAAGGACCTTTTTGAAGTTCTCTTCATTAGAGACAAAAAAGATGGGCAAAGTTCTGACTTCTTCTTCAGTGAACATTTTTATCCGCGACTGCAGGGGTAGAGTTGGGTACTGCATGATAATCCAGGGGACGGCGCGTGATCTTAAAATCGCGTAAACGCGGCGGTAGTTTTTGTCAGTGGTGCGCGATCGAGCCTGTGAAGGGTCGATATCCTCCGTATTTGGATCTCCAAACTCCAGACCGCGATACCTCATCACATCGAGAAGAGGTTCTGGAACTTCAGATTTGCCGAAATAACAATCTGCCAGAGCAATAATCACATCGTCGCGGAGGTTACGACCAAATTTGAAAAGTTCATTGGCCAATTGACCACAGCCGCGGTAGTTGTTGATTTCTCTGGCCTCCATGAGAGTCAGCATTTGCAGCATACTGTATTGTGGACACAGCTGCAGAGAACGTTTGAGTAAGGAAAATGTTTGATCTTCGTTCAAACTCTTTCCGTCTTTGTTTCTCTGCACCAGATCAATCAACAACTTGGCTTCGCCACATGGTGGATGATCTTGATCAGTGATCTCGACTGACAACTGGTCAACTGACAGGGATTGGTTGCTTAGTCGTTGAAAAACACCTTCTTCGCTTGATTTGAGATTGTATACTGGCAAACCTTCTCGAACCTGAGGATATCGGTAGCGAAGCTGGTACTGATCAACTAGGCTGCGCACGAGTTTTACCAGGCGAATTCGATTCCAAAATAGATTCCAGGCGGTGGGATCACCAACAAAGCGCGTGTATCCTGCATCGTTGACCCCCATCATGGAAATCACCAGCTGAGGCTTAATTTCATCTAGCTGTTGAGACAGGTGAGAAACAATCAATGAGGTGGTGGTCGCAGGAAGGGCCTTGTTAATGACCTTCACGTCTCGACCGGCATCACGGAGAAGCTTTTCCAAAACCCGCGGCCAGGCCGCCTTACTAGTGTCGGCGAATGCTTCAGCCGAGGTGGACTCCCCAAGGACGAGGATTCGGAACCCTCCCCCACCCTGGTTCATCTCTCTTGTGGGCGACATGAGAATCCAGCCGGCCAAGCGCATGGCGACTTCCAGGCAGAAAAGAAACAAAACAGACCAGAGAATAATGCGCTTCATTGTATCTATTGAGGATCACATCTATTTTGCCTCCGTGGCAAGGCCACTTTCAGGTTGAATTTGGCCTAAAATTTGAAGTAAAACCGCCCCATGAGGATGAGTTTTATGAGCAAAAGAAGTCTGGTTATTGTTTTCGGTGGATTAATGGCTCTGGGCCTTTGGGGCTGTAGCGGTGATGAAAAACCGAGTTCCACCGATCCTTCGAAATTCTCCAGTATTTACACTAACATCCTGCGCTTCCATAATTGCCATTCCTGCCACTCCCCTGGCGGCTCGGCCTACGACACGGACGGGGTTCAATTGGACTTCTCCACCCAGGCTCTCGCCCACAGCACTTTGACGACCAAAAATGTAACTGGAGCAACAAGTGTCGGCACCTGTGGATCGGTCAAGATCGTAAACACCACTCCCCAGACCAGCTTTCTCGCTGGGGTTCTCTTTAGCACTTACCACATCAGCAATTTTGCCGGAGTCTCAGGCTGCACTCCCTATAGTGTTCACCTCAGTGACCAGAATCTTTCCAGCAGCGAAGAAACCGCCATTGTCGACTGGATCAACGCCGGCGCGCAAAATAACTAAGACAAGTTACTTCATCACCCGCTGAATTCGCCCGGAGTGGTGCTTCACCACGCCACTGGGGTCTTCCATTTCAGCCATTTTGGCTAAGACATTTTGCGTGAGCTTTTCAGCATCGGACTTCGTCTTACCTTCGTAACCCGACAGACGGGCAAAACCCCAGTAGCCCACCAGAGCCTCAATCAACTGAGTGTGAAAACCATAACCAACGGTTTCAGCCAACTCAACGACCTGCGGCCATGAGGAATCCAGGATCTGATGAACACCAGTCTTGTTGCCCTGACTGTGCTCCAGGTCAGCCATCTGGTACTGCCCCTTTAGGCGAAACACCAACCAATTTTCTGGAGTCATGGAAACATCTTTAAGTTGAGATTTGACCTCCTCCAGCTGCCGAGCCAACTCATTAAGACTCTCAGTCCGTTTGCTTCCGGAAATCAACTGAGCCTTGAGACCCGTTGCCAGAAGACGAATTCGCAATGGCGTGAGCTGCACTCTTTGTCGACCCTTAGCCGGCACAACAGTGAGGCTCTTTGAATCCGCAACAACCCGGTCAAGATGCTGAACAATTTTGTTTTTCTCGGTTGCGCCAAGAGCTTTTTTGCCGGCTGTCGCGGCCTTCATTAATGAGTAGGCCAAGGCCAATCGAGCTCTAGCTAGATTCCATTGGCTGTGGCCCTTACCCTTAAGAAAGTCCGACAAGTACTTTGCCGCCTCCGAATAGCGTCCGGCCTCCAGCAGGTAAAACCCCATTTGTTGTTCCAATAGGGGCCGCATGGAGGGATCGGCTCCCTTATGGAGCTTTCTCATTTGCTCGGCCGCCGCCTTGCCGTCAGCCAATTGGTAAAGAGTTCGGGCAAAGAACCAGCGGAAGTGTCCTTCTTCCTCTTTGTCGACAAATCCATAGGGCTCCCGGAGTTCAAAGAAACGACGACTCAAACCCCAGTTAGCGACAAAAAAGTGCAGAGTGGCCAGATTGGATAAGGCCGAGGCGGCAATCCTGCGGTTTTCCCGTCCCAAATCATAGGCCAGCATTAAATGTTTGTGGGAAGAAGCTAAAAGGTCCTGGGAGAACCCGAGGCCATCCAAGCTCAACTCCAGTTTTTTTAGGTACAGGTAACCCAGTAGCAATTGATACATGGGCGACTGATAGGCCGAATCAATTTTATGGAGTTCAGAGAGAAGCTTATCGGCATTTTCTGAGCTCATTTTGCCGTTACTGATTTCCATTAAGGATTGCACATAACCCAGATTGTCGCTGACAAATCCCCGCTTGGTGAGACTGTCATAGACAGTCGCTAGTTCACCCTGTTTGCCGTCCAATTCCATGGCTTTGATGTAGCCGTAGTGAGATTCCAAATCATCGGTGAGACTCAAGGAGCCATAGAAATGATTAGAGGCATACCGGTATTTTTTCTCACCAAAATTCCCATAAGCACGGGCCAGGACCTTGTCCACATAAATTTGCCGGGCGTAGGCAAACTCAGTGTCTGACTTCTGCGTGTACTTGAGCCAAGTCGTCGCCACATAGTTGAGGTACTTGAACTCGTCATCAGCAATAAAATTATCGATCGACCGCACCGCCAAGGTCCTAAAAACAAAGTACTTGGCGCGATTTTCACTCATGATTTTATCAAGTTCCCTGTAGGCGGCGGCCTTTCCTGCGGGGGTCTTGTCGGCCACAAGTTTTAAGGCAACTTCTTCTGCATTAAGTAGCGGCACTAAAACCTTTACCCCTGAAACCAATTTCTCTAAACGCACGACCGTTGACTGCCTCTCAGCCAGGGAATAGCGAAGCTGCGCTTCACTCAAGATCTCGTAGAGGTAATAAAGCCGGGACTCGTCCGTCATCTTTGAACCCAAAAATAGGGGCTGGTAAACGGCGACCAGTTCGCCGGGAGGCAACTTCCCAGCAGCTGTCAGGTTCTGCACAACACGGTGATAGAGATAGTGATCCAAGCCGCTGAGCTGACTACCTTTGATCGACTTCAATATCCCGCGGACCTGATTCCACTGATTTAAAAAGCCGAGCACTGCCGCTTGAGTCAATCTAGCAGTCACCCCCGACGAAGACTTGGCCTTGCTCAACCACTTTTGCGCCTTGCTGCGAAACTCAGAGGTGATTTGATTTGAGATCTGTAGGTTCTTTTCAGCTGAGGCCTGAAGGAATAAGTCAGTCATGGCCAACTGGGACTTATTCACCGACTTATCCTCGCGGATCAACTGACCCAGGTAGTAGCGACCGGCCACCGCATCCTCTTTTAGAACAAAGTTACTGAGCATCAGCCACAGGTACTCACTGCGACTTTTAATCTGACCTCGATAGTAGAGGCCATTAGCCAAAAGGATTCTTTGACCGTAGTTCCGCGATGTTCTGTGGGCGTTACTCACCATGGCTGCGTCCCAGCTTTCGGGAACCACACCGGTTAAGGGAAGTCGGTAGACATCCAAAGAGCCCTCGAAGTCACAGGTCACGTAAAGAAAGCTCTTCCGCGCCCTAGGGAAACTGCAATTTTCGTTGGACGAGGTCAGCTGTTGAGGAATGACCTGTTTCCCGGCCATCACATCAGACAGTCGAGCACGAAAAATAACACTATTGTCACTGGCATCAATCTTTTGATCGCGGTTGGAGTCGCTAAAGTAATGACTAAAATAGATCCACTGGCCATCGGGCGAAAATTCAGGAAAGCCCGACACTCCCGGTAGATCCACATTGATCACCGTGACTTCACTTTGACCGACCTTGCGCACTCTCACCTGGATACCGAATTGGTCCGCCTTGACGTAGGCAATGTGACTTTGCGCTGGATGAACGGCTGTGGACCACAGGTCTCCCTCATCGAGGACGTCCTGTTTCTTTGACTTACGATCCAGGAGGACAAGCTCGCCCTTTTCAGCATCCTTGCGGCGGACAAAAAGAATTTTATCTTCACCAAACCAGCTCGGTGACTCCAGGGAGCCCGCAATCTTATAACAGGTGACAGAAGCGGGACTCCCGACGGGCATTTCACACAAATCTCCCTGGGCATCCGCCTTGTAGTAGATAAAGGCCAAGGTCTTGCCACTGGGGCTTAAGATCGCACTGCGGGAGTCAGCGGAATCATCGAGAATCCTGTGTTCCGTTACTTCATTCAAACGTTGGGAGTAGAGCTGAGTCGAAAGGTTAGCTCTGCGGGTAAAGACCATCAGACTCTCACCGCTATCCACGTCCACCTGGAAGTTGTCATCTGGCCCCACGGTCATTTTCGTTGGGGTCAGGATTCGGGGTAGCTCGTTGAGTCTTTTTTGAACAATGGTTTCGCCAGAGCTTTGTCCGACAAAGGACCCCCAAGCAACCAGTCCACTGGCAATCAGCTTATGGATTCTCATTTGCCGCTCAACTCCCCGTTGAGGATGTTTTCATTTTCTTCAGCTCCTTTTTTTGGTCTGACTTTGGCAAAAAAGGTTGTGCCTTCTTTCAAGCCTGCTTTGAGGAGCTTTTTTTCCACGTCCGGCCAATCACCAGAGGCATCGGCCTCCATCACCGTTTGCCGATCGATCGTGTAAATCACCGGAGCACAGGCCACGACCTGAGACAAAAGGATCAACAGAAAAATCTTTTTCATAATAAGGGCACCTCCGCCATGACTTTATTCACTTCGGTGGAAACATCTACTAAAGCACTGCCAATGGGAATTGACTTCACCTGGGGTAGACGACCCACATTTGTATCGACCTGAACATCCACGTAGCTGTGATTAAAATCCAGTCCAACATAGGTAGGATGGGCATAAGCCAGTGCTGTACGCACACTATTGATCTTGTCGTCCTTATACTCAGGATCAACGATGTTGAGCATAGCCAGAAGTTGATTGGAGCTGATCTCCAGAACATCGGCCCGACCGACCACGGAAGCCTTGGTGAGATCCACCAACAAATTCGTGCGACCATGAAGGGGAGGGCCGGGCTTCAAATTGGTGAGAAAGCGGTCCGGCAGCAGCTTTAGAAAGTCGACCTGGGAGAAGCGCATCAGAAAACCCAGTTGAAGATTTTGCGGCTGCAGATCCACGTAGGATTCGCCGGCGAAGCGGGCACCGCCGGCTTGGAGATCAAACTTGTGCAAACTCAAAAGATTCTGATGAAGACTGACGAAGCCAACAAAAGGGCCAAAAGCCCTTTGCTCCACATGAATGGATTTAATCTTAAGTGGCTTTTTGCTCGCCAATAGTGGCCGAAAGCTCTCAAAGTCCACCCGCTCAAAAGCATTGCGCTGAAGAAGACGACTAAATGAAAACTTGTCCCCCATGACCTTAAACTCCTCAGAGATGGCCATGGCTCCATTCAGGCCCGACACCCGATACTTGGGCATACTGAAACTGAAACTTGAGAATTCAAGGGCTCCGTTGAGGGCCATAGTCCCTGTCCGGTTAATTGCCAGCTCAAAGGGGAACAAGACCCGCCCACTGTAGCTGGAATTTGGGATGAAGGCCTCAAGTCCCGCGCCAGCCCCTTTGATCTCCAACTTTCCCTTGAGTTGACCTCTTTCCCTCGCCAAGTTGTAGCGGCCTGAAAGATCAAATAAAATGTCGTCGTTCATATAGTTGACGGACAGCTTTTGGATGATTAAATCCTCGTTGGCCGCCAACCGAGCTTGCAGATCCACATGGGCTTTTTCACTGGGAGCCTGATTGTCCACCCTTACGTCAATCTGGGTTTCCGCACCGGCGACGGCCCGACCACGCAGGTTCAAACCCTGAGGAAGCTTTATCACGCCCGGATTAAACTTCTGCCAAAGAGGGCCGGCCGGCGTGGCATGAAGATCAAAATCCATAGCACTCACTGTTTCTGTAACTTCCGCCTGCCCCTTTAGATCCACCCACTTTTGATCGGCGACAAAAACCTGAATATCAAACTTGGGCTTGGTGGCATCAAGAACATCAGCCGTAAGTTCAACCAAAGTTTTGAACTCTTGACCTTGAAAACTCACTTTCTCGGCCACCACACTCACCTTGGGTTTCATTTCACCAAGGCGGACCTCCAAGTCGATGGCCAAGGGGCTTAAACCAATGTCGGCTGGCCTAAATTCCCTGGGGACCACCACTTCGCCTTTAGTTTTCAAGTGTTGGTCGGCAAGGACGAAGTGATTGGACAAGTTGAGCAGAGGTTCCCCACCCATGCGGGCAACCAACCGGGTGACCAGGTTGTGCATGGGAAATTCAAAGGTCCAATCCAGTTCACCTTCGAGGTCCTTTCGCTTCCCCTCACCGAGCTTCACTCCCCGCGCCTGCCACTTGTGGGATAAGTTGCCATCGGCAATCTTCTCCCCAGTCAAACTAAACGCCCTCAGCGGAGCCTGGGGACCTTTCATCTCGGCTTGAAGCTTTAGACCGTAATTTTCCATCACCAGTTGAGGAGTGCTCTTTACAAGTTTCAGATCCAAAACCAACCGGTTCTCAAGATTCAAGGCCAAATCGAGCTTGGACACCTGTTGCTTGACGTTTTGCTCAATCGCCATCTGACTTGAGACAAACAGATGTTTGTCTTCCACCCGGGCTATTAATTGCTCCTCAAGTTTTGAAATCACAATGTGAGTTTTCTCTTCACCCTGGTCCATCACCAAATCGATCGACGACTGACTGATCCGACAGTCTTCAATTTCCACCGATACCGGTAGATCTTCGAGAAAGCCGAATGGACCCGAGGGCGCCTCAACACCGACTTGAACCTGAGCCTCTTCTCCGCCGGCGGCCAACTCACCTTTGATCTCAAGGCCGGTGAGATAGAGTTTCTTCATCTGCAAATGACGAGTGACAAAACTGATGTTCCATTCCCCCACCAGTTCACCAATCTGAATCTCAAGAGGTTTTCCCCCCTGTTCCATTTGCACTTTGATGTTTTGTAGCTTGATTCCCGATAACAGCGAAATCCCACCCGACTCCACCGCCATTTGAATTTTTTGATCACTGAGAACCTGTTCGTTGGCCTGTCCCACCACCCAGCGAAGCCCCGCCGGACTCTGCAAATACTGATAGCCCCAGGCCAGTACCCCAACCCCAAGTAAAACCGCCAGGGCCACAACCCCGGCAGCTATCAGTAAGCCCTTTTTCATGACCTCCAATTATAGAAAACCCCCTATAGAGGTTCCAGGTTCTTTTTCTTGGGTCACGGAGCATTATTTTTGCCCTCGAACAACAAGGCTTTGGACTAGCCTACAAGCTGTAGAGTGACCGTCACTTTTTGGTATTGCAGTACAATACCAAAAAGTGACGGTCACCTTACTACTGCCGCAAATACCGATAAAAGGCGACCAGTCCGAGAATTCCGGCAAAGCTGTAGCCGAGAAGGGCAAGAATGGGGATTTCGAAAAAGCGGGGCCCCCGGTCAACGATGACGACAATAGACGAGGAAATGAGAAATCCCCCAATAACCAAGCCCAGAAATATTGTATGAGCCGAATTGACCACCGAGGAACGAAGCTTTTCCAGGGCCAAGAGCTCAATCTTTATGGCATAAGACGGGCTGTTAATCTTACGCAAATACTGCTTAAGGTGCCGAGGAAAACCGCCTGCCACCGAGCTTAAGTCTTTAGCTGTATTGGTCAGCTCGCGAATAACCCTTGTCGTTTCCAGTCGGCCACGCACGATCTCGTCGGCGAACTCCAGGGAGTAAGAGAGAAAATCAAAGTCCCGCACCACAATTCGTCCCATTCCCTCAATGGCGACGATGGATTTAAAGAATAACACCAGTTCCGTGGGCAGCTGCAGCCCGTGGCGGGCGGCAATCCCGGTTGAGTCCAGGAGCAATCGTCCTGCATTGACGTTCTTGAAAGTCAGTCCGTGATAAGGAGCAATCAAGTCCCTCAGGTCTCGGGCAAAGCGGTCCGCGTCCACATGTCCCGAATAGGGCGCTAGATCCACGTACTCGTAGGCCAGGCGCTCGTAGTCCTCGGAGAACAAGGCCAATAGCATATTGGCAATGGCCGCCTGGGTTTTTTTGTTGAGCCGGCCGACCACGCCAAAATCAATCAAGCCAATTTGATTATTCGGCAATACCAACAAGTTGCCTGCGTGAAGGTCTCCGTGGAAAAGACCGTCGGTAAACACCATCTTCAGGTAACAGCGCAAACCCACTTTGAGAATGGCTTCGCGGTTAATCCCCTCTTGTTCCAGAGCATTTTTATGACTGAGAGGAATCCCCTGAAGCTCTTCCAGGACCAGCACCTTGCGACCGGTTTGTTCCATATAGACTTCGGGGATCTTGATATTCGGCTCATTGATGAAGTTCTTATGAAACCGCCGGATGTTGTTGGCCTCAATGACAAAGTTGGTCTCTTGATCCAAGGCCTTAAAAAACTCATTCACAATGGAACTGACCTGATACAACCGAGCTTCGGGAATATATTTATCCAGAAGCTCAGCCAGGGTGTACATCACACTCAGATCTTCAGCGATGATGTCTTGAATTCCCGGCCGCTGGATTTTGACCACCACCTTGGAGCCGTCCTTGAGCACCGCCCGGTGAACCTGGGCAATACTGGCCGCAGCCAAAGGGTCTTCATCGAATGACAAAAACACTTCGTTGAGGTCGGTTCCAAAGTGACTCTCCAAAACGGTGCGAATCTGGCTAAAGGGAAGTGTTGCCACCTGGTCGTGGAGCTTTTTAAGCTCATCGGCCACATCTTGGGGTATCAAGTCGGGTCGGGTGGCCAATAGCTGACCTAATTTAACGAAGGTCGGCCCCAATTGCTCAAAGCAAAGGCGTAGCCTCTCCCCAAGGGAGAGGTTTTCCATTTCTTGCGAGGTCAGTTTTTCGATAACAAATCGGCCGAGCTTAGCCTTTACGGCGACTTCTTGAAACCCGTGCTTTGCGAACACGGCCACGATGTTTTTTAACCTTGCCGCGTTTGCCAGCGGGTTTTGTCTCTTCAGCAGGACTCTCAACACGGTCGCCATCCCTTATGGGCAAAAAGTCGATTTTTCCATCCTGGGTATCGGTGGCAGCCACCTGAACCCTCATGTGGTCTCCAATGTTATACGACACTCCTGACTTTTTACCAACCAATCGGAGATGTTCCTCATCAAAGATCAAATCCCGCTGGGGCAAATCCTCAATTCGCACCAAACCATCCACATCAAACTGGCGGAGAATTACAAAAATACCGAACTTGGCCACAGAACTGATCGTGCCCTCAAACTCCTGCCCAATATGTTGGGTCATAAAGCGGGCTTTTTTGATGGAAATGACTTGCCGCTCCGCCTTAACCGCCCTCTGTTCCCTAGCGCTGGTCATAGTCCCCATGGATTGGAGAAGCCCATAGGGAATCAGCTGATAGCCCCTCTGGGGAATCATCAGGGCCTTAATCAGGCGATGCACCACCAAGTCAGGGTAGCGGCGGATCGGTGAGGTAAAATGAGTGTAGAGGGGAAAACCCAAACCAAAATGGCCGACGTTGTCCGGGCTGTACTTGGCCTGACTCATGGATCTTAAAGTCAAAATGTGAAGAATATGCTCCTGAGGTTGTCCGGAAAAGTGCTCCAGTGCCCGACTGATCTTTTTCTGCAATTTGCCGCCACTGAGTTTCTTTTGAAAACCAAAGGTGGCCAAATAGGACTCCAGGTCGTGAATGCTGTCGGCGGCTGGCTCCTCGTGAATTCTATAAAGAGCATCGATTTCCTTTTCAGTAAAAAAGCGGGCCACAGCCACATTGGCCACCAACATCATCTCTTCAATAAGTTTGTGAGAGAAGAGCCTTTCGGCCTTAATAATATCCACCGGGTTGCCGGTCTGATCGACTTCGATCTCTGTTTCTGGGATATCCAAATCCAAAGAGCCTTCGCGGAAACGCTTGGCCATGAGGATTTTGGCCAAATCCCCGGCCCTGAGGATCATCTCCGCCACGTGCTTGTGCTTGTCCGGGTGATTTCCCTCTAAAACTTCTTGGGCCTCACCATAGGTGACCCGCGCCTTACTTTCGATGACAGCTTCATAGAACTGAGTTTCCCCTAATGTGCCGCTAAAATCCAATTTCATGTCAGCGACCAAAGCCAAGCGAGGAACTCCCGGCTTCAAGGAGCACAAGTCGTTACTGAGGGCTTCAGGCAACATGGGCGAAACAAAGTTGGGGAAGTAAACGCTTGTTCCCCTCTCGTAGGCCTCATCGTCAATGCTTGTCCCCGGGCGCACATAGTGGCTGACATCAGCAATGGCGACCAAAAGGTGAAACCCTTGGTTGTCAGTTTCAACAAAAATCGCGTCGTCAAAGTCTTTGGCTGTCACTCCGTCGATGGTCACAAAGGATAAATGACGAAGGTCACGGCGAGCCTTAAATTCGGCCTCGTTCAAATCTTCGTGCAGAGCCTCGGCAGCTTTGAGGGTGGCCACCGAAAAATCATAGGGGATGGAATGGGTGTGAAGCACCCGCATGGAATCGTTTAAGGGGTTCAATCCGTCGCCGATCACGGCCACTACGTCTCCGTAAAAGCCTTCGTCGTCTCCAGGATAGCCTTTAATCTGAACACTCACCCACTCACCATTTTCCACATTGAGATGGGGGGGGCATACGGCCAGTAGATCTTCACCCCAACCGTGGCTGGTGTCGCGCAAAATTCCTTTGTTGCCACCCAAGCTGTAGTACTGACCGGTAGCCCTCGTTTGCGCCCGGGTTTTAATTTCCAATACCTCAGCCCTGAGGCGATCTGAGAATTTCTCAGGTACAACGCGAATCAACACCCGATCATTGGTCATCACCCCACGCATCTGCCTTTTGGGAACGTAGATATCGGGAAGATCTTGGTTATCGGGAATAAAAAAGCCAAATCCGTCCGGGTGGCGCTTGACGATTCCTTCTTGGGAATCCTTCATACTGTTTTGCTGTTTCTTCATGAATTACCGTTAGTCATCTGGAACCTGAGATATGCTTGATTGGGGCAGGCTATCTCACTTCTTGTGCTTAAGAAAGCTGAAATACCGATCTTTCAAGACATCCATCTCCATCTGCTGATTGCAGTGAGGACAGGTCTTTTCATCGGGAAGGGTTACGCCCTCTTTGGCATTGGCAGTTGCCTCCATGTAGTCTTTCCCTCGCACAGCCAGTACCGAGTCCGTTTTTTCACAATGCTCACAAAAATAGGGGACAAAAAAAGACTCCACCCGAGCGGAAAGGGGCAAAAACCCATCCAGGATGTTCATCTGATCGACTACGTGGCGGGGGCAGTTAATGAAGACCAGGCTCCGGTCGCCAGCAAAAGTCTTGATCCACAATAGCCAGGAGCGAAGGCCCACTGAGTTCAACAGGCGAATTTGCGCCATATCCAGGACAATTTCCTTTGCCCCGCTGAGCTCCACACCTGAAAAGTCCGCATTTTCATTAATATCACCACGAAAGGTCAAAAGGAGCTGATCTCCGCTCTTGGATTGGTCAATTTGTAATCCGTCTTCCATGCAAATACCCCAAGTGGACTACAACTCTACTACCAAACCTTCCCGAGCGAAACACCATTTAAATTCATGGACCTCAATTCCCTGATCCTTGGCCATGCGAACGCAGGAATCATAGTAGGCCCTGGTCTGATCCTCTGCTCGCTGCACCTTTTCGTCTGATGCGGCCGGGTCATGGTGAATAAAGAGGATCTCTTTGATTTTCTCCCGCATCGCAATATCGATACCTATGGGCCCAGAAGCGTGTCCCCAGTCGATCTTTTCTGCAGCTTCCAAGAAGGAATACTGGGCATCATAAATAGCCAGGTCCGCATTGGTATAAAGAGGCAGGTCTTTGTCCAAATCCTTCTGGCTGACCCTGGTCCCCTCCGTGTCCACACAGTGAGAAAACACCTTACCCCCACTCTCACAGCGAAATCCCCAACAGGGATCGGGATGATCCAATTGGTAGGGAGTAATGGTGAGGTCCTCCATTTTCCTCGGCTGCCGCGGCTCAAGCTTGTGAAAGAGAACCTGGGCACCTAGGCGCTCAAAAGGAACCGGAAAATGGGGCTTACAAAACATGGCCCGCACCCGGTCCTCTAGGTCGTCCTGAACAGCATAAAAATGAATGATGTTGCCAGGAATAAAAATAGGCACAAAAAAAGGCAGGCCAATCATATGATCCCAGTGAAAGTGGGTCATGAAAATATGAACTTCACCTTTACCCATTCCACAAGGTCCAACCAAAAGGGCTTCGCCATATCGGCGAATGCCACTGCCGCCGTCGATCACAAT